>NZ_JALQEB010000029.1:0-517423 GCF_023630905.1 Caballeronia sp. ATUFL_F1_KS4A | reverse complement strand
TACCCAAATTGCGTGTGACCGCGGGCGTATCAGAGGCTGCTTTCTTTGCTTACTTTCTTTGCAGCAGCAAAGAAAGTGAGTGCCGCCCCGCACAGGGGCAGTGCTAATAGACCGACACGATCACAGGATTCCCCCAAAAGCCGAAAAAGAAAAATGCTGACGATAACAAACCTCCACGCCGGTTACGGCAAAGTCAAAGTCCTCCACGGCATCTCACTGAACGTGCCGAAGGCAAAAGTCGTCACGCTGATCGGCTCGAACGGCGCCGGCAAGACCACGACGATGCGCGCCATCTCCGGCATGATCAAGCCGACCGAGGGCGAAATCACAATGGGCGTCGGCAGCAACTCCAAGCGCATCGATTCGCTCGATTCGCACAAGATCGCGCGCCTCGGACTCGCGCATTCACCAGAAGGACGCCGCGTATTCGCGACCATGTCCGTCACCGATAACCTGCTGCTCGGCGCTTTCCCGCGTCTCACATGGTCGCGCCCGAAGGGCGATGTCAGCGCCGATCTCGAACGCGCGATCGAACTCTTTCCGCGTCTGAAAGAACGCCGCAATCAACTCGCCGGCACGCTATCGGGCGGCGAACAGCAGATGCTCGCCATGGCGCGCGCCATCATGCTCAATCCGGACCTCGTCCTGCTCGACGAACCGTCGATGGGTCTCGCGCCCATTCTCGTCGACGAAGTCTTTCGCATCATCGAGCGCCTCAAAGCGGACGGCGTCACGATGCTGCTAGTCGAACAGTTCGCAGCCGCAGCGCTCAATGTCGCGGATTACGGCTACGTGCTCGAAAACGGACGCGTCGCGACACACGGCCCCGCAGAGCAGTTGCGCAACGATCCGTCGGTGAAGGCGGCCTACCTCGGCGCGAGTCACTGATTGCCGCACTGCGGCAGACGCAATCCGCTCTATCATGATCGGAGCGCGACCGCGCGCGTCCGACATCGTGAAAGGAGCTGCCATGATCAGCGGCAAGACCACTCTGATTGCTCACCTCGGCTACCCGACCGAAGCGTTCAAGGCGCCGATGATCTACAACCCCTGGTTCGACAAACAGGGCATCGATGCGGTCGTCGTGCCGATGGGCGTCAAACCCGACGATTACGTCGCGTTCCTGCCGCATCTGTTCAAGCTGACGAACATCCGCGGCGCGCTCGTCACCATGCCGCACAAGATCACGACCGTCGGCCTGATGGATGAAGTGAGTCCCACCGCGCGCATCGCCGGAGCCTGCAACGCAATCCTGAAGCGCGAAGACGGCAGGCTCGTCGGCGATCAGTTCGACGGCGCGGGCTTCGTGCGCGGCGTCGAGCGCAAGGGCCGCAAACTCGCGGGCACACGCGTGCTCGTGCTCGGCAGCGGCGGCGTCGGCTCGCCGATCGCGGCATCGCTCGCGGCGGCGGGCGTCGCGGAACTCGCTATCTTCGACACCAACACGGCGTCCGTCGAAGGGCTCGCCTCGCGCTTGCGCGAGCACTATCCGAACCTGATCGTCAGAACCGATACGAAAGATCCCGACGGCTTCGACGTCATCGTCAACGCGACACCGCTCGGCATGAAGGACACGGACCCGTTGCCGTTCGATATCGACCGCATCGCGCCAGGCACGTTCGTCGGCGAAGTGGTGATGAAGTCGGAATACACGCCGCTCCTGCGCGCCGCGAAAGACAAGGGCTGCGCCGTGCAGGTCGGCACGGACATGCTGTTCGAGATGATTCCGGCGTATCTGGAGTTCTTCGGCTACGGCACCGCCACTGCCGACGAGCTGCGCGCGGTCGCTCAGATCAAATACGCGTAGCGAAGCCTGCGCGGACATAACCGCGCTTCGTTCCTATACTTTTATCGACACAGCAAGGCAGACGCTCATCCTCTGACAAATAGGCCGCCCGCACGCGCGGCTCGGAAAAGCAGGGAGGAATCATGGGATCGACTGCACCCGGCTTGCCGGCCGATGACAATCACGCGCCGAAGCCGCACGGCCATCCGGCATTGATGGGGCTCTCGCTCGCGGCGCTCGGCGTAGTCTACGGTGATATCGGCACGAGTCCGCTCTATACGCTCAAGACCGTGTTCGATCCCGCGGGCGGCCTGCCTTTGCAGCCGGCGAACGTGATCGGCATCGTGTCGCTGATCTTCTGGTCGCTCACCATCATCGTGTCGCTCAAGTACGTGACGCTGATCCTGCGCGCCAACAATCACGGCGAAGGCGGCATCATGGCGCTGCTCGCGCTCGCGGCATCGTCGGTGGAATCGAAGAAGCGGCTGAAGCATGTGCTGCTGCTCGTCGGCGTGATGGGCGCGGCGCTCTTTTACGGCGATGGCGTCATCACGCCCGCCATTTCCGTGCTGAGCGCAGTGGAAGGCCTCGAAGTGGCGGCGCCCGGCCTTCAGCCTTATGTCGTGCCCCTCACGCTCGTCGCGCTGGTCGCGCTGTTCGTGATGCAAAAGCACGGTACGTCGGGCATCGGCGCCGTCTTCGGGCCGGTGATGGTGCTGTGGTTCATCGTGCTGGCCGTGTCGGGGCTCATGAACATCAAGGAATCGCCGCATATCCTCGCGGCGCTCAATCCGCTCGAAGGACTCGAGTTCTGCATGCGGCATCGGTGGCTCGCGTTCGTTGCGCTGGGCGCGGTCGTGCTTTCGCTCACGGGCGCCGAAGCGCTCTATGCCGACATGGGCCACTTCGGTTCGCGGCCCATCCGCCTGACATGGTTCGCGATCGTCTTCCCCGCGCTCGCGCTCAACTATCTCGGTCAGGGCGCGCTTCTTATCGCCGATCCCGCCGCGTTGCAGAATCCGTTCTACCGGCTCTTTCCATCGTGGATGCTCTATCCGATGGTCGTGCTCTCCACCATCGCGACCGTCATCGCATCGCAGGCCGTGATCTCGGGCACCTATTCGATGACCAAGCAGGCGATGCAGCTCGGCTTTCTGCCGCGCATGAGCGTCGTGTACACATCGGCGCGGGAGATCGGGCAGATCTATGTGCCGGGCATCAACTGGACGCTCCTGCTCGCAGTGGTCGCGGCCGTGCTCGGCTTCGGCTCGTCGACGGCGCTCGGCTCCGCATACGGCATCGCGGTCACGGGCACGATGCTCATCACCACGTTGCTGACGTTCTTCGTGATCCGCTATGCGTGGCGATACAACTGGGCACTATGTATCTTCGCCACCGCATTCTTCTTCGTGATCGACGCGATGTTCTTTTCGGCGAATTGCCTGAAGATTGCGGACGGCGGCTGGTTCCCGGTGGCGATCGGTCTCGTGATGTTCACGATCATGGCGACGTGGGGACGCGGTGCGCAGATGATGATTCAGGAAGCGCGCGCGCGTGCGGGCACGATGCCGCTCAAGCCGTTTCTCGCCAACCTGCTCGAACGTTCGCCGGCGCGCGTGGAAGGCACGGCGATCTTCATGTCGAACGATCCGAGCGGCGTGCCGCATTCGCTGCTGAACAACCTCATGCATAACCGCGTGCTGCACGAACACACGGTCTTTTTGACGGTCGCGACCGAGCCTGTGCCATGGGTCGACGAAGCGCGCCGCGTGTCGATCGAAACGCTCGGCAACGGCTGCTTCCAGGTGACGGTGAACTACGGTTTCAAGGACGAAGTCGATCTTCCCGCCGCGCTGGAAAAGTGCCGCGGGGCCGGGCTGAAATTCGATCGCGCGACGATCTCGTACTTCATGTCGCGCGCGACCGTCGTGCCGACGCCCGGCGCCGGCATGGCCTTATGGCGCGAACGGCTGTTCGCGATCATGTTGCACAATGTCGGCAACGTCGCGGCCTATTTGCGATTACCGGCCGATCGCGTGATCGAACTCGGCGCGCGCGTCGAGATATGACGGCGCAAATCAGCTGATTTGCGTGCGTTCGACGCAAGCAGGCGGCGCGTATTCAAGCGAAACTCACGATAAGAAATGCGGCAGACAGGAGACGCCATGACCGCCAGCAACACGCCGACCCGCCATCCGTTTCCATCGACAGCGCGCCTCGTCGAACGCGGCAAGATCTCGTCCGCGCGCGAGGCCGTGCGGCTGATACGCTCGGGCGACACGATCGCGACGAGCGGTTTCGTCGGCATCGGCTTCGCGGAAGAAGTGGCGATCGCGCTCGAAGAACGCTTCGTCGAAGGCGACGATCCGATCGCGGACCTCACGCTCGTGTATGCGGCGGGTCAGGGCGATGGCCGCAGCAAAGGCCTCAATCATCTGGCGCGCGAAGGGCTCGTCAAGCGCGTGATCGGCGGGCACTGGGGACTCGTGCCGGGCCTTCAGAAGATGGCGATAGAGAATCGCATCGAAGCGTATAACCTGCCGCAAGGCGTGATCTCGCAGCTCTTTCGCGATATCGCCGCGCATCGGCCAGGGCAACTTTCGACGGTCGGGCTCGGCACCTTCGTCGATCCGCGCAACGGCGGCGGCAAGCTCAATGCGCGCACGACGGAAGATCTCGTGCGGCTCATGGAGATCGACGGCACGGACTATCTCTACTACAAGACCTTTCCGATCGACGTCGCCATCGTGCGCGGCACGACCGCCGATCTCAACGGCAACGTCACGATGGAAAAGGAAGCGCTGACGCTCGAAGCGTTGTCCATCGCGATGGCCGCGCGCAATTCGGGCGGCATCGTGATCGCGCAAGTCGAGCGGCTTGCGGAATCGAACACGCTCAACTCGCGCCAAGTGAAGATACCCGGCGTGATGGTCGACTGCGTCGTACTGGCAAAGCCCGACAATCACTGGCAGACCTTCGGCGAGCAATACAGCGCGGCGTTTTCGAGCGAATTGCGCGTGGCCGCGAGTTCGGTGCCGCCGATGTCGCTTACGGAACGCAAGATCATCGCGCGGCGAGCGGCGTTCGAATTGATGGCCAATAGCGTCGTGAATCTCGGCATCGGCATGCCGGAGGGCATCGCGAGCGTCGCGAACGAAGAGCAGGTGATCGATCTCTTCACGATGACGACGGAGCCGGGCGTGATCGGCGGCATTCCCGCGGGCGGCCTCAATTTCGGCGCGGCGACGAATACGCAGGCGATCATCGATCAGCCGTATCAGTTCGACTTCTACGATGGCGGCGGCCTCGACATCGCGTTCCTAGGTCTTGCGCAAGCGGACGGCGAAGGCAATCTCAACGTGAGCAAGTTCGGGCCGAAGCTCGCGGGCGCGGGCGGCTTCATCAATATCAGCCAGGCGGCCAAGAAGGTCGTGTTCGTCGGCACTTTCAATGCGGGCAAGCTCGATGTCGCGATCAACGAAGGCAAGCTCGAGGTTCGCCGCGAAGGCGAATGCCGCAAGTTCGTCGATGCCGTCGAGCATCGCACGTTCAGCGGGCGTTATGCGGCGGAGCGCGGGCAGACCGTGATCTATATCACCGAGCGCTGCGTGTTCGAACTCACGGACAAGGGACTTGCGCTGACCGAGGTCGCACCGGGCGTCGATATCGAGCGAGACATCGTCGCGCAAATGGGTTTCGCGCCGATCATGGACACGCCGCCGCGTCTGATGGACGAACGCATCTTCCGCGATGCGCCAATGGGCTTGCGCAATATCCTGCTGAGGCTCGATCTCTCCGAACGCTTCAGCTACGACGCGGAGAAGAATCTCTTCTTCATCAACTTCGAAGGCCATGAAGTGAAGAGCCTGAGCGATGTCGAAGCGATTCGCCGCGAAGTCGAAAAGCAGTTAGCGGGCGTGACGACGAAGCCGCACGCGATCGTGAACTACGATAACTTTTCGATTCGCCCCGACATGCTCGACGCGTATTCGGAAATGGTCACGAAGCTCGTCGATGGACACTATGACCGCGTGACGCGCTATACGACGAGCAGCTTTCTAAGGCTGAAACTCGGCGACGCACTGAAACGTCGCGGCGTCGCGCCGTATATCTACGAAAGCCCTGAAGAAGCGCGCGAACACGAATCGAAACGCGCGGCGGAATGAAGCAAGGGCCGCGATTCGAGCGGCCCTTCGAATGTCATCCGCGAGCGGGGCGACGCGGCGCGGCTTCTCGCTGATTGCGCAGCCTGCTATGACGTATGCCGTAGCCGAAGTAAATGACGACGCCGATCGCCATCCAGACGATGAGCCGTATCCACGTATCGGCGGGCAGGCCGGACATCAGAAAGAGCGATGACAACGCGCCGAGCGGCGCGACCACATACACCGCGGGCGTCTTGAATGCGCGTTCGAGATTCGGCTGCGTGATGCGCAACACGAGCACGCCGATGCACACCACCATGAACGCGAACAGCGTGCCGATGCTCACGAGTTCACCGACGAGACCGATGGGCAACAGTCCCGCAAGAATCATCACGATGATGCCGGTGATGATGGTCGTGATATAGGGCGTGTGAAAGCGCGGGTGAATCTTCGATGCGAACGGTGGCAAGAGTCCGTCCTTCGCCATCGAATAGAAGATGCGCGGCTGCGACAGCAACAGCACGAGAATCACCGACGTCAGACCGAAAATCGCGCCCAGTTTCACGATGGGCGAAAGCCAGCGCATGCCGATCGCATCGACGCCGACTGCGATCGGGTCCGACACGTTCAGCTTGTCGTAAGACACGATGCCGGTGAGTACGTACGAAACGAGCACGTAGAGAATGGTGCAGATCGTGAGCGAACCGAGAAGGCCGATCGGCATGTCGCGTCGCGGATTGCGCGTCTCCTGCGCGACGCACGATACCGAATCGAAACCGATATAGGCAAAGAACACGACGGCCGCGCCACGCAACACGCCGCTCATGCCGAACACGCCCGACTCGCCGGTATTCGGCGGTATGAACGCGCCGGTCGGATTTTGCGCCGTGACCCAGTGGTTCGTATCGACATAGGCGATGCCCGCCGCGATGAACGCGAGCACGATCAGCACCTTGATGACGACGATGAAGCTGTTCACACGCGCCGACTCGCGTATGCCGATAACCAGAAGAATCGTGATGAGCCCGACGATCACCATCGCGGGCACGTTGAGGATCGCGCCGACATGACTCCAGCCGTGACCGGGATCGTAAGCGAAAGGCGCTTTCGCAAGCTGCTCGGGTATGTCGATGCCGATCGAATGCAGAAAGCTCACGACATAACCCGACCATCCGATCGCGACGGTCGTTGCGCCGACCGCGTATTCGAGTATCAGATCCCAGCCGATGAGCCACGCAATCAGTTCGCCCATCGTCGCATAAGCGTAGGTGTACGCGCTCCCCGATACGGGCACGGTGGAAGCCATCTCTGCATAACACAGGCCAGCGAGCGCACAAACGATTGCGCCGAGCACGAAAGAGATGATGATCGCGGGGCCGGCGTTGGTGGCGGCCGCGTGGCCCGTCAGCACGAAAATCCCCGCGCCGATGATGCAGCCGATGCCGAGCAACACGACATCGAGCGCGGTGAGCGAACGCTTCAGCGCGTGGCCGCCGTGTTCCTGAAGCACTTCCTCGCTTTCGGCCGCTTCGCTTTGCAACGCAGCAACGGACTTTCTTTGCATGACGGTCACGATCGCCTCCTTATGCGGCGGCAGCGTGGCCACGCCGGGTGGCGCGGCGAATTCTGTCGCCTGTTCGACTGCGCGATGATCCAGGTGCCTGCGGCCTTGCACTTGCACGTTCGGTCTGACGTATGTGTCTCGTGATAGCAGATTTCGCCGGCGAATTCGAGCGCGGCGCCGTGCGAAACGCGAGCAACGGACATTTACGAAATATGCTTATTCACGGCGTCGCGGGTACGGAGCAGGAAACGTGCCGCTGGCTATATCCGCCGTGGCTCGTGCGGCGCGACGCATGACCACACGACGCCAGCGGTCATCAATTGCCGATGCATCGCGCACTATAATCACATTCACGATTGCAATCCTTAACCCGGAAACCGTTCTTATGCATATGGAGCGTTCACCGGCCTTTTCCTCACGTGGAGATTTGATATGGCTATACGCATTGGTGATGAAGCCCCCGATTTCACGGCAGAGACGACCGAAGGCACGATTCGCTTTCACGAGTGGATCGGCGACAAATGGGCAATCCTGTTCTCGCATCCGAAGGACTTCACGCCGGTTTGCACGACCGAGCTCGGTTATATGGCCAAGCTCAAGCCCGAGTTCGACAAGCGCAATACGAAGGTGATCGGCCTCTCGATCGACCCGGTGACGAATCACTCGCAGTGGGCGAAGGACATCGAGGAAACGCAGGGCGCGGCGGTCAACTATCCGATGATCGGCGACGCGGATCTCAACGTCGCGAAGCTCTACGACATGATCCATCCGAACGCGAGCGGCGCGAATCCGCGCACGGCGAACGACAACGCGACGATCCGCGCGGTGTTCATCGTCGGTCCGGACAAGAAGGTGAAGGCCACGTTCACGTATCCGATGAGCGCGGGCCGCAACTTCGACGAAGTGCTGCGCCTGCTCGACGCGCTGCAACTGAACGCGAAGCACACGGTCGCGACGCCGGTGAACTGGAAGCCGGGCGATGACGTCATCATTCCGACGTCCGTCTCGGATGAAGACGCGAAGAAGAAGTATCCCGAAGGCTTCAAGACGCTGAAGCCCTATCTGCGCACGGTCGCGCAGCCGAAGTAAGCCACGGCGCTTCCGGGCGTCTCAGGCGCCGGCCCGCGAAATGCGGACCGGCGCTTTTCATTTCGCTCAGTTATGCCCCGTGCGTCGCTCGGGCGACGTTTCGACTTCGCCGGGCCTGCGCAGCATCTTGTCCACTTCGCCCGCGTGCAGTTCCTCGACCTGGATCATCTGCCGCGCGTATTCCTCCAGCGCGACGGAACGGTCTTCGACGAGCGAGAGCAACTCGCGATATTGACCGAGCGCGACGTTTTCCGATTGCAGCGATTCGCGCAGGATCGTCGCGATGTCGAACGTGTGATTGTCGAGCAGCGGGCCTATCTCAAGCGACGGATACGCGCCGAGCGTCGTGATCCATTCGCCGGCCTGATGCGCGTGCAGCAGGGATTCATCGGCCTGTGCGCGCAGCCACGAGACGATGGGAATGCGTCCGAAGCCGAAGACGAGAAACGAATAGTGCGTGTAACGCACGACACCCGCCAGTTCGGATTCGAGAATCTTGTTCAGGACGCCGACGACCCTTTCCTTTTCGAGCTCTGCCATTCTTGCCTCCGTTTTTCAACGCCGCGCATGCACAGGCATGACTCATTGTAGTCACGCGCGCGGCGCATGCGAGGCGAAAGTGCGGCGTCCGGGCGCGCAAGATGCGCTCCCGGCGGGCCATGAAGGCGATGCGGGCGGCCTGCCCGCCGCTGCATCCGAATGGTGATTCAGAACCGGCTTCAGGCGATTTCTTCGATCCAGAGCGAGGCCGTGCGCGACAGCACTTGCGACATGGCCGCTCGCGCGCCGTCGCCGTCGGCGGTTTCGATCGCGCGCACGAGCCTGCCGTAATCGCCGAGCTGCGAATCGGGCACGCGCGGCAGCGCATGGGGCTGATTGCGCAGCGCCGCCTTCATGGTGCGGATGCCGACGCGCACGACGCTGCCCATCTGCCTTAGCACTTCATCGCCGCTTGCATCGACGATGGCGGCCTGCAGCGCCTCTTCGGCGGCGGACTGCAAGGGTTCGGACGGGCTCGCATGCAGGAGCCGCTGATAGGCCGCGTTGATGGCGATGCGCTGATGCCGGTTCGCACGCGTCGCGGCGAGCGCGGCGGCAGGCGGATCGACGAGCGCGCGAAATTCCATCAGCCTGCGGATGCAGTCGGGATCGTGCAGCGCACGCATGCGCCACTCGGCGACTTCCGGGTCCATGATGAGCCATTCGCGGGCAGGCTTGATGCGCGTCCCCGTCTTGGGCCGCACGTCGAGCATGCGGCGCGAGATGAGAATGCTCAACGCCTCTCGCATGATGGTCCGGCTCACACCGTGCTTCTTCGAAAGAATGACTTGTGGCGGAAGCACGTTGTCCTGGTATTCGCCGCTCACGATGCCCGCGACGAGTTGATTCACCACGCGCTTGACGAGCGATGCTTCATATCCATGATTCATGTTTTTGTTCTCGTGATAACGCCCGCGCCTGCGGCTTCGAGCTGCTCGTCGCCGAGCGGCAAGGCCAGCGCTTGTCTAAGTTCACGGCGCCTCGGTGCGCCGCACGGTCGACCGCTCGCGCGATGCGCTTGCCCGGCACGCCGTGTATTTGGTCCCCCGGATTTGACTACTCGATGCGGCCTTGGCCGCACACCCCGCAGCGGTCGGCATTGTTTGGACAGCATCGTCGATCCGCTGAAAGAAGCGTATTGTGCGTGGCCCGTTTTAACAATATGGTGAGCCGCGAATTCGACTGACTATGGTGCGTCCGACCACAAAATCGCGTGGACACGGGCAGATGCGCGAATCCATGCGAAGTCCGCAAGCGTTTGCGCAACATCCGTGACGTAACGGACCGTCCGCAGCCATGTGTTACCTTTTCGAGCCACAGTTCAACATCGCAACGGGAGAAGCGAAACATGAAAGTCGCCGTCATGGGTGCGGGCGCGGTCGGTTGTTATTACGGCGGCATGCTCGCGCGCGCGAGTCACGAGGTCGTGCTGATCGCGCGGCCGACGCATGTCGAGGCGATCGAACGCGACGGCTTGCGGCTCGACACGCAGCATTTCGACGAACGGGTACACGTCGCCGCGAGCACCGATGCGAGCGCCGTGAAGGGCGCGCAACTCGTGCTCTTCTGCGTGAAGTCCACGGACACCGAAAGCGCCGCGAAGGCACTCGCGCCTTATCTCGAACACGATGCGCTGCTGCTGTCGCTGCAAAACGGCGTCGAGAATGCGGAGCGCCTGCGCGAACTGTTGCCGCAAGAGGCGGCGGCCGCTGTCGTGTACGTCGCGACGGAAATGGCGGGGCCGGGGCACGTGAAGCACAACGGACGCGGTGAACTCGTGATCGAGCCATCGACGAAGAGCGAAGGCGTTGCGCGTGCGCTCGTGGCGGCGGGCGTGCCGACCGAAATCTCCGACAACGTGCGCGGCGCGCTATGGGCGAAGCTCGTGCTGAATTGCGCCTACAACGCGCTGTCTGCGATCACGCAGTTGCCTTATGGAAAGCTCGTGCACGGCGAGGGCATTACACGCACGATGCGCGATGTCGTCGACGAATGCCTTGCGGTCGCGAAAGCGGACAACGTGACGATTCCCGGCGATGTCGATGCCGCCGTGCGCCGTATCGCCGAGACGATGCCGAATCAGTTCTCGTCGACGGCGCAGGATCTCGCGCGCGGCAAGAAGAGCGAGATCGATCATCTGAACGGGCTGATCGTGCGGCGTGGCGAAGCGCTCGGCGTGCCGACGCCGGCGAATCGCGTGCTGCATGCGCTCGTCAAGGCAATCGAGAGCAAGGGTTCGTAGGCGCGTTTTAGACGGACGACGGTCGTTGCCGGGCACGGGCGATGCTGAGTATGAAGCACGCACAGAAATCACCGTGCGCAGGCCAACATACCGGAGGTTCACCATGAAATCGTTCGTCAAAGCCGTGGCCGTCGCCGCTGTAGTGGTGGCGCCGGCGCTTTCATTCGCGCAAACCGATTCGTCGCTTACGCGGGGTCAGGTGAAGGAAGATCTGAGGCAGGTCGAAGCAGCGGGCTACGATCCGTCGCGCTCGGACCAGACTTCGTATCCGTCGGATATCCAGCGCGCCGAGCGCCGCGCATCGGGGCAGAACAATGCCTATAACGCCGATATGACTTCCTACGGCGGCGCGACCAGCGGCCGCTCGGCTGCAGGCATGCGCGCGATGCCGCGGATGGACAACGACGGCACCAAGCCCCTTTATTTCGGTCATTGATGCTGCGAGGGGCCGGGTTCTGCGTGTTCGACGCAACGGCGTTACCATCGATTCTTCCGTTCGCTATGGTGCGTTCGTTCGCAGGAAGACACTCATGGATAAAGCCGTCAAGATTCCCGGTCCCGATCATCCGATCACGATCGAGCGCAGTCCGTCGCGCGTGCTGGTCAAAGCGGGCGGACGCGTGATCGCCGATACGACCGAAGCGCTTTCATTGCGCGAGGCATCGTATCCCGAGGTGCTATATGTGCCGCGCAAGGACGTGGACATGTCGCAACTCGAACGCACGTCGCAAACGACATACTGCCCTTACAAGGGTGAGTGCAGCTATTACAGTATCCCTTCAGGTGGACAAAAGTCGGCCAACGCGGTGTGGTCGTATGAGTCTCCTTATGAGGCTGTTGCGTCGATAAAAGATCATCTCGCGTTCTATCGAGATCGCGTGGATTCGATCGAAACCCGCGAAGCGTAATGCTCAATCGAGAAACGATCTGGCGCAATGTTTGAGCATCGCGCTGAAGTCGTCCAGCCAGCCGATCGAAAGACGCCAGCTCTGCCAGTAAAGATCGACGTCGAAGCGCGCACCGGGCGACACTTCCACCAGGTCGCCGTTTTCGACGTGCTGCGCGACGAGCCGTTGCGGACACATTCCCCACGCCAGCCCCGACGTGCACGCGCGCACGAAGCCATCGCCATGCGGCACGACATGCGCGGGCGGTTCGATCTCCGCGCGGCTCATGCGTTTGATGAAGCGCTTCTGCAATTCATCCTTTTCGTTGAAATTGACGCAGGGCGCGCGGCGCAACGCATCGCGCGTGAGGCCATCGGCGAAATAGCGCGCGAAGTACGCGGGCGAACATACCGCGCGATAACGCATGCGTCCGAGCTTCATCGAACGCCAGCCGGGAACGGGCTCGGCTTGCGTGGTGATCGCGCCTTGCACATCGCCTTCGCGGATGCGTTGCGCCGTGTGATCCTGATCGTCGACGACGACATCGAGCAGCAGTTCACGTTCGATGCAAAAGTCCGCCGCGGCGTCGATGAACCATGTGCTCATGCTGTCGTCGTTCACCGCGATGCGCAATTTCGCGCGCCGCCCGCTCTGCGCGCCCGGTAAGGCCGGCATGCGCCCGCCGAGTTCGGCTTCGAGCAATTGCACGCGTTCGGTGTGGCGGCACAAGAGCGCGCCGGAAGCAGTTGCTTCGCATGGTTGGCCGCGCTTGACGAGCAGGGCGCCCACGCGCTCTTCAAGGAGCTTCACGCGCTGCGAGACGGCCGAAGGCGTGACGTTCAGTTCGCGCGCCGCACGCTCGAAAGAACCGGTGCGCACGACGGCAAGCAGCGAATCGAGGAGAGCGTAGTCGAGCATTAGCGTTCCTTAATCGGAACTAGAAAGTTTAGCTGCGTGAATGTACATCAGACGCGCAAACTAGAGCCTTCTTCCATTCCGATCAAGCGACGCGATGCAACCGAACCCGTTCAAACTCGAACGCTATTTCTCGCAGCACGAATTCACCGCGCGCCATCTGTTGTGCAGTTCCGATCCCGAATCGATGTCGATCGGCGAACTGCTTGCATATGAACCGGACTCGATCGACGGTCTGCGCGATACCTGGCTCGGTTATACGGAATATCCCGGCGCACCCGCGCTGCGGCGCGAACTGGCGACGCTGTACGAGAACATCGATGCTGACGAGATCATCGTGCACACGGGCGCTCAGGAAGCGATCTATTCGTTCATGAACACGATGCTCGCGCCAGGCGATCACATGATCGTGCATATGCCGGGCTATCAGTCGCATTACACGGTGGCCGAGGCGCTGGGCGTGAGCGTTGCGCCGTGGAAGGCGCGCGAAGAAGCGGGCTGGTCGCTCGATCCGGCGGAGCTCGAAACGCTCGTCACGCCGGCCACACGCGCGCTCGTGATGTGCGTGCCGCACAATCCGACCGGTTATCTGCCGTCGCGCGACGTGTTCGATGCGATCGTCGCGTTCGCGCGCAAGCATGGACTATGGCTATTCACCGACGAGGTGTATCGCGGGCTCGAACATGATCGCGCGGATCATCTGCCCGCCGCATGCGATGTGTACGAGCGCGCGATTTCACTCGGTGCGCTCTCGAAGACGCACGGGCTCGCCGGCCTGCGCCTCGGCTGGATCGCGACGAAGAGCGCGCAAGTGCTCGAACGCATGAGCACGTTCAAGGACTATCTCACCATCAGCAACAGCGCGCCGAGCGAGTATCTGTCGGCGATTGCAGTGCGCCACACTGATGCGCTTATCGAACGCAATGTTTCGATCATCCGCGCGAATCTGGGCGTGCTAGACGCCTTCTTCGCGCGCCATGCGGATCGTTTCGAGTGGCATCGTCCGCGCGCGGGCACGATCGGTTTCGTGCGGTTGAAGCGCGAAAGCGCCGAGCGGTTCTGCGCAGAACTGCTCGAACGCACGGGCGTGCTGCTCTTGCCCTCGACGCTGGTCGATCACGGCGACGAGCATGTGCGCCTCGGTTTCGGCAGGCGCAACATGCCCGATGTGCTCGCGATCGTCGATGCCTATTTGGATGCGACCGTCACGAGCACCGCGTCCTGACGATAGGCGTCCGGATACATCTGCTTCAGGTTCGCCACTTTCGGCAGATCGTTGATCGAGATATAAGGGCTTTCCGGATGCTCCGTCAGATAGTTCTGGTGATAGCCTTCGGCCGGATAGAAGCCCTTGTAGTCTTCGATCTTCGTGACGATCTTGCCGCCATACACATGCGCCTTGTCGAGCTGCGCGATATACGCATTGGCGATCTCGCGCTGCGCTGCGTTCGTCGGGAATACGGCCGAGCGATATTGCGTGCCGTGATCGGGGCCTTGATAGTTCAGTTGCGTCGGATTGTGCGCGACCGAAAAGAAGATCTGCAGCAGCTTGCCGTACGACACCTGCGCCGGGTCATACGTGATCCGCACCGATTCCGCATGACCGGTATCGCCTTCGCTCACGCGATCGTATTGCGCCGTGCCGGCCGCGCCGCCCGCATAGCCCGACAGCGCTTCCTTCACGCCGCGAACGTGCTGAAACACGCCTTGCACGCCCCAGAAGCAGCCGCCCGCGAATACGGCCGTTTCCGTATGCACGGCCGTCGCGCTTTCGTCATGCGCGGGCGGCGGAATCTTCACGGCTTCCTCGCTCGAATGCGCGACGCGCTGCAGTGCGAACGCGCCCGCGAACAATACGGCCACGCTGACGGCCTTGAATGTCATGCTGTTGGTCCTGAACATGTCTGCTCCTCAAGAAGTCGCATTCAACCGAACGTGAAGGCATACGCTTCGACGCCGGGGTCGAGAAATTCGATGGTGAACGTGCGGTCGGCGACGGGGCCCGCCTGCCGCACCAACTGATAGAGGCGCTGTTCGGTCACGGTGCCGCTTCCGTCCGCCTGAATGTCGCTGCCATGCGATGCGCCCGGCGCCGCGCCATCGATGCTCACGCGAAAGCGCACCGGCTTGCCATCTTTCGACGGCCCGAGCACGAGATGCAGATCGCGCGCATGAAAGCGATACACGATGCGCCCCGTCGCGCCTTCGAGCGTCGCGTGCTCGGCGCCGACCTTCCACGCGCCCGCGAGTCCCCAGTCGTTGACGTCGAGGGCGTTGGGCGCGGCATAGTCGTGAATGCGATCCTGCGTTTCGCCGCCCGGCGACATGAACTGCTGCGCGCGTTCGTAACCGATATACGTTTCAGGCGAACGCATGTCCGCGTTGTCGGCCTGCATCATCGCGCCCTGACCGATGTCGTTATCGTCATGCTTCGCGCTCATCGCCATGGCAGGCGCGGCGCCGTGACCCGCTTCGGCAAGCAGTTGCTGAATCACCTGCTCCGAGTGCGCATAATCGCCTTCGCCGAAGTGGTGATAGCGGATATCCCCCTTGGCGTCGATGAAATAACGCGCCGGCCAGTACTGATTATTCAACGCGCGCCAGATCGCGAAGTTGTTGTCGATCGCAACGGGATAATCGATACCGAGATCGTGAACCGCCTTCTTCACGTTATCGACGTTGCGCTCGAATGCGAACTCCGGTGCATGCACGCCGATCACGACAAGCCCCTGATCGTGATACTTCTGCGCCCACGTCTTCACATACGGCAACGTGCGCAGGCAGTTGATGCACGAGTACGTCCATACATCGACGAGCACGACCTTGCCACGCAACGCTTCCTTTGTAAGCGGCGGCGAGTTGAGCCATTGCACCGCGCCATCGAGCGAAGGCAGCGTGCCTTCCACGGGCAGCGGCGCGGGGTTCGGCGACTTCGGCGGCTCGGTGCTCGCGCGCATCATCGCGGGTCCGTTGTTATCGACCTTCGCCGCGTTCGCGGACATCATCATCGCGCCCTGGTTCTTGTTCCAGAGCTTGTCGACGAGCTGTTGTTCGATGCCCGAGGTGGCGACCGTCGATACACGAGCGAGCACGCCGGTGTCCAGCCCGAGCCCGATCGCGACAACGCCGAGCAGCATCGCCCCGCCGATGCCGCGCCGCACCCATTCGCCTGCGCCGAGCGAGCGCTTCATCGCGGCGAACACGCGTCCGCCGATCAGCAAGGCAACCGCGAGCGAGGTCGCCGCGCCCGCTGCATACGCGAGCAGGAGCAGAGTCGTGCCGACGCTCGCGCCGTTGAGCGCCGCGCCCGTCAACACGAGTCCGAGGATCGGGCCTGCGCAGGGCGCCCACAGAAGACCGGTCGCGATGCCGAGCATGAACGATCCGACGAAGCTCGGCTTGCCGTCGCCGCGTTGCGCGAATGCGGTGAGACGATTGCCCGCGCTCACGAGCGGATGCATCACGCGCTCGGCGAGACTCGGCAACAGCAGTGTGAGGCCGAACACTGCGAGCAGGACGATGGCCGCCCAGCGACCGTATTGATTGGCCTGCGTGACCCAGCCGCCACCGACGGCCGCGAGCGTCGCGACGACGGCGAAAGTCAGGCCCATGCCCGCGAGCAACGGCAAGCCGCTTTTCACGAACGGCTGATCCGCGCGCGCGAACACGAAGGGAAGCACCGGCAGGATGCACGGACTGAGAATCGTCAGCGCGCCGCCGAGATAGGCAAGAACGATGAGCAGCATGATGGTATCGGGTGGTCGAGGTTGATCGGAGTGCTGGCGCGATTCAGGCTGCGCCGGGCGTGAAGTTCATCGCGACGCCGTTCATGCAGTAGCGCAGGCCCGTCGGCTTCGGACCGTCGTCGAAGACGTGGCCCAGATGACCGCCGCAGCGCCGGCAATGCACTTCGGTACGCACGACGCCGAACGAGCCGTCGATGCGCGTCGCGACCGCATGATCGAGCGGCGCCCAGAAACTCGGCCAGCCGGTATGACTGTCGAACTTGGTGCGCGAGGAGAACACCGCCAGCTTGCAACCCGCGCAACTGAACGTGCCCGCGCGATGCTCGTCGTTGAGCGGGCTCGTATAAGGGCGTTCGGTGCCTTCGCGGCGTAATACGTCGAATTGCACCGGATCGAGTAGACGATGCCATTCATCGTCGCTATGGACGATTTCGAAGCTTTCCTGCGTCTTCGGATCGGCCGCGAGCGCGCGAAAGCGTCCGCCCAGTGCGAACGCTGCGGCGGCGGCCGCGGTGCCTGTGAGGAGAAAGCGGCGTCGGGTTTGCATGATGCGTGCCTCGGGTTCGAGTGGTGTAGCGGCATCGTATTCGCGCGCGCATCCCCGAGTCCTCACCGAAAGTTAAATTAAATGTGATACTTGGCCGCGCGCTTTTCTGCACAATGGCACAGACGCTCGTCCATTGTTCTGCGGATTGGGCGCGCGTGTTTTTCTCTGCCGATAACATTCCTCATGGATCATCCGAAACGCATTCTGATCGTCGAAGACGACATGCATATCGCCGATGTGCTGAGTCTCAACCTGCGCGACGAACGCTACGAAGTCGTGCATAGCGCCGATGGCGCCGAAGGGCTGCGCCTGCTCGAACAGGGCGGATGGGATGCGCTGATTCTGGATCTGATGCTGCCCGGCGTCGACGGCCTCGAAATCTGCCGGCGTGCGCGCGCGATGACACGCTATACGCCGATCATCATCACGAGCGCGCGTTCGAGCGAGGTGCATCGCATTCTCGGCCTCGAACTCGGCGCGGACGACTATCTTGCGAAGCCGTTCTCGGTGCTCGAACTCGTCGCGCGCGTGAAGGCGCTGCTGCGCCGCGTCGATGCGGTCGCGAAGGACTCGCGGCTGGAGAAGGGGCGCATCGAAGTGGCGGGCATCGCGATCGATCCGCTCGCGCGCGAAGCATGGGTGGATGGCGCGCTCATCGAACTCACGCCGCGCGAGTTCGATCTGCTTTATCACTTCGCGCGTCATCCGGGCAAGGTGTTCTCGCGCATGGACCTGCTCAATGCGGTGTGGGGTTATCGGCATGAAGGTTATGAGCACACGGTCAATACGCATATCAATCGTTTGCGCGCGAAAGTAGAGAAAGATGCAGCCGATCCGAAGCGCATTCTCACGGTATGGGGCCACGGCTATAAGCTCGCGGCGCAATCGCCTGACGGCAAGGATGGCGCGTCGTGAAGCTCACCTTGTCGCAACGGCTCTTCGCGGTGTTCTGCGTGCTGTTGCTCGCGTGCTGCGGCGCATCGGCGTGGCTGCAGATTCGCGCGAGCGATCTGCGCGAGAAGGAAGTCATTCAGAGTCTTTCGCGCGGGCTTGCGGCGCATATCGCGCGTGACGGCGCGCTCGCCGATGCCAACGACATCGATGCGCCCGCCGTGCGCCGGCTCTTCAGTCAGTTGATGGTGGTGAACCCGAGCGTCGAAGTCTATCTGCTCGATAACACGGGGCGCGTGCGTGCCGACGATGCGCCGCCCGGACATCTCAAGCGCGATCATGTCGATCTCGCGCCGGTGCGGCAGTTCCTCGACGGCGCCGTGTTGCCGATTCTCGGTGACGATCCGCGCAGCGAGGGCAAGCGCAAAGTCTTCAGCGCAGCGCCGCTCGCCGCGCCCGGCAAGCCGCCGTTCGGCTATGTCTATGTCGTGCTGCTCGGCGAGGAGCACGATGCGCTGGCTGCGAAGGCATCGGCGAGCGCGGTGTTGCGCACCACGCTCGCGTCGATGGGCCTCGTCACATTGCTCGGGCTCGTCGCGGGCCTCGTTGCATTCGGGCTCGTTACGCGGCCGCTGCGCCGCCTCACCGAAGCAATGCGCAAGTTCGACGCGCGTGGCGCGCCAGCAGAACCGCCGGCGCTCGCGCGCATCGACACGCCCGATGCGCGGGCGAACGAACGCGACGAGATCGTCGTGCTCGAAAGCGCGTTCGCGCAGATGGCGGAACGCATCGGCGAGCAGTGGCGCGCGCTGGGTCAGCAGGATCGCGAGCGTCGCGAGATGGTCGCGAACATCTCGCACGATTTGCGCACGCCGCTGTCATCGCTGCATGGTTATCTCGAGACGCTGTCGCTCAAGTCCGACACGCTGCCGGATACCGATCGGCGTCGTTATCTGTCGATCGCGCTTGCACAGAGCGCGAAGGTGGGTCATCTCGCGCAGTCATTGTTCGAACTGGCGAAACTCGAACACGGCATGGTCGCGCCCGAAGCCGAGGCGTTCTCTCTCGCCGATCTGGTGCAGGACGTATTCGAAAAGTTCGAACTGCCCGCGCAATCGCGAGGCGTGCGCCTGAATGCCAAGATCGCGCCACGCTTGCCGAACGTAACGGCGGACCTCGGCATGATCGAGCGCGTGTTCACGAATCTGCTCGATAACGCGATCCGTCATACGCCTGCGCAAGGCGTCGTCGACGTGACACTTGCGCTTGCGCGCGAACGATCTGACAGAGTGGAAGTCACGATCAGCGATACGGGTACGGGCATTCCGCCGGAAATGCGCAAGGCGCTCTTCATGCGTCCGTTCGCTTCGGGCGGCGCGCATCGCGGCGGGCTAGGGCTGCTCATCGTACAACGCATGCTGCAATTGCACGGCAGCCAGATTCGCCTGATCGATTCGAAAGACACGGGCACCACGTTTCACTTCGATCTGCCCGTCGCCATTACGCAGACCGGCAATGGCGCGCCGCAAGTGCGCGGAGGGCGCGGTTAAAAAGAAGCCCGGCATTTCTGCCGGGCTGAATGGGATGGTCGTCGCCTGCGCCTGATCGCGCTGTTGGATTGCGCGTGCGGCGTTGCCCGGCCTGACCATCCGCGTGGACGTTTTCGTGAAAACCGATACGAAGCAAATTGCAAGGGGCACTATCTTGCCCGCGTTTGATGACGTTTTAGTCTCTCAGACTTAAACCAATCTTAAGAAGTGTGCCGCGTGTGAAGTGCGCGCCGAGCGGAGCCGGTGAAACGGCGCGTAATCTGCGTGGCGTCTTTGCTTAAGCAAGTTATATGGTTTCTTTAGAGGCTCCTCTTCATTGCATTGCGAATTGATCGGCCGATATGGCCGCAGGCGACGATGGAAAAAAATGCCGAACGACAGCCGCGCGAAAGCGCGGAACGTTCTTTCATGTGGAATCTTTCCTTGGTTTCCTGCAATATGTTTGCTAGCATGTAATCGAGTCGCAGCCGCCGCGCATGGTTGCTGGTCGAAAGTTACGGCGCTGTGGCGTGGCAATCAATAAGACCCGCCGAGGTCAATATTAAGCGAAAGCGCACACAAGTCGCGCCGAGTCGCTCGTGTCAGAAGGTTCCCGCGAGTCCCACTGCTGCATCATGCAGCGGTGCGGATTCGTGCGCAATGCTATAGGTGCATTGTGAAAGGTCTAATAAGCATAGACGTTTATCGCATTTCGTGTTCTTCGCTATATGAGTTCTTTCTTTCAGCGTGGGAAATAGAAACATGCGAATTATTAAAACGTGCTCAACTGAATCTTCATAGACAGGTTTCTTCGACCTGGCCGCATTGCATGACGCTTTCGGCGATGCGCGCAAGGCGATTTGGCGCAATGGCGAGCGTTGCGCATATCTTCTGGCGTTGCAGGTGATTTTCCAGGCAACCGCATGCCGTCTTCGAAATCCGAATGACGGTGGAATGTCACACTCATACGATCCGCGCACCTTGCGGGAGGAAACGTGGAAACGGAACTCAGTCAACGGCTTGCGAAAGTGTTATGGCGGTGTGCATCGCACGGACAAGTGCTGACTTATCAGCGCTTTCATGCGCTATGCGACAAGGGGGTGCCACTGCCGCAGCGTTATGCCGCGCTCGAATCCGCAATCAAGGCACTCGGGGATGTGCACGACATCGACTACGGCGTGCTCATGGCGCTCGACAGCGGCTTGCCCGGCGCCGAGTTTTTCCAGCGCTACCTGCGTCATCGTCACGGTGAATACGTGATGCAGATGGGTGACCCGAAATATCATCGACAGACGCTTGCACGCAAGCGCACGCTCGTCGCGCGCGAACGCGATCGCGTGTATGCACACGCCCGGATGGTCGAGGAGGAGCGGGCGAGACAGGCGGCATGATTTCGCCTCACGCTTCGACTTCTTTCGCGTCTTCGAGGCCAGCCTTCGCCAGCACCCAGTCGCAGAAACATTTCACTTTTTCGACATCACGTTCGTTGGCGCGATAAGAGAGAAAGTGCGTCTCCCTTGCGAGCGGCGCGAACACACCCGCGCCCAACTCGATCAGATCGCCGCGCGCAAGCTCGCGCTCGGCGAGGCGCGTCGTTTCCAGCGCGACGCCCATGCCATCCACCGCCGCGGATATCGCGAGCGCCGCACGGTCGAACGAAGGCCGCGGCCCGCGTGGCATGTCGAGCCCATTGAGCTCGAACCAGCCGGGCCACGTCACACGGCTGAGTTGCGAGTCGATCAGCGTCATCCTCGCAATGTGCTCCGGCGCTGGCACGCCTTCCTGCAACAAGGACGGAGAACACATCGGGATGATGCGCTCCGTGCCCAGTGCGCGCGAGACGACACCGGCACGTTCGTGTGCGAAGCCATATGAAATGGCAACGTCGACTTCGCGCGCGCGTGCGAGATCGGCGGGCTCAGCGTCCGACGACAGACGTATCGTCACGTTCGGATGGGCCTGCATGAATTCGGGCAGACGCGGCCCGAGCCATTTCACGGCGAAGCTCGGCGCGCAATGAACGGCGAGCACTTGCGCGAGCGGATCGAGCGTGACTTCGGCGCATGCGGCTTCGATGACATCGAACACGCGTCCGAGACTTTCATGCAGGCGACGGCCTTCGGACGTCGTCTCCACGCGCCGGTTGCGCCGATGAAAGAGCGGCCTGCCGAAATACTGCTCGAGTTCCTTGACCTGATGACTGATCGCCGATTGCGTAAGATGAAGCTCGCTTGCGGCAAGCGTGAAGCTTCCCAGACGCGCGGCTGCTTCGAATGCGCGCAGGAGTACGAAGTTCGGAATGCGCCTCATGGAAATACCTTATGCATGAGAGCCTGTCATGGATGGATGAACAGGCATCGTTTGTCTTTCTGGTTTGAGGTGACGAACATGTGAGCGATCCAGACGCATGACATAACCAGGAGACAAAGCATGAGTTCCCACAGTCCGGTTGCGTATCTGACAGGCGATGAATCGTCGACGTATGCGAAGGTGACATGGCGTCTGCTGCCATTTCTCTTCGTGTGCTATTTGTGCGCGTATCTCGATCGCATCAACGTGAGCTTCGCGAAGTTGCAGATGCTCAACGATCTGCATTTCAGCGACGCCGTCTACGGTGCGGGCGCGGGCGTGTTTTTCGTCGGCTATCTGCTGTTCGAGGTGCCGAGCAATCTCATTCTGTTGCGCGTGGGCGCACGTCGCTGGATCGCGCGCATCATGGTGACGTGGGGCGTGATCTCTGCCGGCATGATGTTCGTCACGACGCCGACGAGCTTCTACATCATGCGCTTCATGCTCGGCGTGGCCGAAGCAGGCTTCATTCCGGCGATCCTGCTGTATCTCACGTACTGGTTTCCCGCTTCGCGCCGAAGCAAAGTAACCGCGCTCTTCATGACGGGCATTCCGATGTCCGGCGTCGTTGGCGGGCCGCTGTCCGGCTGGATCATGACGCATATGGGCGGCGCGCACGGCATCGCGGGATGGCAATGGCTCTTCCTGCTCGAAGGCCTTCCGACGGCCGTTCTGGGCGTGGTCGCGTACTTCTATCTCGACGACAAGGTCGCCGATGCGAAGTGGCTCAACGACTCGCAAAAAGCAATGCTCGAAGCCAATCTGCGCGACGAAGAGCCGGCGCATGCGCTGCATTCGGTAAAGGATGGATTGTTGCATCCGAAAGTACTGCTGCTGTCCGTGACGTACTTTTTCTTCACGATGGGGCTCTACGGCGTGAGCTTTTGGCTGCCGACGCTCGTCAAGGCGAGCGGCGTGACCGATCCGCTCGATATCGGCCTGCTCTCGGCGATTCCCTATGCAGCGGGCGCCATTGCAATGCTCGCGGTCGGCCATAGCTCGGACAAGCGTGGCGAGCGACGCTGGCATCTTGCGGGCGCGGGTTTCGTCGGCGCGCTCGGCCTTTTTATGAGCGTGATGTACGCGCACTCCACGTTCTTCGGCATGATCGGTCTCACGCTCGCGACGATGGGCGTAGTCACGACCATCTCGCAGTTCTGGGTTCTGCCGCCCGCGATTCTCAGCGGCGGCGCTGCGGCCGCGGGCCTTGCGCTTGCGAATTCCGTGGGCAGCATCTCGGGCGTCGTGAGTCCCTGGCTCATCGGCGTGATCCAGACGCAGTCGGGTTCGACGGGCAGCGGCGTGCTCGGTCTCGCGGCGAGTTGCGTGATCGGCAGCCTGCTCGTGTTCGCGGTGCCCGCCGCGCTCGTGAACAGCCGCCGTCGCAGCGACTGACTCGCGCACGCCAAGCGAAACGGCCCCTTGAAACAGGGGCTTTCGCCGTCGATGCAACTCGCAACCCGTGCGTGAGATCACGTTGCTTCCGATTCCCGTTCGCGTTGCTCGCTCAGCACGACGCCGAGCCGTTCGACGAGGTTTCTTCGCGCGTTGGCGGTATGCAGATCGGTAAGTTCGGCGGCACGGTGGCCGTTGCCTTCCGCGATGGCCGCCGCGATGGCAGCATGTTCGTCCCAGATCGATTTGCGTTGTCCCGATGCCTGCAGCACGGCGCCCATCACGCGGCGCAGATGAACCCAGTGCGTCTGCGCGGTCTCGGCGATCAACGGATTGCCCGATGCCACGTAGATCGCGTTATGAAAGGCCATGTCGGCATCGATCATCGCCTTGACATCGTCGCTCTTCGACGCGCGCCTGCCATTGGTGATGATCGCCTTGTCGATCTTCGCGCCGCGTTCGGCGGCGAGACGCGCAGCGAGCGAATCCAGCGCGCCGCGAATCTCATAGAGATGACTGATCCATGCGGGGTCGAGCGGCGTGACGAGGAGACCGCGTCCGGGCGCATCGACGACAAGACCGTCTTTCTTCAGCAGACGCAGCGCCTGCAGGACGGGTGAGCGCGAAACCGCAAGCTGTTCGGCGATCTCTTCCTGCGTGATGCGCGTGCCGGGCGCGAGCGAACCCGAACTGATGGCGTCGAGCAGAACTTTGTAGACCTCGTCGACATAGTCGGTGCGGGCCTGGAGCTTGAGAAGTTTGGCGGGCATGATTCGAGCGTAAGTTCTGGATACAGAATACGGCAAGGGTACAGCGGGCCGGCCTTACGCGTCAACGCAACGTTATCGCGTGCCTGTTTTCATTCACGTTTACCCATAGAGACAACGCCGATCCACATCGCTAATCTTTGTATACAGAGTTCGGAGTTCGGAAGGCAGAATTCAGGTCTCAGGCATCGATCGATTCAACCCCACTCGAAACAGGATTTCCCATGACCATCAAATCGGACAAGCTGGAAGGGCATCAGAGCAGCGGCGGCGCGGCCGCGACAGTCAAGAAGCTCGTGCCCTACGGCGGTTACTACGTGAACAAGGTGCCGGGCCACGATCCGGAACTGACGGAGACGGGCCCCGGGACGCCGATGGGTGAATACATGCGCGCCTTCTGGCATCCGGTCTGCATGTCGATGGAGCTGACCGACACGCCGCGCTTTCTGAAGATCCTCAACGAAGAACTGGTGGCATTCCGCGACGGCAGCGGGCGTGTGGGTCTGCTGCACGCGCATTGCGCGCATCGCGGCGCATCGCTCGAATACGGCGCGATTCAAGAGCGCGGCATCATGTGCTGTTATCACGGCATGGTGTTCGACGTGGACGGCGCGTGCCTGCATGTGCCGTTTCCGAAGGGCGAAGAGAAAGAGGCCGAAAAGTACGCGTGTTCCATTCGGCAGGGTGCGTATAAGGCAGTCGAGCGTCACGGTCTCGTGTTCGCTTACATGGGACCGCCGGAAAACGAGCCGCCGTTTCCGGAGTGGGAAGGCGACTACACCGTGATGCCCGGCGACGAACTCGTGCCCTACAGCAACTTCCAGCATTGCAACTGGTTGCAGGTTCAGGACAACGCCGCCGATAACTTTCATCCGACCGCATTGCATGCCGCGAAGAACGTGGTGAAAGGGCAGTTCCAGGGCACGACGTTCGACGAAGTCGGCGCAGCGTCGATGGAAGTCGCGCCCGACATGCATTTTCAGCCGGTCCAACAAGGCCGCAGTCTGGCGTGCGCGGGCGCGCGCCGCGTGAACAAGGACCGCTTGTTCGTGCGCGTGCAGCATCAAGTGCTGCCAAATCTGAGCCTGCATGCCTATACATCGGAAGATGGTTCGAAGAAGAAGCTCTTCAGCCGCTTTCATATCATCCGATGGACGGTTCCGGTCGACGACCAAAACAGCAAGATGATCGGCTGGCGCGTCATGGGCCCCGGCATCGATACGCGCGGTATCGGCAAGAAGGAACTGGTGGGCTATGAGTCGATCGACTTCCTCGACGGCCAGGTCGCGATGCGTCGTCCCGAGCGCTTCGCCGAATACACGATCGAGGACATCGTGCCGATTCCGCCCAATCATCGTGAGCGTGCGAACTACAAGCAGGCGCAATACGCGCCCGGCGACTACGAAGCCATCATCAGCCAACGGCCAATCGCGGTGCATGCGCTCGAGAATCCGACGAAGTTCGACGCGGGCCTGTTCCTGTTCCGCAAGATGCTGCGCGACGCGTTGCGCGGTTCGAATCCGGCCGCGTCGGCGCAAAACTTCGCGGAATGGTTTCGTGAGAACGCGGGCGCGCCGAATAGCTTCTGCTCGGGCAATGTGTTCGAGATCCCCGAAGGCGAAACCGTCGAAGAAGAAGTCGTGCGCCGTCGCAAGGTGACGAGGCAGATCGTTGCGATCCTTGCGGAAAGCGAAAAGCTGAAGGGTGATGCACGTACCGCATTCGTACGCGAACGCTTCGAGGAACTCGAACTCGCGATGAAGCAATAAGCCGGCCGACGCGAGGGCGCATGGCGCGCTCGCGATGCGGGATCATCGATTCGAGGAAGTCGACCATGTCAACACAATCCATCTCGACCGACGCGCAGAGTCAGACCTTGAATCTGCTCGTGCGTCAGGTCCGCTTCGAAGGCCGAGGCATCAATTCATACGAACTCATCGATCCCGACGGTGCGCCATTGCCGCCTTTCACGGCGGGCGCGCATATCGACATTCATCTCGAGGGCGGCGTCGTGCGGCAGTATTCGATCAGCAATGCGCCACGCGAGCGGCATCGCTATGTGATCGCCGTATTGCGCGATGAACGCGGGCGCGGCGGTTCGAAGGCGCTTCACGAGCAATTGCGCGTGCAGGACATCGTGCGTGTAAGCCGGCCGCGCAATAACTTTCATCTCGTCGACGGCGCGCGCCGCGTGTTGCTGATCGCGGGCGGGATAGGCATCACACCATTGAAGGCGATGGCGCATGAACTCGACGATGCCGGTATCGAATACGAAATGCATTACTGCGCGAAAGATGCGGGCAGCGCAGCGTTCGCCGAGGAATTCGAGCTCATGCGCGCAAGCGGGCGTCTGCATTTTCATTTCGATGGCGGCGATCCATCGGCGGGCCTCGATATCGGGGACTTGCTGAATGCGCCCGGCGAAGGCGAGCACGTCTATTACTGCGGTCCAGGCGGCTTCATGCAAGCGTGCGCGGATGCGGCGCGGCACTGGCCGTCCGGAACGGTGCATTTCGAGCACTTCAAGGCACCTGAGCGCAACGCTGGCGAGCAGGCCGCCAACGATGCGAACGACAGCTTCATCGTGCGTATCGCGAGCACAGGACAGGAAATCGAAGTGACGAAGGACGAGAGCATTGCCGATGCACTGGCGGGAGCGGGCGTGTTCATCGAGACATCATGCTGCGCGGGCTTGTGCGGTACGTGCAAGGTGCGTTATCTCGAAGGAGACGTCGAGCACAACGACTGCATCATGAGCGAAGAAGAAAAGACCGACTTTCTGACCGCGTGCGTGTCGCGTGCGACGAGCAAGGTACTCGTATTGGATCTCTGATAGAGAATCGATCTTCCAAAAAGTCATATAGGCAGGCGAGGTGACTCGTCTGCGGCCAATCTGACGTTATGCCGACGAACCTTGCATAAAGAAATGAGCGGTAGCTCACACAAGCTATGTCTTATGCGCCAATAGGTAGCTCATTCGCACCTATTCGCCGGTGCAAGCCGTGTTACGAAGAGGACGCTTAATATAATCGTCTCAATACCTCGCGATCCCGTATTCGGCGGGACGTTGACGGCCAGGCATTGCAAGAACGGGACGACGAGTCATCGATCCTTGCGCGCCACCAAAGACGAGGACGAGATCGATATGAGACCGGTTGTATTCGGGAACCGATTTGGATGGCTGCACGCCGGAAGCGGCACGCGCGGCGTAGTGCTCTGCAATACCTATGGGCACGAATACGTGTGGACATATAGCGGCATGCGGCATCTCGCCGAAGCGCTGTCCGCGCGAGGCATATGGGTGCTGCGTTTCGACTATCGAGGCACGGGCGACTCGGCGGGCGCCGATCTCGCACCGGATCAATTCCAATCGTCGGTCGATGACGTCGACGCGGCCATCGAATGGCTGAAGACATCGACAGGCATAGAGCACGTCACGTTATGCGGCTTTCGCGTGGGCGCCGCGTTCGCGCTCGAGGCCGCATTGCGTCAACCGGTCGATGACCTCGTACTGCTCGCACCCGTTGCGAGTGGCCGCGTGTATATGCGCGAGTTGAGCATCGTGCGCAAGACATGGCTCGAACTGCTTGCACCGCCTTTGCGTGAGATGCAAAAGGACGACGCGCGGCTCAACGTCCTCGGCCAGGTTTATAGCGATGAATTCAAAGGCTCATTGCAGGCGATCGATCTCGTCGCGAGCGTAAGAGACGCTGCGGCGGCACCAGCGCGTCGCGCGTTGGTCATGAATATGAAGGCGGGCGGCACGGATCCATTGTGCGACGCGCTCATCGAAAAGGGCGTGGAAGCACAGGCGCGTCCGTTCGAAGATCTCACTGGCTTTCTTCAGGAAACTGCATTCAACGCATTGCCGCGCGCAGCGTTCGCCCAAGTCGTGGAATGGATCGCTGGCAAGGATTCATCAAACAGGCAAGCGCCGTCGTCGGCCGATGCCGTTGACTGGTCCGCTCTAAAGATAGACACACCCGAAGCTATCGAACGCCCAGTACGCATCGGCGACGAAAAGCTTTTCGGCATTTTGTGCGAGCCGCGCACGGGGGCCGCGCGAGGTCCGGTGTTTCTCATTGCGAATACATCGGCGAGTGCGCGCGTCGGCGACAGCCGGCTATCCGTTCGCATTGCACGCGAGCTTGCGCGGCGCGGCATTGCATCATTGCGTTTCGATGCGCGAGGCCGAGGCGACAGTCCGGCCGCGCCCGGCGCAGTGCAATCGGATACGGCGTTCGGCCGAATCTATAACCAGATCGCGACTGACGACACCGCGGCCGCCGCACGCTGGCTCGCGCGGCAGGGCTACAAGTCGATCTTTGCATTCGGCGTGTGCTCGGGCGCTTATCACGCGCTCAAGGCGGCGGTCGCCGAGAATGCGATCAACGGTGTCGTCACAGTCAATCTGCCGACGTTTAAAAGACCGGCGGACGTCGCGCCCGACGGCTTGCGTCAATCGACGCGCAATTCCATGGCGGGTTATGCATTCTCGATGCTCGATCCGCAGAAATGGAAAGCGATCCTGCGCGGCGAAAAGCAGTTGATGCGCGTATTGCGCTTCGTGCTCGGCTATATGGCGACGCGCGCGCGTTCGCGTATCGTCGATGTGTTGAGGCTCGACCGCCTGAGCAGCACGGCGCCGGAGCTCGCGACCGAACCGGGACCGATCATTCGTGCGCTCGATGCCAAAGGCGTAAAGACAGCGCTCGTCTATGGCGCGTACGATGCGGGCATGGATCTGATCGCCGCGCATTTCGGCAAGCAGGGCGCGCGACTGTCGCGCTATCCATCCGTGCGAATGGCGATCTTTTCGGACCTCGATCACGCCCTCTTCATGACGACCGGATCGGCGCATGTGGTTGCGGTGTGCGAACGTATCGCGAAGGAAAACACATCGCCCGTTGCAGATCCGGTCTTTTCAGGCAGAGAACCCGTCGTCTTGTGATTGAAGCGAGCTTGCTTCGGCGCGTCGGTCATGCGTCAGGCGAGCTCGCCGTGACTTGAGTATCCTTCGCTATTGGAACGTGCCCATATCGGGCAGCGTCCAGTGGGGAACTCATGTCGGCGGACTTCGTCCGGCACATGCGCGCCGCGAGATCCGCTCAACACAACGCACAGGAGTCTGGCGATGTCGATTGAAAAGGTTCTATACCGTGCACATGCTCATGTCACTGGCGGGCGCGACGGCCGCGCGACCGTGCCCGAAAGCAATCTGGATCTCAAGCTGACAACCCCGAAAGAACTCGGCGGCGGTGGTGGCGATGGCACCAATCCCGAGCAACTCTTCGCCGCAGGGTATAGCGCGTGCTTTATCGGCGCGATCAAATTCGTCGCCGCTCGCGACAAGATCACGCTGCCGAAAGATGTCGCGGTGGATGGCAGCGTGGGCATCGGTCAAATCCCGAACGGTTTCGGCATCGAGGTCGAATTGAAGATCTCGCTACCGGGAATGGATCGCAGCGAGGCACAGGCGCTTGTAGACAAGGCGCATATCGTCTGTCCTTATTCGAATGCAACGCGCAATAATATCGACGTCAAATTGACGCTGGCATAAGCATGTCGAATGTTCGGGGGCCTTTCTCCTGAACGCTCGAATGCACGCGGAGGAAGCGATGCTGACATCTGGAATCGATCACGTAGGTCTCACCGTGCGCAATCTCGACGCAACGCGTGACTTTTTCGTTCAATGTCTCGGCTGGCAGATCGTCGGCGAGCGGTCCGAGTATCCCGCCGTATTCGTATCGGACGGAAAGCTGCTGGTTACGTTATGGCAGGTGAAGGATGAATCGGCGCCTATAGCATTCGATCGGCGAAAGAATATCGGGCTTCATCATCTCGCATTACGCGCAACGGATGAAGCCGCACTCGCGACGATTCTCGAGCGCGTGTCGACATGGCCGGGAGTGGCAGTGGAATTCGCGCCGGAACTGCTAGGAGCCGGTCCAAAGCGCCACATGATGATTTACGAACCGGGCGGCATCAGGATCGAATTCGATTTCGATCCGCGTGTATAGATTGAAACTCCGGACCGCAAAGAAAACGGCGGAGTCGTGCACGAACTCCGCCGTTTGTGTGAATACAGTGTCAGGCAATCAGAAACGGTGTCCGATCTTTAACCGATGCGAGCCATGCGGGTGCGCGGCCACGACCGCTCCACGTTGCGCCGCTTTCCGGATCGCGATAGAGCGCGGGTTGAGGACCGCGCGGTTGTCCCTTTGCTTTGCGCTTGACAGCAGCGCGCGTTTTTCCTTTAGCCTTGGTTCCCTGCGCGCTTGCTCCAACCGCAAACTTGCTACGGTCCTTTGCATTGGCGATCCAGCCCGGCGCGCGTCCGCGGCCGCTCCAGGTCGCACCGGTCTTTGGATCCCGATAGGCGACTGCGCCGGGCTTCTTCGCGGAAGCCGAACTGCCCGCCTTCTTGCGTGAACCGGAATAGCTTTCGATGTCCGAGATGGTCAATCCATGGCTCGACATCAGGTGATGAATCTTTTGCAGCGCATTCTCGGATTGTTTTGCAACGAGCGCATCCGCTTTCGCTTGAAGTGCTTCGATACGCGCCTGAATACTTTCTAGCGTTGACATGAGTTACCTCTAATAGATCGTCGATCGCACTATGCCATGCACATCCGCAATGCGCTAGAGGAGATTCGTGTAAATGCGTAGCAGTGGAAAGTCTAGAATATCGCTCCAGGACGGTAAGTGGTGAGACGCACATTGCAAATCCAGATTTCACTCCGGTTCGAATAAGAAATGGAAGTTGCTTTAGACATTTTCTTATCCGTTCGTGCGCGTCTCCATGTTGCGAAACATCAATCGTCAATTGCAGTAAGCGCTGATTCAACTTCCGCGATAGGTGCCGAAACTCCAAGGCGAACAAAGCAGCGGGACGTGATAGTGCTGCGTCGCATCGGCGAGCGTGAAGCGAACCGGCACGACGTCCGCGAATACATCGGGCGTCTTGAAGTAATCGGCGACCCAGAAGCGCAACTCGAAATTCCCCGCTCGCGCTTGCGCCGCCGGCAGGATCGGCGAGTCGGTGCGTCCGTCGCGATTGGTGCGCGTGCGCGCGAGCAGCGTGGGCGGCTCGCTGCCGATATCGAACAATTCGATCTGCATCCCGGCGGCGGGTTTGCCGAGTGCGACGTCGAGTACGTGCGTGGTAATGCCTGCGGCCATGATGTTTTCTCCTGATCTCGCGTTCGAGTACTTTCCGGCTCAACTGCCGCGGTAGTAGTTGTAGCTCCACGGTCCGAACAGCACCGGCAAATGAATGCGCTGATTGACGTCCGTGATGCGAAAGCGCAGCGGGATCTTCGAGAGAAACATCGGCTGCGGAAGATCCGCCTTGCGTGCGGCGAAGTATTCGTCCACATGCAGCAACAACTCATAAGTCCCCGCGCGATAGGTATCGCCGATCAGGAGGGGAGGCTCGCTGCGTCCGCTTGCAGCCAGCGTGATCGTCTGAAGGAACTTCGAACGCCCGTCGTCGATCGCAAACAGCTCGACGCGCATACCCGAAGCGGGCGTGCCATGCCATGTGTCCAGGCCGTGCATCGTGAGGCGTGGGCTCAGGCCATCCTGTTGCACCGGGCCGGTCGTCTGATTCGGCGCAGGTGCATCGGCGGACAGCGCCGTCTTCGCGATCAGCATGCTGCCGCCAAGCGCCACGGATTGCAGAGCAAAGCGACGGCGACTCACGTCGAACGCAGGGGATGATGTGTTCTTGTCGCGCATGTCAGGCCTCTTGTTTGTTGCCGAGCTTGCGGATGCCGACGATCACGAGCACCGCGGCCAGCACTTCGATTACGGCCACGACGTACAGGCCGGTCGTCACCTTGCCCGTCGCGTTCTTGATGAGTCCCATCACATAGGGCGCGCCGAAGCCCGCGAGATTGGAGACGGAATTGATGAGCGCCACGCCAATTGCGGCCGCACTGCCAGCGAGATAGCGGTTGGGCAATTGCCAGAAAACGGGAATCGCGCTCATGGTGCCGATGAGCGATGCGGTCATCGCGAGCAGCGCGATCACCGGCGAGATCTTGTCGAAACCCATCAGCATCGCGAGCGCGGCCATCGATATGCCTCCGACGATTGCCGCACCGCTGAAGTGCCAGCGCACTTCATTGCTGCGATCCGAGTGCGCGCCGTTGATGATCATGCCCGCAGCACCGCACAAATAGGCGACCGCCGCGATCCAGCCGACCGCCATCGGCGTGCTGATGCCAACGTCCTTGATGACGGTGGGAATCCAGAAAGTGAGCGTCGAGTTCGCACACAGCAGGCAGAAGAAGATCGCGATCAGCAGCCACACCTTGCGGTTCTTGAAGAGCGAGCGCCAGTCGTGACCGCGTTCGCCCATCGCTGCGTTGTCGCGTTGCAGGGCATCGAGCACGACGCGCTTTTCATCATCGGAAAGCCAGCGCGCCTGCTCGGGCTTGTCGGTCATGTAGAAGTACGCGAACACACCGGCCAGCACCGACGGAATACCTTCGATGATGAAGAGCCACTGCCATCCGTGCATGCCGTGCACGCCGCCCATCGACGTCATGATCCAGCCGGCGAGAGGACCGCCGAGCACGCCCGCGATCGCAGAAGCCGACATGAACGTGCCGAAGGCGCGCGCACGCCGCTGCGACGGGTACCAGTAAGTGAGGTAAAGAATGACGCCCGGATAAAACCCTGCTTCGAATGCGCCGAGCAGGAAACGCAGGACATAGAACTGCGTGGGCGTGGTGACATGCGTTTGCAACATGCAGATGACGCCCCAGCATATCGTGATACGCATGATGGTCTTTTTCGCGCCGATCTTCTGCAGCAGCATGTTCGACGGCACTTCGAAGAGAAAGTAGCCGATGAAGAAGATGCCCGCGCCGAGACCGTATACGGCTTCGCTGAAATGCAGCGAGTCGAGCATCTGCAGCTTCGCGAAGCCGATGTTGACGCGATCCAGCCATGCGAGCACCCACAGCACGCCGAGGAACGGCAGCAGGCGCCATGAAACCTTGCGATAGACGCTTGCTTCGGCGCTTTCTACCGCGCTCGCGAAAACCGGCATCTCCTGTTTGATGAGCGACATGGTTTCTCCTTTCCAGTCGGTTTGCGTCGCGCGGACACGGCCGTGCGCTCGGTTGGAAGCAAGTATAGAAACGGCCAAAAAATCGGGAACGGGGGACGAGCCAATAGGCCCCATAGCAACATGTATATGGGTTCGAAAGCCTTGTGCGATAGGGCTTTGCACGGTTTTTCGCCGCACTTTTCACGCCTTATGGATTACCCTAGCGCGCCTCGCATGAAGCGGTTCCCGCAGTGCCGGCTGGCAAAATAGCGGCGCAGCCACGCGAACAATAGAGACACCGAAATCATCATGAATCGCACCGACGATCCATTCGATACCTATCTGCTGCGCGTGCTGTGCACGCTGATCGGGGAACGCAGCGTGTCACGCACGGCCATTCGTATGAACCAGTCGCAGCCGGCCATCAGCTCGGCGCTCAAGCGTCTGCGCGCCATCTTCAACGATCCGCTGCTTACGCGCGAAAAGAACGCGATGGTGCCGACCGAACGCGCGATTCAGCTCGCGCAGAGCGCACAGGCCGCATTGAGTGCGCTCGATAACCTGCTCGTATCCGACGATCATTTCGATCCCGCGACAACCGAGCAAAGCTTTACCGTCGGAATGCCCGATTATCTGGCGCCCCCGTTTTTTGCGCATGTCGTGCGCGAATTCAGGCACGCTGCACCACGCGCGCGCCTCATTGCGGTGCCGCTTTCGGCTTCATTCAATTACGAACAGGGGCTTTCCGAAGGCTCGCCCGATATCGTAATCGGCAACTGGCCCAATCCGCCCGAGCATCTTCATTTGTCGGTATTGCTGGAGGACGATGTCGTGTGCGTGGTCGCGCGCGATAGCGTCTATGCGCAATCAGGCAAGTTCGATGCCCAGGACTATCTGAGTGCATCGCATATCGTGCCCACGCCATATTCGCGCGATCAGCGCGGCGTCGTCGATACGGGACTCAGCACCATGCGCGTGCATCGCGATAACCGCGTGAGCTGCCCGTACTTCAATCTCGCGCCGAGCCTGATTCCGGGCACCGATCTTATTCTCACGACCGGCAGGCATTTCGCGAATTATCACGCGAAGCATCTTCCGCTCGTTGTGCTCGACGCCCCGATTGAATTTCCGTTCATGCGCTTTTATCAGTTGTGGCATCCGTCGCGGCATCGCTCGGCATCGCACGTCTGGCTGCGCGGCATGCTGACGGCGGCCGCTCAGGAATTGCGCGCGCTGCGCGACATGCATCGCGCGTAGCGCTATCGTGTTCTGTTATGCGGTCAATAGGATCGGCTGTCTCGCCGCCCGATCGCGCGGTTCCTATACTCGGCACGAATTGCCATCGACACGCCATAGGAGACGCGAGCATGTCACAGTCGATCAACCTGGAGCCGGTCAATTCGCTGGACCGCGCGGCATTCATTGGTGCATTCGCAAGCGTGTTCGAGCATTTTCCGCAAGCGGCGGAGGGCGCGTGGAGCGTGCGGCCGTTCGCATCCGCCAATGCCTTGCATGACGCGATGATGGATGTCATCCGCAATCTGGACGATAAAAGCCAGCGCGCATTTCTGAACCTGCATCCGTTGTTATCGGGCGCAAACATTCGCTCGGGAACGATGACGGCCGATTCCGATGCCGAACAAAAGAGCGCCGGGCTCGATGCCATGTCGATGGAACAGGAAGCGTCGCTCGATCGTCTCAACAGAGCTTATCTCGAGCGGCATGGCTTTCCATTCATCATCTGCGTGCGGCACTACACGCGCGAAGGCATCTTCAGCGCGCTCGAACGTCGCATTGGACGCAGCACGCAGCAGGAACTCGATGAGGCGCTCGCGCAAATCGCAGCGATCACGCGTGCGCGGCTGAATACGCGTCTTTCGGCGTTGAATTGATCAGTGTGCGCGAGCCTGAAAACGAATCAGGCTCGCGCACACACTACCGCGCATCACATGCACGCGGCACGCGATGAAAGTTTCGATCGAAATAAATCAGGCTATCGCCGTCGTCGCGCACGCGGATCGCGGTGGTTTGCACGAACATCACCGAGTGCGATCCTACTTCCTTCGCCTCGACGATCGTGCCTTGCAGGCTGGCGAGCGCATCGCGCAACACCGGCACGCCGTTCGCGCCTTCGTCCCACACCGGTAACGAAAAGCGCTCGTCCATCGACAATTGCGTGAGACCGGCGAAGTGTCGCGCGATCTGTTCGAGATGACCCGGCAACACGTTCACGCACACATTGCGATTGTTCACGAATGCGGCATGCATGGCGCTCGACCTGTTGATGCAGACGAGCAGCGTAGGCGGCGCATCCGTGACCGAGCACACCGCGCTCGCGGTAATGCCGCAACGGCCATGCGTGCCTGTCGTCGTGATGACATTCACTGCTGCGCCCAGATGAGCCATGGCCTGGCGGAACAGCTTGCGCACCTGATCGATATCGGAAAAGTCGGGACGGGGCAGCGCGGACATGGGAGCGTCTCCTGTTCGTTTCATGTTCAGGTTGTGTATAGCAAATGGTCAATCAAGCGTACGCGCTGAACCGCACAAATAAAATCGGCACGTCCCGCCCGCTCGCCCGGCGTAGTTACCGAACGCACTAAAGCTTTTACCTATCTTGCGTCATCGAGGTAAAGAAAGGACTTTCGCGGCGAATTTCGGCTGGTTATCATCGGCGCATCAAAAAACAGACCCTGCGATGAGACAGCCGAATCTTCCGGCGCGCTTGGTCCCTGATGCGCGCATCGAAAGAGCAATCGCAATGAATTCTTCCGCTCCCATGGTCTATATCGTCGATGACGACAACGGCATGCGTACCTCGCTTGCATGGCTGCTCGATTCAGTCGGCGTGAAGTCGGAAGGGTTCGCCAATGCCGCCGATTTTCTGCGCGCATTCGATGTGAGTCGTCCCGCTTGTCTCGTGCTCGATGTACGGATGCCGGAGGCGAGCGGATTCGACGTACAAGCCGAACTCAACCGCCGCGGTGCGACTTTGCCGATCATCTTCGTGAGCGGTCACGGCGACATTCCGATGTCCGTTCGCGCGCTTCAGCATGGCGCGATCGATTTCGTCGAGAAGCCCTATAACTCCCAGCAAATGCTCGATCGCGTGCAGCGCGCGATGAAGCTCGCGATGCAGCGTCACGCGAAAGACCAGCGGCAACGCGAGTTGCGCGAGCGCGTCGACTCGCTGACCGGGCGCGAGAAGGAGGTCTTGCGCGGCGTGATCGAGGGCAAAGCGAGCAAGCGCATCGCCGCCGATCTGCAGATCAGCGTCAAGACCGTCGACGTGCATCGCGCGAGCATCAAGGACAAGCTCGGAGCTGCATCCATCGCGACGCTCGTGCGCGATGTGCTCGAAGTATGGAGCCCATCCGGCGACGAGCGCGCATGATTCGAACTCGCTAACGCATGTAAAGGCCGCCGTTCACGTCCCAGCATGCACCGTTGGCGAAATACGCATCCGGTGATGCGAGCAGCACGGCCACGTCGGCGATGTAATCGGCCGAGCCGAGACGTCCCACGGGAATGCCGGCGATAACCTTGTCGAGTTTGTCGGCAGGCAGGCTCTCATGCACGATCGGAAGGTCAAGCGGACCAGGTGAGATCGCGTTGACGGTCACGCCGCGCGCGGCCAGATCGCGCGCAAAAACCTTGGTCAATGTAATCGCACCGCCTTTGGCGGCCGCGTAATGCGCGCCGGTCGCCGAACCGCCGTTCTGTCCCGCGAGCGATGCGATATTGACGATGCGACCCGCGCCGCGGTCCGCGAAATAGAGGCCGAATACCTGACAGCCGAAGAGCACGCTGCGCAGATTGATATCGATGACCTGATCGAACTGCTCTGCGGTAATCTCCATCACGGGCACGACTTTCGATGCACCCGCGTTGTTGACGAGCGCATCGATTCGGCCCCAGCGTTCATGCACGGCATCGCGTGCGTGTTCGAAGTCCGTCTTCGATGCCACATCCAGCCTGATGGCGAATGCGCTGCTCTGGTCCGCACTCAGCTCGCATGCGAGCGCTTGCGTTGCTTCAATTGCGATATCGGCCAGCGCAACCCTATAGCCTGCGGCATGAAAGCGGCGCGCGACCACGGCGCCGAGGCCGCGCGCGGCACCCGTGATGAGCGCGATTCTGTTGGACATGTTCGAGTTCCCTTTCTAATGAGCGAGAGCGGCCGCAATGTATGCGGCGACGATGCAGAGCGTTGCGTTACGGCACCGACAATGCACGTCCGACACGCGCCTCGATCTTTCCATAACGCCACAGGTTGTATTCGCCGACGGGCGTCGTGCGATAGAGATTGCATACCGCGGCGGCCGTATCGAAGTCTGCTACGTCGGCCATGATGTAGAAGGTCCACGGCGCGCCATCGGATTGGCCGACGACGAGACGATCGTCGTCCATCACGCCCAGCACGCGCACGTTCTCCATCGCTTCGACAGCAGCGAGCATCTTGCCGTAGGCTTGCCATACTTCGCCGATCTTCTCGCGCGGCAAATCAAAAAAGTTCTGCGTTACGCCGCAGCAAAAGAGCACGCGCAAAGGCAGGTTTCGGTTATCGGTCATGAAGCGTTACTCCTGATGTTATGCGTTATGCGATGAATGGGGATCAAAGATAGCCGGGAATGGGCGGCACACCGACGAACACGGCACCCGCGCCGTCGTAGTTCCCTTCGCCGAGAAATGCGTGTTGCGTGACGACCATCGCGTCGCGCATCAGGCGTTGCAATGGATGCGTGCGATAGATCGCCATCGTGCCGCCTAGTCGATAGGCGCGATTCACGACATCGGCGCCCTCACGCGCAATCTGCGTTGCGCAGAGGCGTAGCAGGCTCACTTGTTCCGGCATAACTTCATTGCCCGCGAGAATCGATTGCCATACGCTGTCGGTCGATTCGTAGAAGAAGGCCCGTGCGCTGCGCAGTTGTGCTTCCGCTTTTGCAAGCTCGATCCGGTAGTAGGCGCGGTCGGCGAGTTGCGGCGCGCCTGTCGTTGTCTTGCGGCCTCCGGCCATATGATTCGCGACATCGAGCGCTGCGCGCGCCAGACCGAGATTCACGACGGCGAGCACTTGCGCCGCATAAGCGATGGTCGGATAGCGATAGAGCGGTTCATCGACCGTTGATGGGCCACCTCGAACGAACGTCCAGTCTTCAGCAACGAATTGATCCGTCACGCGCAAATCGTGACTCCCGGTGCCCTGCATGCCGACGACGTTCCAGTTCTCGACGATCTCGACTTGCGCGGGGCGAAACACGGCCGTACGCGGCTTGCCTGGTGCTTCACCCGGCTTGCTGGTGCCGATGCCGACGCCGAGCCAGTCCGCGCCCTTGCAGCCGCTCGCGAACTTCCATGTGCCGCTCACGCGATAGCCGCCCGATGCTGGCTGTGCGTTCTGAACGGGGAAGAGGCCGCCCGCAAACACCTGGTCGGGACCGTCGGCGTAGATTGCAGCTTGCGTCGCAAGCGGCAACGCGGCGAGATAGAGATTCGCTGATCCAAAACTCGCGACCCATGCGGCGGAGCCGTCAGCGACAGCGATGCGCTCGATCATCTGCAGAAATTCTCCCGGTGCGCGCGCGTCACCGCCGAATCGTTTTGGCGTGGCCGCACGATAGATACCTGCGCGCTTGAGCTTGTCGATGACATCGCGCGGTACGTGCGACACGCGGTCGAATTCATCGCGACGCCGGGCGATTTCGGCGATCACATCGTCGAGCGCTATCGCGTCGGTTTGACTGGACAGATCGTCGCGAAGGGCGACTGCAATCGCGGATGCTGACATGGGGACATCTCCTTTTCGTTCGTATGGCGCATGAGATTGAGTTGAAGTGCTTTCGAGCCACACGCAGTAATGCCAGTCTAGGAATGCAAAAAGGCTGAAACAATTGGGAAGGCGAGCGTGCGATTCGGTGAAGCCTCCCGTCCGGCTAAAGAAATCTTTAGGGACGTGCGGGACGCGCCGATGCTATGGTTAGCGTTGCAACCATGTATCCCATGCGCCACGACATGAACTTCCCCACCGAAGACGATTTCCACCGCCTGCTCGATGCGCTGACGCAATGCGTGCTGCTACACGACGCCGAAACGAAGGCCATCGTGTGGGCCAATCGCGCAGCATGCATCGCGCTGGGTTTTTCGGTGGAAGAATTGCTTCCGCTCAAGGCGCACGATATGACGCGCGATGACATCAGGTATCGCCGCGAAATTGCCGTGAATGCGATGGATCGCTCCATCACGGAAGGTCCGCAAAGTTATGAGTGGTGTTATCGCTCGCGCGCGGGCGTCGACATGCTGTCCGAGGCAATCGCGACATACGTACCGCTCACGGGACGCGAAGTTGTGATGGTGCAGTTTCGCGACATCAGCGCTGAAGATGCAATGCGGCAGAAATTGCGCCGCTATGAAACACGCTTGCGCGAATACATGCAGGATCTGGGTGAGGGCGTTGCAGTGCTGACGCCGCGCGGCAAGGTGAGTTTCATCAGCGAATCGGGACGACGCGTGCTCGGTGTCGCGAACGATGCGCCACTCGGCGTCGCGCTCGACTATTGCACGAGATCCGATCGCGACCGGCTCGTCACCCAGTTGCGCAGTGCGACGCGCCAACATTCGACGCCCGCGCAACGCTATGCGATCACGCGTCGTGACGGCGCGAAACGATGGCTGCGCATAACGTGCAGGCGCATCGATATCGAAGACGGCACACTGGTTCATTTCCGCGACATCAGCGATGAAGTGGCGATCGAGGAAGCCCGGCGAAGCGAAGCGCGGATGCTCGAATACGCGGGACGTTATAACGCTATGGGCGAAATGGCGACCGCGATCGCACACGAGTTGAGCCAGCCGCTCGCTGCCGTGCGCAACTTCATCGAAGGCGCGATTCAGCGGCTCGCGCAGCCAGATTCCATCGACAGCGCGATCTGGGGCCTGCGTGCAGCGGACCGGCAAGCAGAGCACGCGGCGCATATCATCAAGAGCGTGCGCGAGTTCATCGTGAAGCGGGAGCCTGCCGAAGCTCAGACCGATCTTCGCGACGTGCTCGCGGATGTCGCTTACTTCATCCAGTTGCGCGCGCGAGACGAAGGCGTGACGGTCAGGATCGAGCCATCGCACGAGCCGTTGCCGATACGTTGCGAGCGCGTGCTTATCGGTCAGGTGATCCTCAATCTGGCATTCAACGCAGTCGAAGCAATGAGCGGCATGAAACCGTCTGCCGGCACCGTCACGCTTGCCGCGATGACGAACGGAAAGACAGCCGAACTGCATGTGATCGACGACGGACCAGGCGTGCCCGATGATGCGCTCGAACGCCTGTTCGACGGCTTCTCGTCGTCGAAGGCGGGCGGCAACGGCATCGGCCTGTCGTTGTGCAAGAACATCGTGTCGCGTCACGAAGGACGGATCTGGGCGCAACGCGCGGCGGGCGGCGGACTGGAATGCTGCTTCGCGTTGCCCTTGTTGCACCATACGGATTGACACGACGTTGCGCGTTGAGTGAGCAACATGGATCACAAGCGCTCGGCATATCGAGGTGTCGGCGTCGCGCCGGAGGGCATGCTCTCATGCAGGCCCGGGCTATCGATCGTCACGCGCGCTTCACGCGTTTCGCGTTCGAGACTCGATCGGTATTGACTGCATCCGACGAAAAGCAGCACGGCAGCAAGCCCGATCGCCACGGCATTGATGATGGCCATCGAGTGACCAACCGCGAGCGGCGATCCGAATACCTTGTCGGTGATAAGCGCGACGAGCGTCGTGCCGAGACCCAGTCCGATGAGATTCGATACCAGCAGGAACATCGCGGATATCTGTGCGCGCATCTGGTTCGGCGCAAGTGCCTGCATGGCGGCGGCGGAAGTCGGCAACGGGAACGACGCGAAGAACATCGCCACGACGAGCCATGCGAGCGATGCGGCGAGGCTCGTCGTCTGAGTGAACGCGATCGCAGGAGCGAGCATGCATGCCGCGCCGATCCACGCTGCGCGCATCGGCGCATCGGTGTGTCCGCGACGCAGCAGCCAGTCGCTGAGCCAGCCGCCGCAGAAGACGCCCGTCGTATTGGCGACGAGCATCACGATGCCGAGCATATAACCCGCTTCGACCGGCGAGAGAGCGAAACGGCGCATATAGAACGCAGGTGTCCAGCTCATCAGACAGTACAGGCCCATCGCATAGAACGAGAAGCCGACGTAGTGGCAGAAAAAGGTCTTGCGATGATTGGCGATGAAACGCAGCGCATCACCCATCGCGACTCGCTTGACCTTGCCCGACCCGTCCTGCGCAAGTCCTTTGCGCGCGGGATCGCGTACCGTCAGCATGAAGACGAAGGCGACGAGAAGACCCGGCAATCCGACGATGAAGAACGTCAATTGCCATGCGCGTAGTTCGCCGACCAGCGGCAAGGCGAACACGCTCGCGTGCTTGAGCAATGCAATCACATAACCGCCGACAAGAAATGCAATGCCGCCGCCGATGAACGAGCCGAGCGAATAGATGCCGATTGCACGGCCCATCTTTTCCTTGGGAAAAAAATCCGCGAGCATCGAATAGGTTCCCGGCGATAGGGCGGCTTCACCCACGCCGACACTCATGCGCGAGACGAACATGTGAACGAAGCTCTGACTCAGGCCGCATGCCGCGGTCGCGACGCTCCACAGCGCAATGCCCGCAGCGATGATGCGCGGACGTGCGAAACGGTCCGCGAGGTACGCGATCGGCATGCCCATCACCGCGTAGAAAAGCGAGAACGCGAAGCCGTGCAAGAGACTGAACTGCGTATCGCTGAGATGCAGATCGCGCTTGATCGGCTCGATCATAAGCGCGAGCACCTGCCGGTCGATGAACGAGAACACATAAGCCAGCATGCAGATCACGACGACATACCACTCGTATGTATAGCGCTTGCTTTTGGGCTTCATGGTGGTTGGGAAGTGAGGTTCGGGTGTGAGGCAGTGTCGATGCGGAGGATATCGGCGTCAAATTCGCCGAAAAGGGATGCGATCATCAGTGAGGCAAATTTGAATCGACATCGGCGGCATTTATCGATAGATGCGCTTTTGACTGATTTGCCGTGTCGCGAGGTCAAAACGCAGACTTCTGATCTGCGAACCTTCTTGGGCGCACTATCAGGGTGCAATCCTTGCGAACTAGTAGTTAAAGTAATTACTCAACTTCGCGATAGCGCGTGATCGCCTACGCATGAGCGCATGCGTTTTTCAATCGTGCATTCCTAGGATTGCGCAACAGGCACTAGAGGAGAAGAATCGAAAAGCTTGACGCCAAAAAATTGAAAACCTATAAGCAGTCGCGTCGAGGCGACGCAAGCAGCAGGAGGAGGGCATGTACGCCAACTACGAAACCTTCGAGGACGCCGACCACCACGCGCATGCGCTGGCGGGGTGGGAGCAGCGCTATGACCAGGTGGGCGAGGGCGCATTCCGCAGCACGGTGAAGCAGGTTTCATTAGCGGGCGTTCAGGTCTTTCAGGAATCTGCGAACGTGCGTATCGTTCAGCGCGGGCAATTGCCGGCCGGATTCGTCACGTTCGGACTCGTGCTCGGCGGTGGCGCGCCGTTCTCGTTTCAGGGCGTGCGGGTCGACGAAAACGCGCTCGTCGTCGCGCCCGGCGACAAGGAATTTCTTCTGCATTCGCCGCCCGATATGTCGATGCTTGGCGTCGCCATCGATGCGCAATTGCTTGCTTCAGCGGCGGACGCGGCGGGCGTCGATGTGCAGGACGAAATCCTCAGCCGTCATGTGCTGAGCATTCCCGGCGCGGCCGGCGCGCGTGCGGGTAAGCGCATCATCGCGGCGGTCGAGACCGTGCTGGCGGACCGGAATCCGATTTTGTCCGATGATGGCGCGCATTGCTTCACACATACGGTCACCGAAAGCATCCTCGACCTCCTGACGTTTCATGTACCGACGCGCGAGGACCGGCTCACTTATGCGTGCCGCGCCGACGTCGTGCGGCGCGCACACGATCTCGTGCTTGCGCGTCCGGAGCAGCCGATATCGGTGCTGGATTTATGCGAAAAACTGCGCGTGAGCCGCCGCACCATTCAAAACAGCTTTCAATCCGTCACGCAGATGAACCCTGTAAGTTATCTGCGAGCCGTGCGCCTTGCTCAGGTGAGACGGCTTCTTACGACGACATCGCAAAGCGAAGTACCGGTTCGCGAGGCTGCAATGCGCTGGGGATTTTCCAACCTCGGCCACTTCGCGAGCGATTACAAAAGCCTGTTCGGCGAACTTCCCTCTCAAACGCCGCGCGCCCGCTGAACAGCGCTTCACGCATTCCTGGTTGCCGATAACAGGCCGCATTGTCGCGGCTTGATATCGGCATTCGTGCTTCGAAAATCTGCGCGAAAAGCCTGATCTCTGTCGGCTCCCTTTCGAATGCTCCATTTCGGCACGCACGCGCTGCCGGTTCCGAAGTGCTTCTTTTTATTGTCGTCTTTAGAGTCGTTTCGACGATAAACAAGGAGACGCACAGATGGAGATGAGACGGCTAGCCACCGCCATGGGGGCCTTACTGTATGGACTGCTTGCGTGTCAGCCGCACGCGGGCGCGGCCGAAAAGCCGGAAGAACTGACGGTTGCGAAGGTCCCGCCCTATAGCCCGCATCGCGTGTTCGTGACGGATGTGTCGTTTGCGAGCATGACCGATGCGCGCGTTCATGTCTTCGACGGCGACACGAAGCGCTTCCTCGGCGAGATCGATGCAGGCTTTGCTCCGGGCTTCACGATCTCCCCCGACCACAAGACGAGCTATGTCGCGACGACGTATTTCGCGCGCGGCAGCCATGGCGCACGCACCGATGTAGTCGAGATCATCGATAACACGACGCTCGAGGTGACCGATGAAATCGTGATCCCGGCCAAGCACGGTCAGACCGTGCCGACGCCTTACAGCACGATCCTCTCGCAAGACGGTAGCCGACTTTACGTGTCGAACATTACGCCGTCGACATCGGTCACGGTCATCGATACGGCCGCGAAGAAGGTTCTCGGAGAGATCGACACCGATGCTTGCGTGCTCGCGTATCCGAGCGGCAATGACCGCTTCTCGGCACTGTGCGAGAGCGGCAAGGCGCTCACCATCAAGCTCGATGCAAGCGGCAAGGAAGCGAGCCGCAAGCTCTCCGACGCGTTCATCGACGTCGATAAAGACCCGGCCTTCATCAACGCGGTGCGCGACGGCAACCAGTATCTCTTCACCACGTTCAACGGCAACGTGCGTACCGCCGATTTCTCCGGCGATGCACCGGTGTTCGGAACGTCGTGGTCCTTGCTGAGCGATCAGGAACGCAAGGCAGGCTGGCGTCCGGGAGGCTTGCAGCAGACCGCGCTGAATGTGGGCACACATCGTCTTTACGTGGCCATGCACAAGGGCGCGGACGGTTCGCATAAAGAGCCGGGCACGGAGATCTGGGTCTACGACACGCAGAGCAAGAAGCGCGTAGCGCGCTGGGATCTCGCGAAGCAGAAGATCGATCCGCTACTCGCGATCCAGGTCAGCACCGATGACAAGCCGCTCTTCTACGGCCTCACGCCGACATCCGATCTCGTCGTGATGGACGCGACGACCGGCAAGCGCCAGCATGTCGAAAAGCAACTCGGCACGACGTCGACGTTGCTGCTCAACCCTTGAGGTGACGCGATGATCGATCCCGTCATTCTCATGGTGTGCATCGCAAGCGCGACGATCATCGCACTCGCGGGCACGGCGCCGAAGTGGCGCGAACCATCACGCTTTCGCGCTTCGCTCGAAGCGTTCGCCTTGCTGCCGTCGTTCGCAGTGACGCCGTTGTCGTTCGCGTTGCCTGCACTCGAAGCGGCTGGCGCGATCGGCGTGTTGTTCGCCGATACCCGCATGGTCAGCGCCATCGTGCTGGCCGCGCTTTTCGTGCTCTTCGGCGCGGCGCTCGCGATCAACGTGCTGCGCGGTCATACCGACATCGATTGTGGCTGCTCGGGCTTCATCGCAGCAAGCTCATCGACGCGCACGCCTAAGTCGATCGGATGGTGGCACGTCGCGCGTGCTCTGATGCTCGCCGCGCTCGCGGCCGCCGCACTCATTCCCGCTACGAGCCGCGCGCTGATGTGGTTCGACTATCTGAGCGCAGGCGCCTGCACGCTTTTCGCCGTCGCGGCGTGGTTCACGCTCGACGTGCTGCTGGTCAATCTTCCCAAGCTCGATTCTCTGAGGAATTCATGATGCAAACCGCCCTGATGATTTCGGCCGCACTGTCGTGGGCCGCTTTGCTCGCGCTCGGCGCGATCTGTCTCGCACTTGTTCGCCAAGTCGGCATTCTCTATGAACGCATGATGCCCGCGGGCGCGCTCATGATCGACAAGGGACCGGCCGTCGGCGCGATCGCACCGGTGTTCGAACTCGGCGATATCGCCGGCCGCGCAGTGAAGGTCGGCGGCCTGTCGAACTCGAAGCGCAACACGCTCGTCTTCTTCCTTTCGCCGACGTGCCCCGTGTGCAAGAAGCTGCTGCCTTTGCTTCCGTCGATCCAGGCGCGCGAAGGTTCGGTCGACATCGTGCTTGCCAGCGATGGCGAATTCGAAGAGCACGCCGCGTTCTATCGCAAGTCCGGTCTTTCGCAATATCCGTATGTGCTGTCGCAGGAACTCGGCCTTGCTTATCAGATCGGCAAGCTGCCCTATGCCGTGCTGCTCGATGACGAAGGCAAGGTCCGCGCGAAAGGTCTCGTGAACACGCGTGAACATCTGGAAAGCCTGTTCGAAGCGAAGGAACGCGGTGTCGCGTCGCTGCAGGAATTCGTGCACGGCAAGCACGATGACCACGCGCATCACGGCCATCACGACCACGAAGCGCAAGTCGGGCAGCACGCCTGAAGACGCCGATAACTTTTCCATTCCTACAGGTGAGCGTCCATGAAATGGCTGGATTCATTCTTCGAACATAAGGCGCGCGGCGTCGCGCAACGCAGTTCGCGGCGCAGCGCGATGGCGAAGCTCGGGAAAGTGCTGGTCGGATCGGCAATGGTGCCGCTGTTGCCGGTCGATCGCACCGCCTATGCAACGGAGCCGAAGAAGCCGGGTTCATCGGCAAGCGATGATCCGACGAGTTGCGACTACTGGAAGTATTGCGCGATCGACGGCTGGCTTTGCAGCTGCTGTGGCGGCACGTCGAGCAGTTGCCCGCCGGGCACGACGCCTTCTCCGATCACGTGGATCGGAACGTGCCGCAATCCGCACGACGGCTCGGATTACATCGTGTCGTACAACGACTGCTGCGGCAAGACGAGCTGCGGACGCTGCTTCTGCAATCGCAATGAACGCGAAAAGCCGCTTTACAAGCTATCGCTCAATAACGATATCAACTGGTGCATGGCGAACGGCAATTCGAATTACCACTGCTCGGTATCGGTCCTGTTGGGAGCGGCAACGCAATGAAGACTGCAACTGTTTTGATGGCGGCGTTGGTCGCCGGCGCAATGAGCTTTGCTTCGGGCGCTTTCGCACAGACAGTGCATTACCCGGGCGGCAAATCGACCTTCGATGGCAAATGCGCGGTCTGTCATCAGGCAGGCGGAAAAGGCATGGACGGACTTGCGCCGCCGCTCGTCGAATATCCCGGCAAATATGCGGGCTCTGCCGATGGCCGCGCGCAATTAGGGCACACCGTGCTCTATGGCATGTTCGGCCCGATCAAGGTCAAGGAGAAAAGCTATAACTTCAAGATGCCGAGCTTCGCATCGCTCTCCGATGAAGAGATCGCGGATGTGTTGAACTACGTCGTGTTCGATCTGAACGCGCAGCATGGTTCAGCGAAGCCTTTCGACGTCGCCGAAGTCAAGGCATGGCGCGCGGGCCCGCTCGATCAGACCGCCGTGCACCAGCGTCGCGAAGCAGTCGTGAAGGGCCTGGGGCTATGAAGCCGCGGGCGATGCTCGTCGCTGCGACGCTGGCCGCGCTGTCGACGACGGCGGCATCGCAGACGCAGGCGTACGACGCGGCGCGCGCGCGACAGGACTGGGTGCTCAATTGCATGGGATGCCACACCGCCGACGGCTCGGGCATTCCCGGCAAGGTGCCCGCATTGCGCAACTCGCTCGGTCATTTCGTCTCGCTTCCCGACGGCCGTCAGTTTGTGATGCGAGTACCGGGCGCTGCCAATTCCGCATTGAACGACGCAGAGCTCGCGAACGTCTTGAACTGGTTGCTCGCGACGATGAACGAGCAATCGAGGCCCGCATCGTTCAAGCCTTATACGGCGGAAGAAATTGCGGCGCATCGCAGACCCGCGCTCACCGATGTCGCGCGTATCCGCATGAAGCTCGTCAAGGAATTGCAGGAGAACGGCGTGAACGCCGTCCCGGAACATTACTAGGAGACAACCCGATGAATAACAGCCAGCATCCCGCGATGCTCGATTCCACGCGCGCATTCCTCGCATCGGCGAAAAAAATGCTCATCGATGGCGCATGGGTCGATAGCGCGAGCGGCGCGACACTCGATGTGATCGATCCCGCCGATGGAGAACTGCTCGCACGCGTGCCGAGCGCCGACGAAATCGATGTCGATCGCGCCGTGCAAGCCGCACGCCGCGCGTTCGACGACTCCGCATGGTCGCGCATGAAACCGACCGATCGCGAGCGTCTCTTGCTGCGCGTTGCCGATCTTATCGAAGCGAACGCGCGCGAGCTCGCGGAAATCGAATCGCTCGACAATGGCAAACCGGTGACGGTCGCCCACGGGCTCGATGTGTCGATGGCCGCGCAATGCTTCCGCTATATGGCCGGCTGGGCGACCAAGATCGAAGGCAGCACGCTGGAAGCATCGATTCCATATAGCCCGTCGAACGATTTCTTCGGCTATACGCGCAAGGAAGCGGTCGGCGTCGTCGGCGCAATCATTCCGTGGAATTTTCCGCTGCTGATGGCATCGTGGAAACTCGCGCCCGCGCTCGCGACTGGCTGCACCGTCGTGCTGAAGCCTGCGGAAGACACGCCGCTTTCCGCATTGCGGCTCGCGATGCTGATCGAAGAGGCGGGCATCGAGAAGGGTGTCGTGAATGTCGTCACCGGCCTCGGCCGCACGGCGGGCGCGGCGCTCGCGCGTCATCCGGGCATCGACAAGATCGCGTTCACGGGTTCCACGCCGACGGGTAAAGCTATCGGTCACGCGGCGCTCGATAACATGACGCGCATGTCGCTCGAACTCGGCGGCAAATCGCCGGTTATCGTGCTGCCGGATGTCGATATCGATAAAGCTGCAGAAGGCGTCGCCAATGCGATCTTCTTCAACTCGGGACAAGTCTGCACTGCGGGCTCGCGCGTCTATGTGCACGAGAAAGTATTCGATCGCGTGATGGAGCGTGTCGCGGCGATCGCGCAATCCTTGCCGATGGGACCGGGCCTCGATGAATCGACGCAGATCGGCCCGCTGGTTTCCGCACGGCAAATGGATCGTGTGCTGAGCTATATCGAAGCGGGCCGCGATGAAGGCGCGCGTGCTATCGCGGGCGATGCGCGCAAGGACGGCGCCGGTTTCTTCGTGAAGCCGACAGTGCTCGTCGATACCGATCATTCGATGAGGGTCGTGCGCGAAGAGATCTTCGGACCGGTGCTCGTCGCGATGCCGTTCATCGATATCGACAGCGTGGTCGCCAAGGCAAACGACACGCCTTATGGACTCGGCGCGAGCATCTGGTCGAACGATCTCTCGGAAATTCACAAGCTCGTGCCGCGCATCAAGGCGGGCACGGTATGGGTCAATTGCCACTCGCTGCTGGATAACGCGATGCCGTTCGGCGGATTCAAGCAGTCGGGTTTCGGGCGCGAGCTCGGACGCGCGGTGATCGACATGTACACAGAGACCAAGTCGGTGCTGATCAACTACGCGTGAGGACGCTTGCATGACAACTAAAACGATCGCGCGGCAACTTGTCTCGACAGCGGCGCTCGCCGTGTGCGCGAGCGCATCGGCGCAAAGCAATGTGACGCTGTATGGAACGGTGGATGCAGGGCTGACTTATACGACGAATCAGCAAGTCACCAATGCGGACGGGAGCGTCGGTTCGGGGCATAACTTCGCGTTCTCCGGCGGCAATCTCGTGCCTTCACGCTTCGGCTTGCTCGGTGTGGAAGATCTCGGCGGCGGCTTGCAAGCGAAATTCAACGTGGAGAACAGTTTCTATACGGGAACGGGAAGCCTGGTGCAGGGCGGGGCGCTATTCAACCGTCAGGCTTGGGTGGGCCTCGCGCACGAACAGTTCGGCACGTTGTCCCTCGGACGTCAATACGACTCGTATAGCGATTTCCTCGGGCCTTACGTATCGAGCAATTCGTGGGCGACGCTTTATGGTTCGCATATCGGCGACGTCGATAACCTTAACGAAGCGTTCAACTTCAACAACGCGATCAAATACACGAGCCCGGACTGGAATGGCTTTTCGGTGGGCGGCACTTATAGCCTCGGCGGCATTGCAGGCGACTTCGGGCAACGGCGCGGATATTCGTTCGCCGCGGCTTATACGCGTTTGCCCATCTCGATCAGCGCAGGTTATCTGAACCTGCACAATCCGCTCGATGCGGCGTTGGGCGGAGCAAACGGCTACATCGGCGATTTCGCGTGTTCGAATCCGTCGGCACTCTATTGTCAATTGCAGAACGCGGAAGCGTTGAAGGCGTATGGCGCGGGCGCATCTTATGCAATCGGGCCGGCGACTATCGCGCTGACTTATACGCATAGTCGTCTCGAGCATAGCCAGTACTTCGCCGATAGCGCTAATCCGCAGGGCCGCGACATCGCGTTCGATATCGGCGAAGTGAATCTGACTTATGCCGCGACGCCGTTCCTGCAACTCGGGCTTGCCTATATCTATAACAATGCGAAGCCGGCCGGCGGTTCATCGACGCGTTTTCATCAAGTGAACGTCGGCGCGAACTATGCGCTGTCCAAGCGCACTGCGCTGTATGGCGTCGCGATCATGCAGAAGGCGGTCGGCGCGGGACTAGGCATCGATCCGGCGACGGGTGGACCGGCGAATTACGCGCAGATTCCCAATCTGCCGAATTCGAACAGCGATCGCCAGTTGTCCGTGACGCTCGGCATACGGCATAACTTTTAAGTATTTCCAGGGGCGTGCTTTGACCCGGCCGGAACGATTTCCCGCCGGGCTTTTTTTCTCGCGTTCAAGAGATACGCATGATTTGATGATCGTTGATACGATCGCAGCATGAACATTAAGCGCGATGTACATGCCGATCTGTACGGAGTCGATGGCTGCAAGGCGGGCTGGTTCGTCGCGAAGCAATGCGGTCGCACCGGAACGATCGCGACGAAAGTTATCGGCCGCTTCGAAGATCTGCTCGAATGGAAGCGCGCGAATGCTATCGTTGCTGTGGATATGCCGATCGGTCTTTCATCGAATGGCGTTCGGACGTGTGACACGCTCGCTCGAAAAATACTCGGACGTCCGCGCGCAAGCTCTGTCTTTACGCCGCCGATTCGCGCGGCTTTAGTCTCGTCGAGCTATGAAGAAGCGTGTGCGGTCAATCAGGCCGTCACCGGAAAACGAATCTCCATTCAGGCATTTCACCTTCGCAACAAGATTGCAGAAGTCGATGACATGCTGCGCACGCTCGCCGATGATGATGTGCGCGTCTTCGAAGTGCATCCCGAGTTGAGCTTCATGCATCTGCGAATGGAGCAGGGCGGTCCGGCGCACGGCCTGCGCGAAAGCAAGGCGATTGCATCGGGATTCGCATTGCGTCGCGCGTTGCTCGTGCGATGCTTCGGCGGCTCGATCGATACGGCGCTCGCGGCGCGCAAGCCCGCGCAAGCGTCGCTGGACGATGTGCTCGACGCATTCGCGGCGTTATGGACCGCGCGCCGAATCGTTTCGGCAACGACATTCCGTCTGCCCGACGACATCGAGTTCGATTCGGAAAGTCTTCCCATGGCCATTCATTGCTGATGTTGGCGGACGGTTTCGTCAAAAGAATTCGAAATACGACGGCGAGCACGGCGGTATAAAATTGAGACGTACTCGTATCGCGCTCGAATGCGCCCGCTGCCATGGAAACTCCGTCGGGCAAAGAAGCCTCCCGCAAGCGGATGACGCCACGCACGCTCAACGTGCTGACGGCGCTCATCGGACTTGCCACGCTCGCATTGGGCGTCGCCTGGTTGATCTATACGTGGATCGTCCATCTCGAAGTGCCGTACTTCGCGATTCCGCTCGTGCTGACGGTGCCGGTGATCGTCGCGGTGGCGTTCCGCAACTGCTGGGACTGACGCGCCTGAAATGAAAACGCACCGTGGCGATACGATCGCGACGGTGCGTCTGGATGTCGTTGGTAGGCTCGATTGGACTCGAACCAACGACCCCCACCATGTCAAGGTGGTGCTCTAACCAGCTGAGCTACGAGCCTACGGAAGCCGCGAATTATAGGGGAAAGTTTCGCGTTGTGGGGATTCTCAGGCGAAAATTTTTGATCGAGGATTTTTCGGACGTGAAGACCGCTCGACCGCAACTTCGTCAGTTTACATAACACAAATTATCGGAGTTATTTGTAGGTCCCAAGTGGGAAACACCGCAGCCATACCGCGCGTCAGCCGCCACGAGCCGCCGGTATCACCCCGCATGGCCCGTAGCCAAACGATCATCAACTCCTTTTCAAACCCTGCCACGCCTCACCGTCCGGAAAGCGATGCCTGTCGAGCGACGACGCTTTCATCTCGATGCTGTAGCCCGGTTTCTGCGGCGGCATGTATCGCCCATTGCGGATCACGACCGGATCGACAAAATGCTCGTGCAGATGATCGACATATTCGAGCACGCGATTCTCCAGCGACGCCGACACGCAAACATAGTCGAAGATCGAAATGTGCTGCACGTACTCACACAGCCCGACGCCGCCCGCATGCGGACACACCGGCACGCCGAACTTCGCCGCCATCAGCAGCACGACGATCACCTCGTTCAGCCCGCCAAGACGGCAACTGTCGATCTGACAGAAGTCGATCGCCTCGGCCTGCAATAGCTGCTTGAACATCACGCGGTTCTGGCAGTGCTCGCCCGTCGCGACGCCGATCAGCGGACTCAGGCGCTGGCGGATGGCCGCGTGCCCGAGCACATCGTCGGGACTCGTCGGCTCTTCGATCCACCATGGATTGAACTCCGCGAGACGTCGCATGTTGGTCACCGCTTCGTCGACGTCCCATACCTGATTGGCGTCCATCATCAGCTTCGATTTTTCGCTGATCTCTTCACGCAAGATGCGCGCGCGCCGCACGTCTTCCTCGATGTTTCCGCCGACCTTCTGCTTGAAATGCGTCCATCCTTGCGCGACGCCTTCACGCGCGAGCCGGCGGATCTTGTCGTCGTCGTAGCCAAGCCAGCCCGCCGACGTCGTATAGCCCGGATAACCTTGTTCGAGCATTTCCTTCACACGTTCGCCGCGCGTCTTTTCATGACGCTTCAGAATCGCGATAGCCTCATACGGCGTGATGGCGTCGGTCACGTAACGGAAGTCGAGGCAACGCACGAGCTCTTCCGGCGTCATGTCGACGAGCAGCTTCCACACCGGCTTGCCCTCCGACTTCGCCCACAGGTCCCATGCCGCGTTGACGACCGCGGCCGTCGCGAGATGGATCGCGCCCTTGTCCGGGCCGATCCACCGCAACTGGCTATCCGACGTGAATTCACGCCAGAACGCACCCATGTTCGCGGTGATGTCCGCGAGCTTCTTCCCTACGATTTGCGGCGCCAGCGCATTCACGGCCGCCACGCAGATCTCGTTGCCACGGCCGATCGTGAACGTCAGGCCGTGGCCCGTGTGCCCTTCCGGTGAATCGGTTTCGAGCGTGACGTAGGTAGCGGAATAGTCCGGCGCCGCGTTCATCGCATCCGAGCCATCGAGCGAACGCGATGTGGGAAAGCGAATGTCCCTCACGGACAGCCTGGTGATCGTCGTCATATGAACGCCCTCCGAAAGCGTCGTCGACCAAGTCGAGTCTGCGATTTAACCGATGAAAAAGTCGCTACGTCCCAATCTTCGAACTAGGCATATGCACGCGTTGACAACGCCGTCGATGCTTTCTAGCATGCTAGCATCCATCTCGAAAATCAAGCGCCGGTGAACACGTCTCTCGATACAGCGACGACCGTCAGCACTCCCTATGATGCACTGCACAAGATCGGCAGCGGCGAACGCGGCAGCCTGACCGATGCAGTCGAGGCAGCGTTGCGGGAAGCTATCGTCACGCTGGCGCTGGAGCCTGGGATGATGATCGACAAACTGGCCGTCTGCGAGCGCATGGGCGTCTCGCGATTTCCGGTTTCCGCCGCGCTGGCCCGGCTCGAGCACGCAGGTCTTGTCGAAGTGTTGCCGCAGCGCGGCACGCGCGTGAAGCCCATCGCGCTCGAAGACATTCATCAGCATCTGTTCATTCGCAGCGCGCTCGAAGTCGAGACGGTGCGCGGCGTCGCCCGCATTCGCGAGGCCGCGACGCTCGACGCGCTCGCGCTCAATCTCGAACAGCAACGGATGATGCTGAAGACCGATCAGCGTCTCGCCTTCCATACGCTCGATCTCGCCTTCCACGAAATCCTGCTCGACGCGATCAACCTGCCGCGCGTGAAGGAGATCGTCGCCGTGTCGCGCAGCGCGCTCGATCGCGCGAGACAGCTTCTCGCGAGTCCGGAGCGCCTCGTCCATACGCTCGATGAACACGAACGCATCTTCGACGCCATTCGCAGCGGCGACGCCGACACTGCCGCGAAGGCGATGCACGATCATCTCGATCAGGTCGTCGCGGAATTGCGCCGTTCGGCGCAGGAACGGCCCGACCAGTTCGCGCCATAGCCGTTCGACGCACGTATGACAGGTCCAACGAAACCGAGCATTCATGCCACATCCATGACACCCCTCATCTCCGTCAATCAGTTGAGCAAGCGCTTTCCGGGCGTGCGCGCGCTGCATGAAGTGCGCTTCGACGTCATGCCGGGCGAGGTCCATGCGTTGATGGGCGAAAACGGCGCGGGCAAGTCCACGCTCATGAAGATTCTCGCGGGCGTGTACACGCGCGATTCCGGCGACATGTTCGTCGACGGCAAGCCGGTCGACTTCACGAGTCCACGCGAGGCGCAGGCATCGGGCATCGGTATCATTCATCAGGAACTGCAACTGATGAATCATCTGACGATCGCGCAGAACATCTTCATCGGCCGCGAGCCTCGCAAGCTCATGGGCTTGTTGCTCGACGAAGACAAGCTCAACGACGACGCCCGCGCGATTCTCGCACGCATGCATGTGAATCTCGATCCGCGCACTGTCGTCGGCACGCTCACGGTCGCGAGCCAGCAGATGGTCGAGATCGCCAAGGCGCTGTCCTTCGAATCGCGCGTGCTCATCATGGACGAGCCGACTTCCGCGCTCAACGATGCGGAAATCGCCGAGCTGTTTCGCATCATCCGGCAATTGAAGGAGCGCGGTGTCGGCATCGTCTATATCTCGCACAAGATGGACGAGTTGAAGCAGATTTCCGATCGCGTGACCGTGATGCGCGACGGCGAATATGTCGCGACCGTGAACACGCATGAGACGAGCGTCGAGACGATCATCGGCATGATGGTCGGCAGAACGCTCACCGACCTCACGTCGTTTCTCGGCGGCGCGCATCAGGGCGAAGTGGCGCTCGAGGTGCGTCATCTGAACGCCGGGCCGCTGGTACGGGACGTCAGTTTCAAGTTGCATCGCGGTGAAATCCTCGGCTTCGCCGGCCTGATGGGCGCGGGTCGCACCGAAGTCGCGCGCGCGGTGTTCGGCGCGGACCCGGTGGAATCAGGAGAGATTTTCGTCAAAGGCGCGAAGGCCGCGATCAGAAAGCCGAGCGATGCGGTGAAGCGCGGCATCGGCTACCTGTCGGAAGACCGCAAGCGCTTCGGTCTCGCAACGGGCATGGACGTCGAATCGAACATCGTGATGTCGAACCTCGGCAAGTTTCTCGCGGGCCGCATGTTCCTGCGCCGCGCGAAGATTCGCAAGACGGCCGCGCATTTCATCAAGCTGCTCGCGATCCGCACGCCCTCGCCTACTCAGCCCGCGCGCCTGCTTTCGGGCGGCAATCAGCAGAAGATCGTCATCGCGAAGTGGCTCGAGCGCGATTGCGACGTGCTGTTCTTCGACGAGCCGACGCGCGGCATCGATGTCGGCGCGAAGAGCGAGATCTACAAGCTGTTGCGCGCGCTGGCGCAGGAAGGAAAGGCCATCGTGATGATTTCGTCGGAGCTTCCGGAAGTGCTGCGCATGAGCGATCGCATCGTCGTGATGTGCGAGGGGCGCATCACCGGAGAGCTGTCATCGGGCGAAGCGACGCAAGAGCGCATCATGCAGCTCGCGACGCGGCGCGAATCTTTGCAAGCGGCATAAGCCGGACTTTCGAACACACGAGGTCAACTCATGACACAACCCACGGATACCGCGCCGCTCACCAACGAACGACGCATTGGCGGCCTGCGCGCGCGCGTGTTTTCGCCTACTGCATTGCAGAAGCTGCTGGCGTTCGCGAGCCTCATCCTGCTGCTGGCGTTCTTCAGCTTCGCGTCGCCCGCGTTCATGCAGATGGACAACATCCTCGGCATCCTGCAGGCGACGGCGGTCAACGGCGTGCTCGCGATCGCGGCCACGTTCGTCATCATCACGGGCGGCATCGACTTGTCCGTCGGCACGTTGATGACCTTCACCGCAGTGATATGCGGCGTGTTCCTCACCTACTGGCATTTGCCGATGTGGATTGGCGTGATCGCCGCGATCGTCACCGGCGCGATATGCGGAACCATCTCGGGCACGCTGACCGCGAAGATGAAGATCCCGCCCTTCATCGCGACGCTCGGCATGATGATGCTGCTGAAGGGCTTGTCGCTCGTCGTCGCGTCCGACAAGCCGATCTACTTCACCGACACCGAAAACTTCTACATGATCTCGCAGGACTCGCTGATCGGTTTTTTCCTGCCGAGCGTGCCGATTCCGAACGCGGTGCTGATCCTGTTCTTTCTCGCGATCGCGAGCGCCATCACGCTCAATCGCACCGCGCTCGGGCGCTATACGTTCGCGCTCGGCAGCAACGAGGAAGCGGTGCGTCTTTCGGGCGTGAACGTGGACCGATGGAAGATCGCCATCTACGGTCTGGGCGGCGCGATTTGCGGCATCGCCGGACTGCTTATCGCCTCGCGGCTGAATTCGGCGCAGCCCGCGCTCGGACAAGGCTACGAACTCGATGCGATCGCGGCGGTCGTCATCGGCGGCACGTCGCTATCGGGCGGCTCGGGAACGATACTCGGCACGATCATCGGCGCGTTCATCATGAGCGTGCTGACCAACGGCTTGCGCATCATGTCGGTCGCTCAGGAATGGCAGATCGTCGTGACCGGCCTCATCATCATTCTCGCGGTGTATGCGGACATTCTGCGGCGCAAGAAAGGCGGAGCGTGACAGGGAGCATCAAAGCTCGCACGGCGAGCACAAATCGATAACCTGACCTTTGGAGGAGATCCATCATGCTGAAAAGAAGAATCATCGGCGCACTGATCGGAGCGGGCGCGCTCGTCGGCGCAACGAGCGCCGCGTATGCGGACGAGCCGTATATTCCGCTGATATCGAAAGGCTTCCAGCATCAGTTCTGGCAAGCCGTGAAATCGGGCGCGGAACAGGCCGCGAAAGAGCAGAAAGCGCGCATCACGTTCGAAGGCCCCGAAACCGAAGCGATGGTCGACAAGCAAATCGACATGCTCTCCGCAGCGCTCGCGAAGAAGCCGCAGGCGATCGGCATTGCCGCGCTCGACAGCAAGGCCGCCGTTCCGCTGCTCAAGCGGGCGCAGAACCAGAAGATTCCGGTGATCGCATTCGACTCGGGCGTGGATAGCGACATTCCGCTCACCACCTGCGCCACCGACAATCTCGCCGCCGCCGCGCTCGCCGCCGACAAGATGGCCGAAGCCATCGGCAATGCGGGCGAAGTGGGCGTCATCGTTCACGATCAGACGAGCCGCACCGGCATCGACCGGCGCGACGGCTTCCTCAATCAGATGAAGTCCAAGCATCCGAACATCAAGATCGTATCGGTGCAGTATGGCGGCGGCGATCATCTGAAGTCGGCGGAGATCGCGAAGGCGATGATTCAGGCCAATCCGAACATCAAGGGCATCTTCGGCGCCAATGAAGGTTCGGCCGCGGGCGCGGCTATCGGCATCAAGGAATCGGGCAAGAAGCTCGTGCTGATTGGCTACGACTCGGGCAAGGAGCAGAAGGAAGACATCATGTCGGGCCTCATGGCGGGTGCGATCACGCAGAATCCGGTCGGCATCGGCAGGTGCGTCGTCGATTCGGCGATGAAGGCGCTCAAGGGCGAAAAGCTGCCGAAGAAGGTCGATACCGGCTTCTACTGGTACGACAAGTCCAACATGAACGATCCGAAGATCGCCGCCGTGCTGTACGACTGATCGGCAAAGGACGGGGTCGCGCCCGTCCTCTTCTCTTCATGCGATCACGTCCAGGGAACGTGCACGCGATCGAGATTCCTGTCGAGCTGATACGCCGCGCTGATGAGCGCGAGATGCGTCAGCGCCTGCGGAAAATTGCCGAGCGCCTCGCCGCTCGTCGCCACTTCCTCCGAGAAGAGCCCGAGATGATTCGCGTAGGCGAGCATCTTCTCGAACACGAGCCGGCCTTCGTCGACACGTCCGGCGCGCGCGAGCGCCTCCGCATACCAGAACGAGCACGCGGAGAAGCCGCCCTCGGTGCCGGGCAAGCCATCGAGCGTCGAGCCGCGCGTATAGCGGAAGATCAGCGGATCGACGCGCAACTCGCGGCCGATTGCATCGAGCGTGCCGATCCAGCGCGGATCTTTCGGGCCGATGAAGCGCACGAGCGGCATCATCAATGCAGAGGCGTCGAGCGTGTCGGAGCCGGGCGTCTGCACGAAACTCTCGATGTCGTCGTTCCAGAACTGTTCGTGAATGTCGCGATGGATTTCATCGCGCGTTTCGAACCAGCGCGCAAGCGGCGCGGGCAACGAGCGCTTTTCTGCAAGCCGCAGCGCGCGATCCACCGTCACCCAGCACATCAGACGCGAATGCAACAATGCGCGCGTGCCGTTGCGGAACTCCCAGATGCCGTTGTCCGGCTCGCGCCAGTGTTCGACGACGTAATCGACTGTGCGCGTCACGTGACGCCAGCCATCGTAGGAGATGGCCGCGCCGTACTTGTTGTAGAGATAGACGGAATCGAGCAGCGCGCCGTAGACATCGAGCTGAACCTGCTCGCGCGCTCCGTTGCCGATCACGATCCGTCCCGGCACTTCGCCGACGAGACTCTTCAGCTCGCTTTCTTCGGGCGCGTCGGCGCCATCGACGGAATACATCACACGCAACTGGCCGTGCGCGCTGCAATCGCGGCTGCGCTCGGCGATCCACTTCATGAAGCGTTCCGCCTCGCCGGTGTAGCCGAGGCGCAGCAGCGCGTAGACGGAGAACGCGGCGTCGCGTATCCACGTGAAGCGATAATCCCAGCGGCGCGAACCGTCCTGCGCCTCGGGCAAGCCGAAGGTCGGCGCGGCGACGATCGCGCCGAATTCTTCCGAACTCAACATCTTCAAGGTCAACGCCGAGCGCAGCACGACTTCGCGATAGCGCCCGCGATACGTCGAACGCGACGACCATTCCTTCCAGTAATCGATGGTCTCGGTGAGGATCGAGTCGTGATTCGCGTCGATGTCGGCGAGCCCTTCGGCCTCGCCGAGCACGAAGCAGGCGCAAGCGCCTTCTTCCAAATTCAGCGTCGCGCATGCGCTCTGGCCGTCGATCGTAAGCGGCACATTCGAGCGCAGCCGCAACGACGGCGCACCGTCGTCGCGCATGAATTCGACGCCCTTCTCCACCGCATGGGCCGTGTGCTTCGCGCGCGCGTAATCGAAGCGCGGATCGCAGCGCACGTCGAGCGTCATGCGTCCGAAGACGAGTCGCACGATGCGCAGCACGCAGTTCGGCAACGCATCGGCGCGCGTCGCGTTCGATGCGACCGGCATCAGATCGAGCAGCTCGCACACGCCGTCGCCGGTCATGAAACGCGTGAGGAGCACGTTCGTTTCGGGCAGATACATCTGCTTGACGTTCGCGTTGGGCGCGCGCGGCGTGATGGCGAAAGCGCCGCCGCGATCGCCATCGAGCAGCGCGGCGAAGACCGTGGGCGAGTCGATGCGCGGGAAACACATGAAGTCGATCGCGCCGCAAAGCGACACGAGCGCCGCCGTCTTCATGTTGCCGATCATGCCGCGCCCGTCGACGGGCAGCGCGGCCGGTGGAATCTGCTCAGGATGGTGTCCCATCGCGAAGTGCTCCCGACGAGCGTGGAATGACATCGTCGGAAATCGAGCAAGTCATATTCCTGTCGAACGCGACCGCTACGATGCGTGCGACAAACGCTAGACAGTGCGAATCAGCGCGCGGCGGTCCGGTCGCCCGGTGCGGTCTCCGGATGCTTCGGCGCGTCGCCGAAAGCGGCCGCGCTCGCGGCGCCGTCTTGCGCGGCGAGCACGGAAGGCGTCGGCACGGGGGCATCCGCATGACGCGAACGGCCGAAGCTCGCGATATAGACCACAGCCGCCACGGCGACGCCCACCAGAACGGCCGCCACAGCCACGCCCGACGACTTTCGTCTCATTACTCCTCCCTTTCGGATACGATGACCCCGGCTCGCGGCCCGGTCCCGCGTCGATGGTAGCAGCGCGAGGCGTGTCATCTGCGTGGGCCGCCGCGCACTGCCGCAAAAAAATCCCAAACAATCCGAGGACATTCCATGCACGCCGCTACGGCATTCAATCTGGTGCTCGTCTCCTTGATCGCCATCATCGCGCTCGAAGTGCTCGCCAAGCGCGTGCGCCTGCCACCCGCGGCCGCACTGCTCGTCGGCGGCGTCGCGATGGCGTTCGTGCCGGGCCTGCCGCAATTCGAGCTCGACCCGGAGCTCGTGCTCGTCGTGTTCCTGCCGCCGCTCCTGATGTACGGCGCGTACTTCTTCGTGTGGGACGACTTCAAGCGGAACCTGAGCGGCATTCTGCTGCTCGCGATCGGCGCGGTCGCGTTCACGACGCTCGTCGTCGGCGTCGCGGTACATCTCGTCGTGCCGCAACTTCCCTGGGCCGCGTGCTTCGCGCTCGGCGCGGTCGTCTCGCCGCCCGACGCGGTCGCCGCCAAGGCCGTGCTCGAGCGCGTCGCGCTGCCGCGTCGGCTGATGGTGCTGCTCGAAGGCGAAAGCCTGCTCAACGACGCCGCCGGCCTCGTGCTCTTCCGCTTCGCGCTCGTGGCCGCGATGAGCGGCGTGTTCAGCGCGCCACGCGCCGTCGCGAGCTTCGCGGGGCTGGCGATCGGCGGCATCGTCGTCGGGATCGTCGCGGGCTTCATCGCGGTGAAGCTCATGCGCGCGCTCGAGGACGATTACCTCGTCATCACCACGTCGATGCTGACGTCGTGGGTCAGCTATATCGCGGGCGAGGAGCTCGGCGTATCGAGCGTCATCGCGACGGTCACGTGCGGCATGGTCGTCGGCTGGCACCAGCACGAAGTGTTCACGGCGGCGCAGCGCATGCGCGGCACGGCGTTCTGGCAGGTTGTCGTGTTCGTGCTGGAAGCGCTCGTGTTCGTGCTGATCGGACTGTCGCTGCGCGGCATCGCGGTGCGGCTCGGTGGCGTCGGCGATGCATTCTCTCTCCTCGGACCCGCGACGGCGGCGGTGATCGCGGTCGTGATCCTCTCGCGCTTTGTCTGGGTGTTCGGCGTCGAGGCGATGAAGTGGCTCGCGTGGACTGTCACCGGACGCAAGCGCGCGGACGCCGCAGGCGTTCCCGACTGGCGCGCGGCCACGGTCGTCAGTTGGGCCGGCATGCGCGGCGTGGTGACGCTTGCCGTCGCACTTTCGTTGCCCGAGACGATGCCCGGCCGCGATCTGATTGTCTTTGCCGGCTTCGCGGTGATTCTCGTCACCGTGCTCCTTCAGGGCGCGACAATCGGCCCGCTCATCGCGCTGTTGTCGCTCACGCGCGGTCACGAGCGCTCGTCACGCCATCTCAGCGAGCCGCAGGCGTGGGCGCGCATGGAGACCGCGCAACTGGCGGCGATCCAGCCACTGGTGCACGACGCCGATGGCAATGTGATCCATCCGCGACTGCTCGAGCAATACACGTATCGCGCGGGACTCACGAAGCGCTTCGAGGACATGGAGGAGTTCCCGACGGATGCCCGCCACGCGCACTACGACGTCGTGCTCGCCGCGATTGCCGCCGGGCGCACGGAGTTGCTGCGGATGCATCGCGCGGGGGAAATCCACGACGAGCTTCTGCATTCGCTGGAGCACGACCTCGATCTTCAGGAGATCATCGCGCTTCATGCGCGCGGTTGAGCAGGATCGCGCGCCCATGTTTCGTCGCACTGCATCCACGCATAGGCCGTGACGGTCGCGCGCCCGTTGTTCCTCAGGCGGATGAGCCACTCGCCCGCGGTCGCGCGGCGCACGCCGCTGCGCGTGGCGGTCGGCGCGAGCGCGACGAGGATCATGTGCCCTTCGCCGCGCGCGCCGCGCCCGAGATGCACGACGGTGCACACGGGATCGCCGCCGCGCGTAAACGTGCCGACGTTGCCGAGCCCGATCCATGCACTCGCGACGTCGTCGGGCGGCACGATCTGCACGTCGACGCCAGGCGTTCCATCATCGGTCGACAGCCAGATTTCCGCGAGACTCGGCGATTCGGAATGCGCGCGCACGCGCCAGCGCCACTCCGATTCCGCGCGCTCCGCGAGCGTCGATGCACCGCGACAGCGCGACAAGTCGACATTGCCGGAGGGAAGCACGACCGAGCATGCGCCGCTGTCCATCAGTTCGTCGAGCGCGCATTCGATGAGCGAGCTGCCGTCCTGCTGCCACGCGACATTGCCGATATTCAGACTGACGAGCGCATGACACGCCGCACTGCCGATGTCCTGCGCGCGCTGCACGACATAGCGGACGGCGTCGAGTACTTCCGCATCGGGGCAAGGGCCGAACGCGTCGCGCATCGTGCGATAGCGTCGTTTGAGTTGCACGCCGATCATCGGCAAGGGCGCGTCGCAAACGGCTGTCGATTTCGTGCGCGACGGATCGTACATGCATGCGCCCGCCGCTTCCGCATGAAGGCGCGCGTCGCCCAGAAGCGCGTCCATCTGATGTTTGAGCAGCTCGCTTCCGTAACCGAGCCCGGCTGCGGAGTCGGCGGGATGGTTCTGATTCCAGAAGCATTGAAAGCGCGTGCGCGTTCCGTTTGCATCCTCGGAGAATCGCGGATGCGTGAACGCGATATCTTCATCGCACACGCCGACGATCGCATTGCCCAGCCCTTCGCGCATCGGTGCATGATCGGCAGGCACGCGTTCCGTACGCGCATCGACGTGCGTTGGAATCGCCAGCGCCTCCGTGAAGCGCTCGAACTTGCCCGCGAGATCGGTGTTCAGATGCGCGAAGAATTCGCGCGTCACGTGAGCCGTGCAGAAGCGCGTCGCTTCGAGCCCCGCGGGCGGATCGCGATAGAGCGCCGACATCCAGATCCAGCGTTGCCAGCCGTTACGCTCGATCGTCTGCGCGAACTGCTGCGCGGTCTCGCCGCCCTGCTTCATCTCGATGGCGATGGGAATTCGGCCGCGCGGCATGCCGCCGAGATCGCGATAGCGCGTCGCGTGCGCCCACACGATGTATGGATCGATCCGCGCGATGGGCTCGAACGCTTCGCTCACCGTGCCGATCTCCCAATGCGGGCTCATCTTCGCTCCTGTCGCCTGCATTCCGCCGACGATTGGTCGCCATGGCCGCGACGCGCGCGAATTTGTCGGTTGATTATTTCGGGACCCGAAAGAACTTAGACGTTCGCTAACGAATAACGTAGTCACTCGGACGACGAGAAGCAAGCGGAATTACGCGCGGGAACGCTCGCCTCGCGCTTGCCCTTCGCGCGCCTTGCAAGCAGGTTCAAACCTTCGACGAATCCCGCGAAGCCCATCGCCGCGTAGATGTAGCCCTTCGGCACGTGCGTGCCGAAACCCTCGGCGATCAGCGTCATCGCGATCACGAGCAGGAACGAGAGCGCGAGCGTCACGACCGTCGGATTGCGTTCGATGAAACGCGAGAGCGGTTGCGCGGCGAACAGCATTGTCGCGACGGCGAAGATGACGGCGATAAACATGATCGGCAGATGCTCGGTCATGCCGACCGCCGTAATGATGCTGTCGACGGAAAACACGAGATCGAGCAGCAGGATCTGGCCGATCGCAGCCCACGCCGTCATGCCGCCGACGCTCGACGCGACGCCGGGCACGACATCGTGCTCGCGTCCGACGTGATGACGCATCTCCGTCGTCGCCTTCCAGACGAGGAACAGGCCGCCCGCGAGCAGGATGATGTCGCGCCACGAGAACGCATGATCGAACATGGAGAACACCGGCGTGGTCAGTTGCGCGATCCACGCGACCGTGCCGAGCAGCGCGAGCCGCATGACGAGCGCGAGCATGATGCCGATGCGCTGCGTGCGCGCGCGTTGCGCCACGGGCAGCTTGTTGCTGAGAATCGAAATGAAGACGAGATTGTCGATGCCGAGCACGACTTCCATCACGATCAGCGTGACGAGCGCGGCCCAGACGGCGGGATCGGCGGCGAGCGAAAGGAGATATTCCATGAGTAACAGGGTTTTTGATTGAACGTATCGCGCCATGATCGGCTGAACTCGTACTCGAAAAAATCAGCGATAATCGAAGCCCTACTTCGGTTTTTTCGATGTATCGAAAAGGACGCACGGCACATGCTCAACTATCGTCATCTGCATTATTTCTGGGTTGTCGTGAAGGAAGGCGGGTTCGCGCGCGCAGCGGAACGGCTCGACATGGCGGTTCAAACCATCAGCGCGCAAGTGCGTGAGCTGGAAAAATCGCTCGGGCATCAACTGCTCAAGCCGGAAGGCCGCGGCGTCACGATGACCGAAGCGGGACAGGTGGCCTTCGCGCGTGCGGAGGAAATCTTTCATATTGGGCAGTCGATTCAGGACGAAGTGCGCGAGGCGGCGAGCGGCGCGCTCGCGCGTCTCGCGGTCGGCCTGTCGGATGGCATTTCGAAGCTTGCTGCGCACGCGCTGCTCGCGCCAGTGCTCGGCAATCCGTCGCTGCGTCTTCTGTGTCACGAAGGCGAGACCGACGAACTGCTCGGCGAACTGGCGCTGCATCGGCTCGATCTCGTGCTCGCGAGCCACCCCGCGCCGCACAATCACAATCTGCGTCTCACGAGCGAGCGGCTGATCGCCTCGCCGGTCGACTGGTACGGGCCGGCTTCGATCGTGCGCAAGAGCGCGATCGATCGTTTCCCTGAAAGTCTCGCGTCGCTGCCCATTCTTTTGCCGACCGGCCATTCGTCGCTGCGGGCAAGGCTCGATCGATGGCTGGAGGCGCAAGGTATCGCGCCGCGCATCGTCGGCGAATTCGAGGACAGTGCGCTGATGGCCGTGTTCGGCGCGCGCGGCCTCGGGGTGTTTCCGCTCGCGGAATTCGGCGCGGGCGATGCGCCGCTGTTGCGCGGACTGCGCTGGCTCGGCCGCTCGCCGGACGTGAAAGAGGAAGTGCACGCGATCGTGTCGCGGCGCGGACGGCATCATCCGTTGACTCAGCAGGTGCTTGCGCGAGCCACGAGCTAACTTCGGTTTTTTCGAAGCTCACGTTCCGTTCAATCTGCTTTTTCGGATCGCGACCGGCCTTTACGCTGAATCCATGTTCAACGAGGAGGCGTCAATGAAAGTCCTGTTCAAGTCCCGCGACCCCGAAGCCATTGCGATGCACGAGCTTGCGAAAGCGCGCAGCGAATTCGTCTTTCGCCGTCTCGCGTGGCTGATCTCGAAGGCGACCGTCAGCTTGTCGGACATCAACGGGCCGCGCGGCGGCGTCGACAAGCGCTGTCAGGTGGAAGTGCAGTTGAATCGGGAAAACAAGGTCGTCGCGACGTCGATTGCGCGCGACTGGCGCGGAGCCATCGATCTGGCGCTGGGGCGCGCCGTGCGCTCGCTGGTGCGCCGGCGTCAGCACGTCAAGCCGACGCGCCGCGTGCGTGCGCGCAGCCTCGCCTGGCATTTCGCGGAGGAGCCGGCGCTGCAGGAAGCAGTCGATCCCCGCGTGCGCCTGATGAGAAAGATGGCCGGCGCGTAAGCCGCGATCACGCGGGTTTGCGGATCAGGAGCGGCGTGCGCGGCGCCGCATGTTCGATGGCTTCGAAGCCGCCTTCCGGCACCGAATCCATCGACATGAACAGCGCCCGCATCTCGGTGCTCAGGCCGTGAAAGTGACAGAGGAACGTGTTCCGGTCCGCGTAATACCAGGGCGTGTTCAGTTCGCGAAAGCTCACGAGTTCGGGCGAATCCATCTCGGGACACAGACCGTGCGCGATCAGTTGCTCCATGAACACATACTGGTCGCCCTGACTCGAAAACGTGTACTGGATGTCCTCGATCTCGCGCACCTTCGCCAGCACGGCGTCGAGCACGTTCGTATTCGCCTCGGTGTTGCGAAAGCCCATTACGCCCGAATTGAAACGCCAGCCGCAGATGTCCGCGGTCAGCACGCGTTCGCGCCCTTCGGTGAACTTCTCCAGTTTCACGCTCCGGTTCATCGCGATGATGTCCGCGTCCATCCAGAAAACCCATTCGTGCTGCGGCAGGTACTTGCTGAGAAGAAAAGGCTTGGCCCAGTTGCCGCACGCATCGCGGCCGAAATCGGCCGGCACTTCGCGATGCACGTAAAGCGTATAACCGTGCTGCTCGCAGTACGCACGCAGACTCCCTTCGCCGAAGCGCGCATAGCTCGCGATGTTGGGCGTATAGAGCATCACGACCGCGATCGGACGTCCCGGCTGATACACCGAAAGCGGCTCGTTCGAATCGCTCGACATCGGCGCTGCATCGTCGAAAAAGCGAAGATCGCCTGACGCGTGACACGCGCTCACATGCCGCGCGAACACCGCGCGCCACAGCGGCCCGTACTTGCTGTAAAGGCGCGGCGTGTAGACGATCGACACCGCGACGACTTCGCGGCCACGAATATCCGGATGCTGGCTCGCCCACATCGACGCGATCGGCACCACGCCGTTCAGGTCGTCCCAGTCGGGCACGGTCGGCAGGGCTTCGAGCAGTTCCTCTTCCGTGACGAACTTGCCGTATTCGAAGTATTTGCGGCATTGCGCGGCGAAGCCACGAATCATGCGCCGGTTCTCTTCATTGTTTCGCAGCACGAACATCTCGGTGTTGATGCCGAAATGCCCTTTCGTGACCAGGACGTCGCGGTCCGCCATGATCGGCTCGAAGTCGTGAAAGCGGAGGAACAACGCGTTTTCCGTGGCGAAAATGACGAGTTCGCCCTCTTCGGCCTCCCGCAGTACGTCGTTCAGCAACTGGTATTTGTAGAGCGTGCGCAATTCGAGCGAATCGACGCAGCCGGATATCGGCTCGAAACGATGCTTCGCGTTCGCGCGCCGGCAATATTCGATGTGATTGTCGAGCGATGATGTCGCGTTGCGATCGGAGAAACAGCTAACCAGAGTCACCATGGCGGTTCAACAGTCGGAAGACGGAAAGCGAGCAGATACGGACGACCCGCCCGGATGGAACATCCGAGCTTATCCGGCCCGTCTCGTGGATTTGTAAATTATTGCGTCAAATCAGCGGATTGCCCCTAGGAATAGGCCGATTCTCAGCATTTCTTGAGACGGGTCGACGGCGCGGTCAGCGATGCTATTGCGTGTGTTCTTGTCAATCCGCAGTAGGTGCTCGCGGCGGCGTTCGTGTGCGCGACGTCGAGTCTCGCGTCGTTCGGACATCTCGCGGGGAAACCGGCGCTCGCGTGGCTGTCGCTGAGTGCGCTCTTTGTGACGGGCACCGGCACGGGCGGCGCGATGCTCGGCGCGCCCTGGTTGCCGCCGCGCGTTTTCGAAGCGGTAGCCGTGCCGGTCGCGATCGCTGCGGTCAGCGTGTGCGCGCTCGCGGTGTATCGCGCGCGGCATCCGGCGACGCCGGACGGCGCCGCGGCGGCGACTTCGGGCGAGCCGCGCACGAGCGGCGCCTGAGCGACGGCATCACCCCGACACCGCCACGCGCGGCGCGCGCATCGCGGATGCGCCGTCGAGTTCCGCCTTGCCGCATTCGAACGCGAAGTTCGCGGCGGCCTGCGCCGTCGCAAACGCGCGCATCGGCCCGATCGCGCGCCGCACGCCGCCCGGCCGCTCGATCAGAAGCGTCGCGACGAATTCTCCAGCCCGATGCTGGACGATGACCGAAAGCTCACAGCCTCGATATTCGATTGGGGTGGAGTCCATCGCTGACCTCGTTTGCCTGAATGCACTGGGAGAACTCAATCTACGCAAGGTCCGCGAAACGCGTAACCCCGCGTGTGAGTGGCTGCGAACGCATGCCGAGCGATTGTTCCGCGCAAACGTTTCACCTTGCCGTCGGTGGAAATAGGAATTAGTCAGAACTTTGCGGGAGTTTTCCTAAGTCTGTATCCTGCATCGGAACAGACCGCACGAAAGTTGCCGGAACCTTCCGAATCCGACCTCGCCGATGACAAGAACCCAGAACGAACGACATTGCAGAACGGCCCTTCGCGCGATCGCTTTCGCGCTACTCGGCATTGCGAGCAGCGCGGCTCACTCGCAGGAATTTTCGTTTCTGGCTGGCGCACTCCAGAGCAGCAGCCAGAACACGTATTCGTGGGAAGCGAATTATCGTGAAGGGCTCGGGCCTTACGCCGCCTGGAGCTTTTCCTGGCTCAACGAGGGCCATATTCCCGATCATCACCGTGACGGGCAGGCGCTGCAGTTATGGGGACGCCTGCCGCTCTGGAACGAGCGGCTGGAATTGTCGGCGGGCGCCGGGCCGTATCGCTATTTCGATACGAGCGAGGCGCAGTCGGGCGGCGAATACTCGAACACGCACGGCTGGGGCGCGATGTTCACGCTGCGCGCGGCGTATTACTTCGACAACCGCTGGATCGCGGAGATGAAGCTCAATCGCGTGCAGGCATTCGGCGGTCCCGACACGACCGCGCTGCTCTTCGGCATCGGCTATCAGCTCGACGCGCCCGAAGGACGCGGACCGCGCGCGCGCCCCGTGTCGCGCACGACCAACGTCACCAACAACGAAGTCACGGTGATGCTCGGCACGACGATCCTCAACAGTCCCGACTCGGAAACGAATCTGGCGGAGAGCATCGAATATCGGCGCGGATTGTGGCGTTACTTCGACTTCACCGCGTCGTATCTGCACGAAGGCGGCCACGTCCAGTCGCGCCGCGACGGCGTTGCCGCGCAACTCTGGGCGACGCGCGCGTTCCTGAATGACAAGTTGACGCTCGGCGTCGGCGCGGGGCCGTATCTGTCGATCACGCAGAACGACGATCTGGCGCAGAACCGCACCGGCGACGGACGCTTCTCCGGTCTCGTATCGGTGTCGGCGAGTTACCGCTTCTCGGATCGATGGCTCGCGCGCGTGACGTGGAATCGCATGGTCACGCGTTACGACCGCGATGCGGACATCATCGAAGCGGGTTTCGGCGTGCGTTTCTAGACTCGGAACTCAGAACAGCTCTTTCTGACCGGACATCAGCGCGGTGAAATCGTCGCGCAGGAAAGGCAGAATGCCGTCCGCGACCGGCTGAAGCTGCTTGCTGACGTAGTGCTCGTAGTCGATCGGCGCGTGGCGCGCTTCCACCGGTTCGGGACCGGCCGCCGTCATCACATAGCTGATCCAGCCGCCGTTCTGATATTGCAGCGGGCGTCCGGCACGCGCGTTGTACTCATCGGCGATGCGCGCGGCGCGCACATGCGGCGGCACATTACGCTGATAGTCGCCGAGCGTGCGGCGCAGGCGCTTGCGATAGACGAGCAGTTCGTCCAGCTCGCCGCGCCGCGTGCGTCCGACGTAATCGCGCACGTAGTCCGCGTATGCCTCACCCTTGAAGACGCGCAGGTAAAGCTCCTGCTGGAAGCGTTGCGCGAGCGGCGTCCAGTCGGTGCGCACCGTTTCGAGCCCTTTGTAGATGATTTCCTCGGTGCCGTCCGCGCGCGTCGTGAGGCCGGCGTAGCGCTTCTTGCTGCCCTCTTCCGTGCCGCGTATCGTCGGCATCAGAAAACGCGTGAAATGCGTTTCGAACTGCAATTCCAGCGCGCTGTCGAGCCCGAAGGTCTCGCGCAAATGCTCGCGCCAGTATTCGTTGACATGCGCGACGAGCGCGCGGCCGATGCGCCCCGCGTCTTCCTCGCTGCGCGCGCGCCTCAGCCAGACGAAAGTGGAATCCGTATCGCCGTAGATGACGCCGTAGCCGCGTGCTTCGATCAGCTCGCGCGTGCGATGCATGATTTCGTGACCGCGCATGGTGATCGACGACGCGAGACGCGGATCGAAAAAGCGGCAGCCGCTCGATCCGAGCACGCCGTAGAACGAATTCATGATGATCTTCAGCGCCTGCGACAGCGGCTTGTTGCGCTGACGCTTCGCCGCTTCGCGCGCTTCCCACACTTGCGCGACGATCGCGGGCAGACAGTGCGTGTCGCGTGAAAATCGCGCGCCGCGAAAGCCGGGAACCGTGGCGGTCTCGTCGGAAGCCGCCATGCCTTGCGCGAGCCCGGCCGGATCGATCAGAAACGTGCGGATGATCGACGGATACAGGCTCTTGTAATCGAGCACGAGCACGGAATCGTAGAGACCGGGACGCGAATCCATGACGAAGCCGCCGGGACTGGCTTCCTCGGGCACGTCGCCGAGATTCGGCGCGACATAGCCGAGCCGATGCATCCGCGGCATATACAGATGCGTGAACGCCGCGACCGATCCGCCGCTGCGATCCGCCTGCAAACCGGTGACGGTCGCGCGCTCCAGCAAAAACGGCAGCAGTTCGGTCTTGTCGAAAACTTTCGTGACGAGTTCACAGTCGCTCAGGTTGTAACGCGCGAGCGCGAGCCTGTCTTCCTGAAAGCGCCGCTCGATCTCGTCCATGCGCGCGTACGGACTGTCGATGGCCTTGCCCTCGCCCAACAGCGATTGCGCGACGTACTCCAGGCTGAACGACGGAAAATTCCACGTCGCCGAACGCAGCGCCTCGATGCCGTCGATGACGAGCCTGCCCGCGATCGACACGAACCAGTGATTGCGCTTCATGCCGTGCTCGCGCCATTCGACCGTGCCGCCGTCGCGGCCGAGCGTAAGCGGCACGCCGTAGTCGTCGGCGTGCCGCTGGAGGATGCGCAAGTCGAACTGCACGACATTCCAGCCGATGATCGCGTCCGGATCGTGATGCGCGATCCACGCGTTGAAGCGGCGCAACATGTCGGCGCGGGTGTCGCAATAGTCGAGCGCGAAATCCGCTGGCTCGGCGGCGCCGGTCGGCGGTCCGAGCATGTACACCTGACGCGCGCCGCAGCCTTCGAGCGCGATCGAATAGAGATCGCCCTTCACGCTCGTTTCGATATCGAGCGACACGACGCTCAGCGACGGCCGGTAATCCGGCGCGGGCTTCAGTTCGCTGCAAATGTAACCGTCGCGCGGCGCGCCTTCGAACGACACCGGCGCCGTGATAAAGCGCTCCATCAGATAGCGCTCGTGCGGACGGATATCGGCCTCGAAGACATTGACGCCGGCGCTTCTCAGGTTCTTTTCGAGCGCGAGTAACTGACGATACTGCGGGCAGTAAAGCCCGAGCACCGGCTTTTGACGGAAGTCCTTGAGCGGCAGCTCGCGCAGATACGTGTCGCGCACGCCGGCGACGACAGGCTCCGCCTTCGCGCGATCTTCGGCGCGAATGAACGCGACGCTCGTCTGCGTCGCGATGCGGATCTTTCTCGGGCCGTCGTCGGTCGCGAGCCAGAAATCGACTTCCGTCCCTGCCGCGGTGTCGCGCCAGTGACGAGTCAGCAGAAAACCCTGTTGTGCGGTAGCCAAGCCGTTATCTTCGAGAGCGCGTGCCATCGAAGCATTTTACTGGGCGGCAAAACAAAAAAGCCCGGCACGCCAATCGGCGCCGGGCTATGGATTCGGGAAAACGGGCGGGAAGTAAAACGCGGTAGCGGCGAGCCGGACATCCACCATCCTCGCGGACAGTCCCCGGAAGGAAAGCCGGCGGCCGCTACCGCCTAAGCAGCCTGTGCGACCAGGCTAGCTCGTTGCGGCTGTAACGCCGCTACTGCCGCTACGTTAGCGAGTACCGTGTGCTCCGCATGCTCCGGCACTTCGTTCTTCGACATCACTACCTCCAGCGCGGCTTCTTTGCTGGCCTGTTTCGCGGCCGCCGCTTTCTTGGTCTTCCCCGCGCGTGACGGCGGCTGGCAGGCCCCGCACACCACGTTGTTCTGCAAATCATGTTTGTGTGCGACAAACTTCCCGGTGCAGCGGCAGCAAGCCGTCATCTGCAGCATGCCCGCGTCGAAGAAGCGCACAAGAGTCCAGGCCCGCGTAAGATCGAGTACCGCCTCGGCGCCGCTATGGTTGCAGTGCTCGAGATACAGCCGATACCCCTTGGTCAACGCATCGAGATGCGAACAGCCGGCTTCGTTCTTCAGGAACGTATAGGTGTTATAGAAAAGCGATGCGTGGATATTGGCGAGCCACGTCATGTACCAGTCGGCCGAGAACGGCAGCATGCCCTTCGGCGGCGACACGCCCTTCACTTCGCGATACAGGCGGATCATGCGATCGCGCGAGAGCGTGAGTTCGCTCTCCAGCACTTGCATGCGCGCGCCGAGCTCGATCAGCGCGATGGCGCGGAACACTTCCTGGGCGTCTTCAGTGAGGCTCTTCTTCAGCATGGCTCGCTCCGTCATCACTTAAGCGAACTGTTCGGCCGGCTGGCCAGCCAGCAGGATTGCCGCGTGCGTCGGCGCGATGTCCGCGTTCTTCGCGGGCTGCACCAAGGCCGACAGCATCGTGTGATCGTTGAAGCGGAATGCGCAAAGCAGGTTATCCGACGACGCGAGCTTGACGACCTGTGCGAGCGTGAGGCCCGACAGCAGATCGGCGAGTTCCGCCGACAGACCGAGCCGGAACATGCCGATGGCGCGGTCTTCGCGCAGCAGACGCTGCGCGAGCATGATGTACGACAAATTGATTTCCCGGATCGATTCCAGCGTTTCGCGACCGTTCATGGTTGCAACTTCCAGTAAATCCCCGATTTCCCGCCGGCTTTTTGCCGATGTCTTTTTTGTGCCTCACCGGACTCGTTCTGCCCGGCTACGTACCGCGTAATCTTTGTTTCAGTGCGTTACATCTTGTAACAACCACTGTGAGACGGATTCTAAGAACTGTCTGAACCTAAAGCAAGAGTGTCTCAATAATATTTTGTTGCAAACAACACTTTAGGTCGGTAATTTTTTCGGTCTGGAGAATTTGACCGATTCTTTGATCCGGTGCGTATTTGTCTAACGTTTGCGAGGTCCGCCCGGCGCGGCTTCGTTTTTATCCTAATAATCGCCTTCCGCGCCATATAACGGGCATTTACGGGATTCCGTTGACGCCAAGACCCAGCTTTTATTCGCCATTCATCGGACGTGAAAGAGCAAAAAAATGCCGCGAAATCGGCGATTACCGATCCGCGGCAGGTTGGGTAATAGTTACTTGGTCGCAGTAACAGAGTTGTTACTGCCAGAAACATGGCCTTGTTACCGGCTTTGTAACGCCGTGGCGTTACTTTTGCGGGATGCCTTTGCGCCAGGCGCCCCAATGTGTAACAACCTCCTGTATGAATGGATTGCCCGTTCGATACAGGTTTTCGATGGCCGGCGCAAAGCCGCCCTGATCGGCGTAATTGAGCAGATTGTCCGAAGCGGCTTGCCCTTCGTACGGCCGGTCGAAGTCCGATCCGGCGCGCAGCACCGCCACGCGCGACAGATCCACCCGTTTCACGCTCGCCGCGCGCTTGAGCGCCTCGTACGTCGCGTTGTCTTCCTGCTGCGTCGTGCAATAGACACCGCGCCCGTCGGTCAGGAGGCGCGTCCACTCCCTCGCCCGCTCGCCGATATATTTGCCGGACCACCACGTATCGCCGGCGAGCGTGTCGCACTGGATCACGCGCGGCGGCTGGTTGGCCGGCGCGTAGTTGAATTTCGCGCGCGCGACTTTCGCCTGATCGCTGTCCGAGAGCGTGACGTTGCGCGAGATCGCGAAGGCCGCATCCGCAAGCGACGCATTGAGCGCGAACGCCTCCGTCCGATAGTCGAGCGGCGGTTTCTCGTACGGACTTTTCGTGTTGATGCCGAGGAAACCCGAAGGCCAGTCGGCGGGCTTCTCGCGCGCGTCGAGTTCCCATTGAATGCCGAAATCGACGAGATACTTCGCCCAGGCTGCCGAGCCGACCGTGCCCTGCTTCGGATCGATACCGGCGATGCCCGCGACGAGAAAATACGTGTGCCGCAGATTGAAGCGGTCGGAGAATGCCAGCGCCATCATCGACGCGGCCGCGTTGGTGTGACCCATGCCCGTCGTGATGACGCAGACATCGTCGCGATTGCAATTGACCTCGGGATAATCCGGCGACAGTCCCGGCACCTTGATCGCCTGCCACGGACCGAGCTTGTCGAGCCAGACCTGGCCCTCGGGGCCGAACATCGTGACGATCATCACTTTGACGTGGCGGCCGCCTTCGGGGCCGCTGTCATCGGATGGCTGGGCGAACGCGCAACCTGTCAGGGTCGCGAGGCCGGCGGCGAACAGTGACGCACAGGCGGTTTTTCTGAGCTTTATCGATCGTGACGCGCGGAGTTTTCTCATGGCGAGCGGATCCTCGTAAGGGTTCGACCTTCGAAAGAAGACCGCGCCCGGCCAGGGCGCGGTCAACCCGCACGATTATAGGAGCGCTAACCGAAAACTCAGGTGCCGCTTTGCGATGACCGCGGCGGCGGCGCGTTCGACGCGACGTTCGCCGAACCCGCCGCCTCGCCCGTCGGATGCTGCGCGGCCTTCGACGGCTCGCCGCGCTGATCCGCGCCCGCCTCGTCCGCGTCCTGAACGCCTTCCGGGCCGCCTTCCTGATTGCCGCCGTTCACGATCACGAAGTTGCGCTGCGGATTCGCGATCTCGATGCCGCGCGCCGTGAACTCGTTGAGAATGCGCCGGTTGAACTCGCGCTGCACCGGCCAGCGCGCGCTGTCGCGGCACTGGATCTGGCCGGCGAGCGTGACGGTCGAGCCGTCGACGGCATCGACGCCCCAGAAACTGAAGTCGGAGAGAATGCCGTCGCGGAACGCTTCGTCGTCACGCAAGGCGGCGCCGATTTCCTTGAGCGTCGAAATGGCGAGATCGACGTCCTGACCGAGTGCGATCGAGACGCGCACCGCTGCATTGCCGATGCCGCGATTCGTGTTGTTCACCGTCGAGACCGAACTGAACGGCACCGTGTAGAGCGAGCCGTCGCCGCCGCGCAAGCGCACCGTGCGAATCGACAGATATTCGACGGTGCCCGACACGCCCGCGAGCGTCACCCAGTCGCCGACCTGCATCGCGTTTTCCATCAGCAGGAAGATGCCTGTGATGAGATCCTGCACGAGCTTCTGCGAGCCGAAGCCGAGCGCCACGCCGAAGATGCTCGCACTCGCGAGCAAGGGCGCGGTGTTCACGCCGAGTTCCGAAAGGCCCGTCAGCACGACGACCATCGCGATCACGATGAAAAGGCCGGTACGCATCATCGGCAGCAGCGTGCGCAGACGCGCGGCGCGCAGACGCTCGCCGCTCGCGGTCCATTGTTCGAGCCGCCGTTCGACGACGATGTTCGCCGCTTCCCACACGAGCACGGCGAACACGGCCGCGATCACGATGGTGACGAGCGCCGACGCGAGCCGGTTGCCGACGCCGCCCGACGTGAAGAAATGCACGATATCGACGTGCCACACCTGCAGCAGCGCGACCACGGTGATGACGGAAATCAGCGCCTGCACGATGCGCCGCAGCGCCGGGTAATAGCGATACGCGCGACGCCGCGCGATCGACTCGCCGGCGAGATCCTCTTCGTCGTTCTGATGGAAAACGCGGCCGAGCGCGCCGAACGCGACGATCGCGAGCACGCGCGCGCCGACCAGCACGAGCAAGGACACGCCGCCGAGATGAAACAGCGTGCGGTAGCCGTTCTGCACGTCGAGCGCCCACACGAACCACAGCGCGATCACGAAGAAGATCGCGACGCCCGCCCAGATATCGGCGAACCACGCGCCGACCAATCTCACCGAACGGTTCGAACGCGCGCGCTGCCGGATGCGCTCCGCCACCGAATTGCGGCTCTGGAAGATCACGAATGCGATCATCAGATGCACGATCAGCAGCGTGACCTTCAGCACCGCGATGCGCGCATCGCCCGACAGGCCGATCGGTTCGCCGGCATTGGCGAGCGCGATGCCCGCGCCGGCGGTGCACACGATGCGCCGCACCCAACGATGCGTGTACGCGGCGGCGGCATCGCGCATCTGGATGAGGCGCAGTCCGGGCGCGCGCGGCGCGACGAAAAAGCCGCTCACGATCACGACGGCGCGGCACGCCAGATAGACGTCGATGAGCGAGCCCGCGACGCGCGCCTCGGCCGTGTTGTCGTCGATGAAGATCGACATCAGCAACGTCACCACGCCGATGAACACGATCAGCGGAACCAGCGACAGCAAGCCGTACAGGAGCGCGCTCGGCAGGCGCTGCAACAGCGTCCAGTGACGCGCGGCGTGACGCTGGCCGCGCGCGGTGTCCGCCTTGCGCTCGGCAAGATGCATCGCGGTGGCGTCGCCGGTTTGCGCGGCGGCGTCTTCCGCGCGCTCGGCGGCGTGCTGTTCGCGCACGAGGTCGGGATCCTGCTCCTCAGCATCGGCGACGCCGCGTGCCGCGATCCGGGCGCGCGGGCGCTTCAGCAGGCGCAAGCACAAGAATTCGAGCAGCAACGCGGGAATCAGCGAGGCCAGCACGGTCCACATGACATGGCCGATGAGCGCGCGCCCCGCGTCGCTCGACGTACGGTCGCGCCACCACGAAATCACGGAGCCGAAATCGAGCAGCGCGACGGTCGAATGCCGCAGCCCCGCGCCGATCTCGACGAGCCAGTGCCCCGCCTGCCGCGACAATTGCGACGCGAGCCCATTCGCGGTCAACGAATGCGCGAGCACGCCCGATGCGCCCGATGCCGGCGCCGCGGACGATGCCGCCTGCGGCGCGCTCGCGGGCGCGGCCAGCGCGCCTGCCGCGGCGATCGCGCGCAACGTATCCGCAACTTGCGAACGGCGCGCGGGATCGTTGAGCACGGCAAGCGCATCGCGCGCCTGCTGCGGCGTCAGCGCGACCGCCGGCTGCGACGCGTGCTGCGGGGAAGCGGCTGCGGCAAAGGAGGACTGGGAAAAGATCGGGAGAACGCTCGCCACGGCGACGAGCAGCACTGCAAGGAGCAATTTGCGCATGGGTCGGATGAAGATCACAGAATTTCAGGGACTCGATGCGGACGACGCGCACGCCATATGCTAGCGCGATGACGTCCGCGCGGCAGGAGCGGTCCCGGACGACCCTGAAAGCCGTAGCACGCCGCGCTCCTGGCCTGCCCTCGCCTCAGGCGGCCGTCGGCTCGCCGCGATCGCGTGCTACGTCGGGTTCGAAGAACACCCAGCGCACTTGCGGAAAGGCGCGCTGCAGATCGTCTTCGATGATGTTGATCGCATCGATCATCGCGCGGCCGCTGGCGTAATCGATCATTTCGGCCTGCACTGCCACCACGACGTGCTTGCCCCATTGCAGCGTAATGAGGCTGATGATGCGCGTGATTTCCGGGCGCGTGCGCAAGTGCGCGTCGATCGCCTTGCGTACTTCCGGGCTCGCCGATTCGCCGACGATCATCGACTTCACTTCACGCGCAACGAGAAACGCGATGATCATCAGCAGCACGCCGACGCCGATCGAGCCGGCGGCGTCGTAGGCCGGGTTGCCGGTGAGCATCGTCATGAGCACGGCGGCGAACGCGATCGCAAGGCCGAGCAGCGCCGCGACGTCCTCGCCGGCGACGACGAGCAATTCCGATTCGCGCGTTTCGCGAAACCATCGCCATAAGGTTTTGTTCGGCGCGCCCTTGCGGATTTCGCGGATCGCGCCCGCGAGCGAAAAGGCTTCGAGCACGACGGAGATGCCGAGAATCACGAGCGCGACGATCGGGTTCGACAACGGCTCGTGATGCATCAACCGATGCGCGCCCTCGTACACAGAGAACGCTCCGCCGACGAAGAACAGCAGCAGCGCGACGATGAGCGCGTAGAAATAGATTTCGCGCCCGGAGCCGAGCGGATGCAGCGCGTTCGCGGGCGCCTGCGCGCGCTTCAGGCCAAAGAGCAGCAACAGTTGGTTGCCGCAATCGGCCGTGGAATGGATGGCTTCGGCGAACATCGCGCCCGAGCCGGTGAAGGCAGCCGCCCCGAACTTGCAGACGGCGATGCCGAAATTCGCGGCGAGCGCGTAGAAAATGGCTTTCGGGGATTCTTCCTTCATGCGTTTCGAGTTTGTTTAGCTGACGTCGACGTGGCCCCGGCCGTCCACCATTTCGCCGATGATCGTCGCGTCGTGAAAGCCGTCCGCGCGGAAGATCGCGAGCACGTCGTTCACGGCATGCGGGGCGCACGACACGAGCAGGCCGCCCGAGGTCTGCGGATCGGTCAGCAAGGCGCGGGCCTCCTCACCTTCCTTGCCTTCGACGTTCAACGAGATGTGGTCGCCATACGCGCTCCAGTTGCGTCCCGACGCGCCCGTGTAGATGCCCGCGCGCACGAATTCGCGCACCTGCGGCAGCCACGGCAGATCGGCGTAACGGATGCGCGCCGTCAGTTGCGCGCCGCGCGCGAGTTCGAGCGTGTGACCGAGCAGGCCGAAACCGGTGACATCGGTGAGCGCGTGCACGCCGTCGAGTTGCGCCAGTTCCGCGCCGGGACGATTGAGCTTGGTGGTCGCGTCGATCATCGCCCTGTAGCCCGCCGCGTCGAGCTTGTCCTTCTTCAGCGCCGCCGACAGCACGCCGACGCCGAGCGGCTTGCCGAGCACGAGCACGTCGCCCGAGCGCGCGGCCGCGTTGCGCTTCACGCGCGACGGATGCACGATGCCGAGCGCCGCAAGCCCGTAGATCGGCTCGACCGAATCGATCGAATGGCCGCCCGCCACCGGAATGCCCGCTTCCGCGCACACCGCTTCGCCGCCCTTCAGCACTTGCGCGATGACTTCATGCGGCAGCACGTTGATCGGCATGCCGACGAGCGCGAGCGCGAGAATCGGCTTGCCGCCCATCGCGTAGACGTCGGAGAGCGCGTTGGTCGCGGCGATGCGGCCGAAGTCGAATGGATCGTCGACGATCGGCATGAAGAAGTCCGTCGTCGCGACGATCGCCTGCTCGTCGTTGAGCTTGTAGACGGCGGCATCGTCGGCGGTGTCGTTGCCGACCAGAAGATTCGGGAACGCGGGCAGCGGCGTCGCGCGCTTGAGCAGGTCGGCGAGCACGCCGGGCGCGATCTTGCAGCCGCAGCCGCCGCCGTGGGACAGGCTCGTGAGCCGGGGGGAAGTCGTGTCGGTCATAGTGGAAATCGGTTGAGGCGAATGTCTGCGTATTATCGCCGGATGCGCGTGAAGAGGCCGGGATAGTCGATCACGAGGCCGTCTTCGTCGACGGTGATATCCGCCGTGAAGCCCGTGTCGAGCCCTTCGTAACGATAGCGACAATCCGGCTCGATGCACGTATAAGCCTGCTCCACCGCGCTCACGCCGAGCTCGGGCACGCGCACATAGGCGACGCGAATCACGCGCCGTTCGCCGCGTTCGAGTTTCAGGCGGCGGATGGGCAGCGTGTTGGTGAAAGGCGTCGCGGTGATGTCCACGTCGATACAGCCGCGCAGCGCCTCGAGCGGCTCGCCGTTCGCATCGGTCCATGCGTGCGCGTCGCCGTTGTCGCCGTCCCTGCGATGCAGATCGAGCGATGCGCCGCCCGCGAGCTTCAGCGCGAGCCGCGTCACTTGCCAGCGCGCATCGCATTCGATGCGATACACGAGACCGAAGGCACGCGCTTCGTCTTCGCCCACGACCGCGCTTTCGATCACGATGCCATCGCGCGTCTCATCGAGAACGAGATGCTCGAGCCCTGAGCCGTCTTGTTGCGACCATCGCACCGCTTTCATTGGGCACCTCGTTCGCGTGTTTATCGGCATCAAAGGATACATCGCGGCGGGCGAGGCTTTCGATCGGCATTCGACCTGCGCGAATCGCTCGACGTCACAAAACGTCACACGGTATACTTCGCGCCATTCCTGCGCAGGCGCGCGCACCGCACGTTCAGCGCCATTCACGCGATCCGTGCTCCGGCGATCCGCGCTCTGCCCGAACATCTCCGAACGCCCTTTTCATCGCCCATCGCATGAAGAACATTCTTGCTCCCGCCCTGGCCGCGCTCGCTTTGTCGGCGTCGATGTTTCAGCTCGTCCAGGCGCAGGAAACGCCGGACGTGCCCGAGGATTATTCGTATCTGACGAGGCTTCACGTGCCGGATGCCGTCGCGCAATGTGTCGCCGCATTCGATCGCTGGGTGGAGAACGCGCCGAAGTACGACACGCTCATCGTGCCCGACCGCCGCGTGCTCTCCGCGAAGATCGACGACGATACTACGATCTTCAGTGTCGGCAACCCGATTCCGGTCGATCAGGTCATCGTGATGCGCGCGTTCGCGAAGGCGCGCGGCAAGGAGCAATGGACGCGCGTAGATAGCCGCTGTGGCGTGCGCGCCGGACATGTGGTCGGCGTATCGCTCACGCCGAACATGAAGCCGAAGATCGTCCGCTAAAGTCTTTCAGCGCTTGGCCGCGCGGCGCTGGTCCGTGCGCCCGCCGAGCCATTTGACGACCTGCGGCCCGAACGTGCGCGGCGCTTTCGCATGCATGCGCCCGGCGAGATCCGCCAGCCGATCCGCCGCGAGCGCTTCACGCATGCGCTTTTCGGCGTTCTTCATCACCGCGTGAACCGCGCATACGCCGCTCGTCGCCCAAGGCGGCGCGTCGTCGCCGAACACGGCGCAGCGCGCGCGAATCTCCCTGCATTCGAAGAGAGGCTTGTCGCCGTCGATTGCGTCGACGACATCGAGCACGCTGATTTCCTTCGACGGACGCGCGAGCGCGAAACCTCCGCGCGCCCCTTCCGTCGCGACGACGAGTCCCGCCTTGTGCAGCTTCGTGAAGAGCTTCGCGACGTATTCCGCAGGCACGCCCTGCAATTCCGCCAGATCGCGCACGCTCGCCTCGCGCACGCCGTGTGGCGGCTCCGCGAGATACAGCATGCAGTGCAGCGCGTACTCGACGCCCGTGCTGATGTGAGACATGTTCACTCCGACATTTCGAATCGGAGTTCAGAATAGCGCGTCCTGCATCCGCCGTACAACGGCGCACGACGGAGCTTGTAGACGCCCGTCGCGAATATTTCAGATTACACGTTTGCTTACAAACGAACACGGCTTGTCATTTTGCGAACCGCTAAATTGGTCTCCATGGATTCACACGGAGAAACCCATGAAGAAACTAGCGATCCTTGCAGCGTTGAGCGTGTTGTTGGGTAGCGCGCTATCGGGCTGCATCGTCGTGCCGGACGGTGGCGGTTATCACCATCATCACGATTACTACCGTTGATAAGCCGGTCCTGAACCACACGCCAAAGTTGGGCCGAACTGCGACCAATCGACTCGCGGTTTCACCGCCAGGCAAACGACCAAGGAGCACACATCATGAACAAGACGAAGAAAAGCCTGTTGATCGCTTCCCTTGCCGCCGCGCTGGGCATGGGTCTCGCAAACGCGGCGTCGGCGGACGTTCACCACGGTCCCACGCATCGCGTGACGGTCGGCTGGCATGGCGAGCGCTACTGGGACGGTCATCGTTACTGGCAGCGTCAGGAATGGGAACGCCATCATCACCACGTCGCGCCGCCTCCGCCGCATCGCTATCGATAAGCACGATCGCGCATGAGAAAGGCCGCAACGATCACGCATCGTTGCGGCCTTTTTATGGATTCCCGGCTCACCAGTTCTTCGGATCGCCGCCCAGCTCCTTGCAGGTGTCATAGGCGATTGCCTGCAGCTTTTCCTCGCCGATCTGCCCCGAAAGCGCATAGCCGACGCGATTCCACGCCCAATAGAACGTGGTGCGTTGTCCGTCCTTCAGCGTGCGGATCTTGCTGTCGTTGCGCCTGATCGTGGCGGTCGTCATGTAGAGCGTGAGGCGCTCGCCCGCCGCGTTCTGATACATGAACTGCGCGGCCGGACCCTCTTCGTCCGGCAACAGGCGTCCGCCGACGAGCTGAAATCCGTACTCGGCCAGCGACGGAATCGTCACCGCGCGATTCAGCCGCTTCGAGAGCCAGGTGACGAGATGATCTTGCTGCGACGCCGCCACTTCCACCGCGTGCCGCTGCTCGGGCGCGTACACGGCATACGCGATATCCGCGCGTTCCGCGAAGCGCGGCTTGTCGCCGAGCGCGGGCAGGAGCATCTGCAACAGGAATCCGCACGCGACCCCGACGGCCATGAAGCCTGCCGCGATCAGATAACGCTCGCGCGAGCGCGGCCGCAGACGCACGATCTGCGGCTCGCTCTGATCGGCGAAGAGCGCGCGCAACGCATTGTCCTGCGCACGATACGCGGCGACGGTCGCCTCGCTCGCGGGATCGCCCGCGACGCGTTCGGCCACGGCGTCGCGCTCATTGCCGGGAAGTTCGTCGTCGATAAAGGCGGACAGCGCCTGCAGATCGCGATCGGGTTTGGGCGGCCCCATACGGTCGCCGCCTTCGGATGGACGGTCTTGATTGGTCATGAGCGGCTCACCACTTTCAGCGACGAAGGCGACGCCTTGCGGCCCGATTCCTCGCCGAGCAGAACGCGCATGTGCTCCCGCGCTCTCGACAAGCGCGACATCACGGTTCCGGTCGGCACATTCAACACCACGGACGCCTCCTGATAACTCATTTCCTCGACACACACGAGCAGCATCACTTCGCGCTGCTCGACCGGCAGACAGTACAGCGCGCGCTGCACGTCGCGCAGCACGAGGCCGTCGACTTCCCCGCGCGGCGCGGCCATCTGCCGCCAGGGCGCGCTTTCGTCGTCGACGGCGATATCGCGGCGACCGCGCAACTGGTCGATATACAGATTGCGCATGATCGTGAACAGCCACGCGCGCAAGTTCGTGCCCGCATGAAACGACCGGGCGCGATTGAGCGCGCGCTCGGTCGCGTCCTGCACGAGATCGTCGGCCCAGGCGCGATCGCCCGTCAGCGCGCGCGCGTAGCGGCGCAACTGCGGCAGATGCGCGAGAAGATCGCTCTCGAAGCTCAAGACCGTGCGTCCTCTTGCGTGCGGGGCGAGCCGGAGGCGTTCGCCATCAGTAGCTGCCTCCGCCGGCAGGTCCGCTCGGCGCACCCGAAGAAGGCGGCGCACTTTGCGTACCGCTCGCGCAGCCCGCTGTGCCGAGCGCGAGCCCGAGCGCGATCAGGAGCGCCGTCACGCCGATCGATCGTTTCATGGTCGTTACCTGTTGATTGAAAGACTGGCGGACTCGCCGATTTATTCCGCGAGCCGGCATCGATGCGAAGGCGCTCAGGGCTTCACGACGTGCCAGACATCGCGGAAATTGTCCCCGTTCTTGTCGCCGGGCTTCGTGTCCTTCGCGAAGCGATAGACGCGCTTGCCGTCATAGGCCCACTGTTTGCCGCCGTCGGCGGATTCCATGGTCCATTTCCCGCTCGGCTTGTCGGAGTCGCTCGCCATCGCGGCGGGCCAGGCCTGCGCACAGCCGCCGCTGCACGCGCTCGGGCCGCCTTTCGTGTCCTTGTCGAAGGTGTAGAGCGTCATGCCGTTTTCATCGACGAACATGCCGTTCGATTCTTTCGGCGCCGCAGCATGCGCGGATGACGCGAGCGAAGCAAAAGCGGTAGCGACGGTTGCGGCAGCGACGAACATCTGGATACGCTTCTTCATTTCATCTTCCTTGTTGTAGAAGTATCCGTAGAACGTTCGGAAGCGCTGCACTATTCCGCGGACGATGAAATAAATCGATGCGGCAGCGCCGTCGCATCGCCTGTCGGCAATCCATTCAAGACCATTCGCGCGCGCTCGGCCAGTGCTTCGTTGAAATTTCGGTGCTCAGGCCCCCGCGGCGGCGGCCGTCGCGTCGCGCCAGCGGCGGGTGTCGCGCAACGGCGGCGCACCGAAAAGCCGGCTGTACTCGCGGCTGAACTGCGATGCGCTTTCATAGCCCACGCGATGCGCGGCGGTGGCGGCATCGACGATATCGAGCATCATCAGGCGGCGCGCCTCCTGAAGCCGCAGCTGCTTCTGGTATTGCAGCGGGCTCATCGCCGTCACCGCCTTGAAATGATGATGCAGCGACGACACGCTCATGTGCACGTCCCGCGCGATGTCCTCCACGCGTAGCGGCTGGTCGAAATGCTGGCGCAGCAACTGGATCGCCTTCGCGATGCGCTGCGTCTGGCTGTCCTGCAGCGCGATCTGCCGCAGACGCGCGCCGGAGCCGTTCATCAGCAGGCGATACAGGATTTCGCGCTTGACGAGCGGCGCGAGGATCGGCACGTCCTCGGGCGTGTCGACGAGCCGCAAAAGGCGCAACACGGCATCGAGCATCGAGTTGCCGAGGCGGTTCACGTAGAGACCGCGCGAGGCGTCGGTCTGCGTCGCGGGCGGCAGGCTTTCGTCCTGGATCAGCGACGTGATTTCGTCGACATCGAGATCGAGCCGCATGCCGAGATACGGCTCGGACTCGCTCGCCACCGACACCTGCCCGCACACCGGCAGATCCACCGACGACACCAGATAGTGCATCGGATCGTAGATATAGACCTCGTCGCCGACCATGAGGCGCTTGCTGCCCTGCGCGATGAGCGCGAGCGCGGGCGTCTGGATGCCGTGCTTCGGCCCGCCCGGATTCATGATCCGATGCAGGAACAGCCCCGGCACCGGCGTCTCGACCGAGCCTTCGCAACCGATGGTGAAACGGTCGAGCAGCGCGACGAGATCGAGGCGCGCCTGATCCAGCGCGGCGTCATGACGCGTTTCTTTCGGCTGGTCATGACTTTCTTTTCCGGCGAAGCCGGGCGTGTCGTTCAGAGCCATGGTTTGCGGACCATTTTCAAGATGGGAGAAGTCTGGTTAGCTTACTCGCGCGAGCGCGTGATTGCTCGCGCGCGCCCCCAGCGTTTGCAGGAACAGGCAAGGATTGAACAGGATCAGGCTATGAACCCGCCGCGCGCCGGGACGATACTGCATTGCCGGCGCGGACCCTGTCGTGAAGGTCGTGCGATGCCGCGCCATTCCAGTCACTCGGGAGCAACCATGCGTTACAGGAAATTCGGCAACACCGGTCTTTTCGTCTCGGAGCTGTGCTTGGGCACGATGACCTTCGGCGGCGGAACGGGCGGAATCTGGGACAACATCGGTCAGTTGCAGCAGGCGGAAGCCGACAAGCTGATCGGCCGTTCGCTCGATGCGGGCATCAATTTCATCGACACCGCCGACGTCTACGCCGACGGCCGATCCGAAATCATCACCGGCCAGGCGCTGAAGAACCTCAACGTGCCGCGCGAAAACGTGGTCGTCGCGACGAAAATCCTTGGCGAGACCGGCACCAAGGGCGTGAATTCGCGCGGCGCGTCGCGCTATCACATCATCGATGGCGTGAAGGCGAGCCTGAAGCGGCTGCAGCTCGATCACGTCGATCTGTACCAGATTCACGGTTTCGATCCGGCGACGCCGATCGAAGAAACGCTGCGCGCGCTCGATAATCTCGTGCAGCATGGACACGTGCGTTACATCGGCGTTTCGAACTGGGCGGCGTGGCAGATCATGAAGGCGCTCGGTATTTCCGAGCGTCTCGGTCTTGCGCGTTTCGAGTCGCTTCAGGCGTATTACACGGTCGCTGGCCGCGATCTGGAACGCGAAATCGTGCCGCTGCTGCAAAGCGAGAACGTCGGGCTGATGGTCTGGAGTCCGCTCGCGGGCGGCCTGCTTTCGGGCAAGTTCACGCGCGAAGGCGGCAAGGAAGAAGGCAGCCGGCGCACCAAGTTCGACTTCCCGCCGGTCAATGTCGAACGCGCGTACGACTGCGTCGACGTGATGCGCCGCATCGCGGAATCCAAGGGTGTATCGGTCGCGCAGATCGCCCTTGCCTGGCTGCTGCATCAGAAGGTCGTGTCGAGCGTGATCATCGGCGCGAAACGGATCGAGCAGCTCGACGACAACATCGCGGCGACCAACGTGCGTCTCAACGAAGACGAACTCGCCGCGCTCGATGAGGTGAGCCAGTTGCCGTCGGAATATCCCGGCTGGATGCTCACGCGCCAGGGCGAATATCGACGTAATCAGTTGAAGGAGGAAGCGGCGGAGTAAGGCCGTCCGGCGCGGGCGACCGGCCCGCGCCGGCTAGGGATTTACCCGTACTTCAGGCCATTTTGCCGCGTTTTAGGGGCTTTATCTCCGAATCAGATAGTTCTTATCCTCCCTATCGCGTTGCGGCATAAGGCCGCTCTACCGACACTGTACGCACAACATCACCACTGCCTCACGGAGACAATCATGCGTACTCAAGTCGGCATCGTCGGCGCCGGCCCGGCCGGGCTTCTTCTCTCGCACCTGCTTCATTTGCGCGGCATCGAATCGGTCGTGCTCGAAGCGCGCAGCCAGAACGACATCGAATCGACGATTCGCGCCGGCGTGCTCGAACAAGGCACGATGGACACGCTCACTCAGGCCGGTCTCGGCGCGCGCATGCAGGCCGAAGGCGCGCTGCACCACGGTTTCGAGCTCGCGTTCGAAGGCCAGCGCCGCCGTATCGCGCTGACCGAGCTCACAGGTCACTCGATCACGGTCTACGCGCAGCACGAAGTCATCAAGGATCTGGTCGCGGCGCGGCTCGCGGCGAACGGCGAGCTGAAGTTCAACGTGTCGAATGTGTCGCTGCACGACTTTCAGGATGGCAGCGATCGCAAGCCGCGCATCAAGTATCAGCACGAAGGCCGCGACGAAGAACTCGAATGCGACTTCATCATCGGCTGCGACGGTTCGCAGGGCGTTTCGCGACAGTCGATTCCCGAAGCGGTGCGGCAGGATTATCAGCGCATCTATCCGTTTGGCTGGTTCGGCATTTTGGTCGAAGCGCCGCCCTCCTCCGATGAACTCATCTACGCGCGGCACGATCGCGGATTCGCGCTCATCAGCACGCGCTCGCCGGGCGTGCAGCGCATGTACTTCCAGTGCGATCCGAAAGATACGGTCGATGCCTGGTCCGACGACCGCATCTGGGCCGAACTGCACGCACGCGTCGATACCGCCGATGGCTGGCAGATCACCGAAGGCAAGATCTTCCAGAAGAACATCGTCGGGATGCGCAGCTTCGTGTCCACGCCGATGCAGTCGGGCAAGCTGTTCCTCGCGGGCGACGCAGCGCATATCGTGCCGCCGACCGGCGCGAAGGGCCTGAACCTCGCCGTGTCGGACGTGCGCGTACTGAACGCCGCGCTTCTCGATTTCTATCAGGAAGGCAACGGCGAGAAGCTCAGCCACTATACGGAAACGGCATTGAAGCGCGTCTGGCGCGCCGAGCATTTCTCGTGGTGGATGACGCGCATGCTGCACAAGCTGGACGATACGTCGCCGTTCGAGCAGCGCCTGCAGGTGGCCGAACTCGAACATGTGACGACATCGCGCGCGGCCGCCACTGCCCTCGCCGAAAATTACGTGGGCAGCGTCGCGGTATAAGCGCGGACCGGTCGCACGGCGCTTGGTCGGCGCCGTGCGTCGTCGACGTTACAGAACGGCCACGACCCTGACGTCGCCTTCGACGGACGGAATGACCTGCCCGCCGACGCGCCGGAACGTGATCGTCGCGGTCTTGTCGCCGAGCCGCAGATCGCCGATTTCGAGCCAGTCGATGCCTTCGGGCAACTCCGGCCGGTCGATACGCACTTCTTCCTTGACGGCGTCGACGGTCACGCCGAGACACGCTTCCAGAATCATGAAAGGCGCGCCCGCCGCCCACGCCTGCGGCAGACACGCGACCGGATAGGCGATCGGCCGTTCGCCGCGTTGGCGCGTGAATCCGCAGAAAAGCTCCGGCAGACGCATGTCGAACGTGACGGCGGCTTCGAACAGCGACTGCAGCAGTCCCACGGCCGCGCCGCGATCGCCGTAGCGCGCGAGGCCGCGTGCGCAGAGCGCGGTGTCGTGCGGCCATACCGAGCCGTTGTGATACGACATCGGATTGAAGCGCGGCTGCCCCGCCGCAAGCGTCCGCACGCCCCAGCCCGTGTGAAAGAGCGCCGATTCGAGTTGCTTGGCGACAGCCTCGCCGCGTTCGCGTTCGACGAGATCGAACGCGAGCAGATGCCCCGCATTCGACGACAGCACGCGGCATAGCTCGCCCTTGCCATCGAGCGCAATGCCGTAAAAATCCATCTCCGGCATCCAGTACATCTCTTCGACACGCTCGCGAATGTGACGCGCACGCCGCTCGAACTCGCTTGCGTTCTCGCCTTGTCCACGCTCGCGGGCGAGACGCGCCATCGTGGAAAACGCGGTCGATGCGTAACCCTGGACTTCGACGAGCGAGATCGGGCCGATCGGAAACTTGCCGTCCGCGTGGAAGACCGAATCCTGGCTGTCCTTCCACCCCTGATTCGCCAGACCGTGCTCGGATGCGCGCTGGTAGTCGAGCAGACCGTGCGGATTCTTGTCGCAATGGCGCGCGACCCATTGCGCCGCGAGCTGCAGCGCCGGCCAGATTTCATCGATCAGGGCGGTGTCACCGGTGCGTTCCGCGTATGCGCCCGCCAGCACGATGAAGAGCGGCGTGCTGTCGACGCCGCCGTAATAGAGCGCGAACGGCACTTCGCCGGTTGCCGCCATCTCGCTCTTGCGCGTCTCGTGCATGATCTTGCCGATTTCGGCATCGCGGAAAGCGGAGTCTTCACGCGCCTGATTCGCGGCGAGGAAGCGCAGCACGCCGCGCGCGAGCGTCGGATGCAGCCAGAGCATTTGCAGCGACGTGATGATCGCGTCGCGGCCGAACGCCGTCGAGAACCACGGAATGCCAGCGTACGGATAAGGGCCGGTTTCGAGATCGGTGGTGAGCAGCCCGAGATCGGCGAGCGAACGGTCGATCCATTCGCTGAAGAGCGGATTGCTCGAACGCACGCGCGCGCTCGCGCGGCGCCGGTCGCGCATGCGGCGATGCGCCTCCACGAGCGCGTCGCGGATCGCGGGACGGCCCGATTCGGGCGCGCATTCGGCCGCTTCCGCGGCGTTGCGCTTGCTTTGCTCGCTGGCGTCCGAGAGCGCGTGCGTCACGGCCGTCACCGAGAGGTACACGGAAATGGCCGTTTCCGACTGGATATGCAGCGCGTAGTCGGCGCGGGTGGGCGAAAGCACGTCCGGCGCGGGCGTGAACTGGATGCGCGCCGTGCGCTCCACCTCGTCGAGGCCGACATAGCGCAACACGACCTCGCCGTTCTCGACGACCGGCGGACGCAAAGCCCCGCGCTTGCCACGTATCGCGCCGCGAACCTCGAACATGTCGAGGAAGTCGGCCTTGAAGGAGATCGACAGCGGCACGGTGGACGGCTCCGTGCCGTAGTTCGTCAGCACGATGCTCTCGTGCAGCACATGCCCCGACAGCACGCGCTTGCGTTCGACGTGGATTACGCCTTCCGGCGTGCGTGCTCCGCCGATGGGCGGCAGCGGGCGGTTGGTCAGGTGCGCGGTAAAGACGGCGTTGTCGCTCGATACGCTGCCCGAAAGCAGCGACGGCGCGCGTCCGCCGAACGTCAGCACGAGCTCCGACAGCACGCGCGTGTCGTTGACGAAGAGGCCGTCGTCGTCGCCGCGGATATCGCCGTTCGCATCGTAGACGGCGAACGTGTTGCCCGACTTCAGCACGAACTGGCGTTCGCTCGGTATGTTCGGGTGCTCCGTCGGGATGAACGCTTCGTCCGGCAGCTTCGATTGCGACACCCGCATCTGCTGTTGTTGCTGCTGTTCCTGTGTGTTCATTGCACCTTCCTGAAAGTAATCTGAAGGGTTTCGTGAGGCGTTCGGGGGCGCTTACCCGCTGTCATCGACAGCCTTTCGACCCGCCCACGCCTGACGCGTTCTCCGCGCGCAATGTCATCTCGATATGTCGGACCATAAGCCTCTCGGCCTTATGTGGCAATGGCTTGGGCTAAAATTGCGCTTTTTGAGCGAACTCAGAGGTGGATTTGCGCAACAGAACAATCGACGCAGCCCGAGGGATCGGGATCGTTCTTGTTGTCCTTGGACACGCCATTGGTTTGCCAGAGTGGCTCTTCCGAGTCATTTACTCGTGTCATATGCCTCTGTTCTTTTTCCTGTCTGGATACCTTTTCAACGGCACGAGAGGTCCGCTAGAGGTCATGCGCAGGAATTCCCGACGCCTTCTGATGCCGTACGCAGTCGCCGCCGCAATCGCGATCTTCCCGTCGATTCTATTTGGGAATACAACCAGTCTCTCCCAATTCTTCGTGCAACTCGGAGGTACCGCGTATTCCATACCTCGATCGAATCTTACTTTCTATTGCACGCCGCTCTGGTTTCTAACTTGCCTGTTCTGCACCGAAGCCATGTACGCGGCGTTGACCCGGTACGCGCGACACGTTGTGCATGTCGTGATCGCCGCATCATTGGTCGTCGGCTGCACGTTAATGGCCTTCGTGAAAGGCTTCTCACCCTGGAACATCAAGATCGCTTTTGTCGCGCTCTTTTATTTCCACCTGGGTTTCGTTGCAGCCGAATCCAAAATGCTGGACGGCAGGCGTTTTCCCGCTTGGACGCTGCCACTTTGCGCGCTCGGATGGATCATCGCTTCGCTGTGGAATCCCAAAGCAGCGAACCTCGCCGGCGAGACTATCGGTAATCCAGCGCTGTTCCTCCTCGCATCAATATGTGGGATATGGGCATTGGCCAGGTTAGCCCGGCTCACCGCGACGTCGCGCGCACTCAGTTTTCTCGGTAAAAACACGCTGCCCATATTCGCGTTCAACTATCCCCTCAATCTTTTTGCTCAGTGGCTGTTCGCGCCGACCACGCCGTGGTTCGTCTTCGCTGCTTCGGAAATGGCGTTAGCCGTCGGGTTCGTTTTCCTGCTTCGACGCATTCCGGCAATCGCGCGCGTGTTCTCGATCGAATCGGGACAACGCGCAAGCCCAACTGCGGTCTAGGCCGGCCAGGCTGGTCAGTTCGGCATAGGCTCCGCGAGCCATAGCTGAAGAGTGCTATGCTCTTAGCCCTTTTGTCCGGCCAGCGCTAAAAGGCGTCTGCCGGGAGGCGCACGGTTTCATTAGAAGGCCGGCGCAGCGTTTGGGCTCCGATCGCTGAAAGAGTACTTCGCGGACGCGCGCGAAATCGGGACGCCCTAAGCCGCGACGCCGAAGGTTCTCACGAAATCCGACCGCTCTCGGCGCGCCTCCGTTTGCAGGAAAAAGGAAAGGATTTTGCCCGGGCAATTTTCGGGCGTCGGTCGGCCGCGATGACCGAGTCGTACAAGGATGTCCGAAGCCAAGAGTCGCGATTCGGACAAATTTTGGATGAACGTTAAACAGCCCCGCCCAGCAAGGGTTGCGGGCGTCCGGCATGTCATTTCCGCATATCGACTTACTTTATTCTGCCTCAGGTCTCGCAGTGGGTTTCCTGGTCGGCCTGACGGGAGTCGGCGGCGGCTCCCTGATGACCCCGCTGCTCGTCCTGCTGTTCGGCATACATCCGGCGACCGCCGTCGGCACCGATCTGCTGTACGCCACCGCGACCAAGACGGCCGGCACGCTCGTGCACGGCATCAAGGGTTCGGTCGACTGGCGCATCACCGGCCGTCTCGCGGCGGGCAGCGTGCCCGCTGCGGCCATCACACTCTACTTTCTGCACGAACACGGTTTGACAGCGCCGGGCACCGCGCGGCTCATCCAACTGATACTCGGCACCGCGCTCCTCATCACGGCGGTTTCGCTGATCTTCCGGCCGCAACTCGCGCGCCTTGCCTACAAAAAGGGACATGGCCGCCCCGAACACCCGACGCGTACCGCCGCGTGGACCGTCTTCACCGGCGCGATTCTCGGCCTGCTGGTCTCGATCACTTCCGTGGGCGCAGGCGCAATCGGCGTGACTGTACTTCTGCTGCTGTATCCGCGTCTAGCGACGGCGCGCATCGTCGGCTCGGACGTGGCTCACGCGGTGCCGCTCACGCTGATTGCCGGCACTGGCCATTGGATGCTCGGCTCAGTCGACTGGTCCTTGCTCGCCTCGCTCCTCGTGGGCTCGATTCCCGGCATCGCCCTTGGCAGCATGCTGTCGACCAAGGCGCCGGAAGCGTTACTCCGTCACGTTCTCGCCGCGACGCTCGTTCTCGTCGGAGCAAAGCTCGTGTTCAGTTGATGTTAGTCACGGTCGTTCGCGCTTTCCAGTCGGCCAAAAGACATAGGCCGATTCGTACGATATTCCTGTTTTTTGCCTATGTCGTTCGGCCGGGTTTCCCGCGGCGGGACGATGCGGCATCATCCCCACTCAGTTGAGCCGCACGCAGAGCGGTTCAAGTCGGGGCGCCGGTAACGGGCGCGTCATCTTTCGGCGTCGATCATGCAGCGTGCGTCAACGGGCGTGGGCCGCATATTCACGAGGAGTCAGGCGATGAATGAAAACGATCATCCGCAGCACGAGCTTCCTTCCGGCAACGATACGCCACCAGGCGACGCACCCGCCGACCCCGCGCGGCGGCGGCTGCTCGCCGCGGGCGTGGGCCTGGCGGGGCTGTCGCTCGGCGGGTGCAATCTGTTCGAAAACAAGCCGACCACCCCGAAAACTGCCGCCGATATCGCACTCGACCGCACGCTCGCCGCGAAAGTGCAGCACATCGTCGTGATTTACGCGGAAAACCGCAGCTTCACGAATCTCTACGGCAACTATCCGGGCGTGCAATATCCGCTGTCGGCGGTGCCGGCATCGCACTACACGCAACTCGATCGCGATGGCGTCACGCCCATGCCCACGCTGCCGAAAATCTGGGGCGGGCTTGTGCCGCAGGCGCAGGAAGTCGACGGCAAGCGCTACGCGATCACCGAGCAGCAGATCATCGATCTGCGCAACGCGCCCTTCCAGATCGCAGACGCGCACGGTGCGCCGCTGCCCAATTCCGTCATCACGCGCGATCTCGTGCATCGGTTCTATCAGAATCAGATGCAGATCAACGCAGGGCGCAACAACCAGTTCGCGGCGTGGGGCGATTCGGGCGGCCTCGTCATGGGGCACTACCAAAACTCACCCGAAACGCTGAAACTTTGGGGGCTCGCGCAGCAATACACGCTCTGCGACAACTTCTTCATGTCGGCGTTCGGCGGCTCCTGGCTGAACCACATCTTCCTCATTTCCGCGCAGGCGCCCTTCTATCCCGATGTCAAAGGCAGCCCGGCTGCGAAGCTGCTCGCGGTCGTCGAAGGCGACGATCCTGCCGGTTCGCGCCTGAAGCTCGCCCCGGATTCGCCCAAATCCGCGCTCGAGGGCCCGCCGAAGTACGTGCGCGACGGCGCGCTCACGGCGGACGGATACGCCGTCAACACCATGTTCCCGCCGTATCAGCCGAGCAACGTGCCGCCTCCGCAAGGCGGCGACTCGCGCTATGCGGACCGCTCGAACGCGCTGGTATTGCCGCCGCAGACGTACGCGACGATCGGCGACCGCCTGTCGGACAAGAACGTCGATTGGGCGTGGTACAGCGGCGCGTGGCAGTACGCACTGGAACATCGGGACACCGGCGCGGTGCCGGACTTCCAGTACCACCATCAACCGTTCAATTACTTCGCCAAGTTTGCGCCGGGCACGGCCGCACGGGCGCAGCATTTGCGCGACGCGGGACTTGGCGACGATCCGTCGACGAACAAGCTACTCGCGGACATCGACGCGGGCCGCCTTCCTGCCGTCACGTTCTACAAGCCCCAGGGCAATCTCAACATGCACGCGGGCTATGCGGATGTCGCTTCGGGCGATCGGCATATTTCGAACGTGATCGAGCGTCTGCGGCGCGGGCCGCAATGGGAGAACACCGTGGTGATCGTCACCGTCGACGAAAACGGCGGCTGGTGGGACCACGTCTCGCCGCCGAAGGGCGATCGCTGGGGGCCCGGTTCGCGCATCCCGGCGCTCGTGATTTCGCCGTTCGCGAAGAAGGGCTACGTCGATCACACCGTGTATGACACGAACTCGATCCTGCGCTTCATCTCGCGCGTGCACGATCTCGCGCCGCTGGACGGCGTGGCCGCGCGGGATCGCGCGTTCGCCGCAAGCGGTCAGGCGCCGCTCGGCGACCTGACAAAATCGCTCGATCTCGCGTAACGGCTAGACGCGTTCGACCCACGCTCGCGCGGAAATTTCCAGCAGATAGCCGTAGTGCAGCGCGCCGACCGGCACGACGGCGCGTGCCGGTTTCCAGGCGCCGAAGTGACGCGCGTAGATCTCGTTGAACGCTTTCCAGTGTTCGACGCCGACGAGATACACCGTCACCTCGATGCAATCCGCGAGGCTCGCACCCGCGGCTTCGAGCACGGTGCGCAGATTCGAAAGCGTCTGTTCGGCCTGCTCGTCGAACGGCAGATCGCCGGTATGCGTGCCGTCCGCGCGCATCGGCAATTGACCCGAAACGCAGACGAGATTGCCGGCGCGCGTCGCGTGGCTGTAGTGTCCGGCGGGAATCGGCAGGCCCGGAGCGTTGATGAGTTCGATTGGTGGCATCGTCGGTCGCGTTGGATGGATGGCCTCGGATTATTGATTCCGAGTCAAGTTTCATTTGAGACTATCACCGTTTTTGCGAAAGTCGAAGCGGCTCATACTGTGTTCATCGCAGTTTGAACATTCAACGGAGCAAGAACATGAACGTTTTCATCACGGGCGCGGGCGGTTTCATCGGCGGCTCGATCGCGGCGGGACTCGCGCGGGACGGACATCGCGTGCGCGGCCTCATCCGTCGCGCGGAACAGGCCGACGAACTGAAACGCCTGAACATCGAACCGGTGATCGGCAGTCTCGACGACGCGGCCTTGCTCGCCGCCGAAGCGCACGCGGCCGATGCCGTCATCAACGCGGCGAGCAGCGATCATCGCGGCGCGGTCGAAACGCTGATCGGCGCGCTCGAAGGCACGAACAAGCCGTTCCTGCATACGAGCGGATCGAGCATCGTCGGCGACGCATCGGGCGGCGAGGCATCGGAGAAGATCTATACCGAGGACGACCTGCCGGAGCCGACGCCCGACAAGGCGCCGCGCGTAGCGATCGACAATCTCGTGCTCGACGCCGCCAAGCGTGGCGTGCGCTCGACGGTGCTCTGCAACACGCTGATCTACGGCCACGGCGCGGTGCGCGATACCGCGAGCGTGCAGTTGCCGCGTCTGGAACGACAGGCGCGCAAGAGCGGCATCGTGCGCCATGTGGGGCGTGGCCTCAACATCTGGTCGAACGTGCATATCGACGATGTCGTGACCATCTATCGGCTCGCGCTCGAAAAGTCGCCTGCGGGCACGTTCTACTTCGTCGAAAGCGGCGAGGCGCAATTCCGCGACATGACCGTCGCGATGGCGAAGGCGCTCGATCTGCGCGGGCCGGAAGACTGGCCGCTCGAAGAAGCGATCAAGGAATGGGGCTACGAGATGGCCTCGTACGGCCTCGGCTCGAACAGCCGCGTGCGCAGCAAGCGAACCCGCGAGATTCTGGGCTGGCAGCCGTCGCGCACGTCGGTGGTCGAATGGATCGAAACGGGATTGACTGCTTGAGTGAAGTTCGCGCGGCAAATTGGCTTGACCAATTTGCCGCGCCTACCGCTTCACGCAATTACTGCAGCGCCGCCGCGAACTTTTCGATTTCCGCTTCCGGCATGCCCGATTTCGTCGCCGAATCGCGGATTTGCTGCCACGTCGTCGGATCGATTGCGATGCCGTTCGCGCCGCGGTCCGCACGACGCGCCTCTTCCGGCTCGCCTGGCGCGTAGATCGCATCGACGCCTTCCGCGCGCGGCGACGCCTTCATCCATTCGAGGAACGCTTCGGCCTCTGCTTGCGCGGCGGGCGCATCGAACGCGTTCGGATCGACGATCACCGAAGTCATGCAGTTGATGATCGCACTCGATTTCTCCAGCGTCTCTTCGTGCGTCGTGTAGCCGCCCGAGAGCGCGCCGCCGAAGATCTCGCACAGCGCGGCCAGGCCCGAACCCTTGTGCAGGCCGAACGCGGTGAGCGAGCCGAACGGCTCCTCGTGCATCACCTTCGGCTCGATCGTCGGCTTGCCCTCATGATCGAGCAACATGCCCGGCGCGACCTTTACGCCCTTGTTGTAGGCGACGCGCGTCTTGCCGTACGCGATGCCCGCCGTCGCGAAATCGAGCACGAGCGGGCTCTTGCCGTCGCGCGGATAGGCTGCGCAGAACGGATTCGTGCCGAAGCGCCGGTCGATGCCGCCGAAGGGCGCGACGAGCGGATCGCCCGCCACGTTCACGAAGTGGAACGATACGAGTCCGGCCTTCGCGCACTGTTCCGCCCAGTGGCCGATACGCCCGATGTGGTGCGCGTTGCGCAAGCCGACCGCGCATACGCCGAGCTTCTTCGCGCGCTCGATGCCGTGCTCCATCGCCTCGTAGGCGACAACCTGACCGAAGCCCTTGCGGCCGTCGACGGTCAGCACCGCGCCCGCATCGCGCACGATTTCGGCGTGCGTGTTGAGCTGCAACTGACCTTCGGAGAGCGACGCGACATAGCGCGGGATCATGCCGACGCCGTGGGAATCGTGGCCCGAAAGGTTCGACATCACGAGGTGATCCGCGACCAGTTCCGCCTCGCGCGGCGCGCTGCCGGCCGACTCCCAGATGGCGCGGACGTACGCGTGCAGCGTGTCGGCGGCGATGCGCCGTTCAGTGGCGGATGGGGTGGACGTGGGGGATGCATTCATTGCGACACTCGTCTCCATAGTTGATGGCTCGCGCTCTGCTTTTCGAGATGCGCGCGGATTATCACTTTACAGACGATCAACTGGCCTTACCACTTTGTTTTTACGAAATCGCTGAAATCGGCCGAAAAAAAGCCCGGACGAACCGGGCTTTCTCCAGACAGAAGTTCGGCCGCCCGGCCTCAGGGCGCTGCCGCGATGACCTCGGCCACCGACGCCGTCAGCTTCTTCGCGTACGGCACGTGCAGGAATTCGTTCGGACCGTGCGCGTTCGATTTCGGACCGAGCACGCCGCACACCATGAATTGCGAGCGCGGGAAGCCTTCCTTGAGCGTATTCATCAGCGGAATCGTGCCGCCCTGCCCGATGTATGCGACATCCGCGCCGAAGTGCCGTTTCGACGCCTCATTCAGCGACGAGCGCAGCCACGGCGCGAGATCCGGCGCATTCCAGCCCGTCGCCGCGCCCGCTTCGGGCTTGAACGTCACCCTGGCGTTGTACGGCGGATCCATTTCGAGCAGCCGCTGCAGGCGGACGATCGCACTGGCAGCGTCGACGAGCGGCGGCAAGCGCAGCGACAGCTTGAACGCCGTGCGCGGCGCAAGTACGTTGCCGGCATCGGCCAGCGGCGGCAGGCCCGACGCGCCCGTCACCGTGAGCGACGGCCGCCAGGTCGAATTGAGCAGTGCCTCGCGCGGATCGGTCGTCGTGGGCAGAACGCTGCCGCCATCGGCGCCGCACGCCCACGGCAGCTTCTTCCAGACATCGTCGCCGAGAATGCGCGCGGTCATTTCGGCTTCGCGCCGGCGCAGCATCGGAATCGGGCAATGAAAACTTTCCGGCAGCAGATTGCCGGTGCTCGAATCTTCGAGGCGCTCGAACAGTTGCCGCAAGATTCGAAATGCCGACGGCGCGATGCCGCCATAGCCGCCCGAGTGAATGCCCTCGTCCAGCACCTGCACTTCGAGATCGCCGGCGACGAGGCCGCGCAGGGACGTCGTGAGCCAGAGCTGATCGTAATTGCCGGCGCCGGAATCGAGACAGATCACGAGGCCGACATCGCCGAGCCGGTCGCGCAAGGCGTCGATATACGGCAAAAGATCGTAGCTGCCCGATTCCTCGCACGTCTCGATGATGCCGACGCAACGCGGACGCTCGACGCCCTGCGCATCCAGCGCCGCCAGCGCGGTGATGCTCGCGTAGGTCGCGTAGCCGTCGTCGGCGCCGCCGCGGCCGTACAGTTTGTCGTCTTCGAGCTTGGGCGTCCACGGACCGAGATCGCTGCGCCAGCCTTCGAATTCCGGCTGCTTGTCCAAATGGCCATACAGCACGACTGTTTCGGTGCTGCCCGAGCGCGTGGCGGGGGCTTCGAAGAAAATGACCGGCGTGCGCTCCGGCAAGCGGACGATTTCGACCTTCAGGCCTTTGACCGGCTGCGTTCTGATCCAGTCGACGGCGTCCGTGACCACGCGTTCGATGAAGCCGTGACGCGCCCAGTCGCTGTCGAACATCGGGCTTTTCGCGGGCACGGCGATGTAGTCCGTCAGCGCGGGCACGATTTCGTCATTCCATTTGCGATCCACGAAATCCCGCAGCGCGACGGAATCGAGCCGTACTGCTTCGTCGTGATGCGTGCTGTCGCCGATAGTCATGACCGTGTTTCCCTTCGAGGCAAACTTCCATCATAGACGGGATTTGCCCGCGGTTCGACCGCCACCGCGCCGCGCGCGCACGTTTTCCGCGACTTTTTTCAACGTTTCGGCGCGCCCGGCCCTCCGTCGCGCGTTCCCGAAACGACGACGCGCGTCACCGCCGGATCGGAGTCGATCGACTGTTCGGTGAAGGGAAAGCGCGCCCAGCGTTTCGCCGCGAACGCGCGCGTCGCGTCGCCCGAATGGGGCGATGCCGGATCGTCCGATTCGGAGTGCGACAGCATCGTGTCGGCTTCGACGCCGTTTTCGCCGAAGGTGACGACTTGCACGTAGCTGTCGCCCTGGCCGCTTGAGTCCATCGGATAGCCCTTGGGATCGAGCGGACGCCGCGCGCAGACGATCGTGAAATAGCCCGCTTCGTCGCAGCCGCCGTAAAGCGGCACGCGTGCGCCGTTGCGCGTCGTGTAGAGGATGTCGCCGCGCCGCGAATCGAGCGCGAAGCCGTTCAGCTTCAGCGCGAGCGCCGCGCCGCCCAGCGCCTGACGCAAGTCCTGCACGACGGCAGGATTGTCGATGTTGAAGCCGCCCGGCGTCGCGAGCGGCTTGTTCGGATCGAAGCCGGATTCGTACAGGCGCTCGGGCGCGATCTGCATCGCGCGCTGCCAGAACTCGTCCCACAGGTTCGCGCCGCGCGCGTCGATATCCGCCGTGCCGTTCCACTTGCGCAACACCTCGCAGGCTTCGTGCAGCGGCCCGCCCGCTTCGTTCACCGTGCACACGGCGTCGAGCAGCGACTTGCGGAACAGCCGCTCGGACATCGAGTGCGTCTCGAGCACCGCCGATTCGAGCGCCTCGCGCGTCACGCCGCCGCGTTCGCGCTGCAGACGCGCCGCGAGCAGATGGCCGTAGCGCGTGCGCAGCGATTGTTCGACGCGCGCCGCGCCCGCAATACGCGGATAGCCAGACATCGGCGCATTCGCATTGGTGAGCCAGTAGCTGTCGTTGAAGTTGCCGACGTAGTCGCCGCGCACGGCGCTCGGCAGTTGCTCCAGCGGCAACGCGCCCGGCTGCGCGCTCGTCGCATCGACGCGCCACGCGCACGCGCTTTTCGAGCCGTCGAGGAACGGCACGCCCGGCGCGCGGGCCGCGAACGCGCGTCCGGCGGGCGGCGTGCACGATTGCGCGAGCGCGTCAGGCACATTCGGGATCGGGCCGATGTCCGCGAACCAGACGCGCACGTCGTCGCGACCGATCGCGAACGTGTTGACCCACGGCATGCCGGCGTAGCGCTTCTGGATCGTCATGAAATCGGCGAGCGAGCGCGCCTGATTCCACGCGAAGAAGTTCTGAAAGGCGCGCGTGTTGTCGACGTTCACGTCCGCGATCGCGAAGGCGGTTTGCGCGGTCCAGCCGAGGCCTTGCGCCATCGCGGACAGATCGACGACCGGCCCGAAGCGCGTCTTGTACAGCGTGCGCGACACGGACTCATACGTGCCGTCGGCGCGGCGCGCGCGCACAGTGAGCGGCACGGGCGTCATCGCTTCGCTCTGGCCATCGACGAGATAGCGCGTCGGATCGGCGGGATCGAGCGTCAACTGAAAGATGCCGAAACGCCGCGCGCTCGACACCGTATGCGTCCACGCGATGTTTTCGTTGAAGCCGAGGACGATCAGCGGCACGCCGAGAAAGGACACGCCCGCGACGTTCATCTGGCCGGGAATCGTCAGTTGCGCCTGATAGAAACGGTCCGGGCCGCGCCAGAACCAGTGCGGATTGCCGAACAGGATGCTGCGCCGGTCGCGCGTGATCTGCGCGCCGAACGCGAGCGCATTGCTGCCGATGCCCGGATTTTCGCCGATCGGAAACCGCAGCGAATCGAGCGCGGTCCGCGCGGCGTCGGCGTCGGCGTTGTCGCCGCGCGGGGCCGCCGCGCCCGGTTTCGGCGGATGCGCCAGCGCGATGGGCGTCACGAAACGCGCCGAGCCGCCCGCGAGATTCGCCGCGATCAGACGCAGGTAGATATCGTCGGCGCTGATCTTGTCGACCCACGGCTTGCCCCGGCACGCCGCATGTGCCTCGGGAAAGTTGCCGGCGTTGAGGTCGTCGAGATAGCGGTCGTAGCCGTTCGCGAAGCCGTCGATGAGATCGCGCAATTCGGGCGATTGCGCCGCACGGTAACGCTCGACGGCCGCCTGATCGCCGACCAGACGAAAGAAGAAATCGGCGTCCATGTTGCGCGGCTGACCGAACGTCGCCGCCGACGTCGGGCGTGCATCCGCGCCGAAATACGCCGAGCGCTCGCCGCGATACGTGACGAAGCCATCGGCGAGCGTGCAGAGATTGTCCTGCGCCTGCGCGTAGCCGAAACCGAAGCCGAGGCTGCCCCAATCGGCCGCTCGGATATGCGGAATGCCGTCCTGCGTGCGGCGGATTTCGGCGTGCCAGGCTGTTTGAGCGCCGGACTCCGGCTGCTGGCCGGGCGCCGCGCAGCCGCCAAGCAAAGCGCTCGCGAGCGCAGCGGAGATCGCAAGGCTGACGATCTGATTCATCGCGTGAGTTCCTCGATCCGATCGACGTGATGACGGGGCGCAATCGCCGCCCCGCGCGCAGTATCGCATTGCGCATGACGCGCGCCGCAGCCAAAGTCTAGCCGCCCGCGTCCGCTCAGCGAAGCCGATGCACAATGAAGCGATGAACGATCCATCCCACCCCGCCGACGATCCTCGCCCGACGCCGCCCGAGCGTCCGCTGCCGGAAGACTGCTGCCGCAGCGGCTGCAATCAGTGCGTGTTCGAGTTGTACAGGGAAGCGCTGGAGCGCTACGAGGCCGACGTGCGCGCGTGGGAAGCGCGGCATGCGCAGGCTTCCCGTTCGTGAGTGACTCCGGCCGATTCGAGCAGGCAACCGGGCGCGGCGCTATGCTTGTGACCCCTGTCGCTGTCGAATCCAAACCTCAAGGAGCGCAACCCATGTCCCTCACGATGTATCGCGCATCGATTCCGGTCTTCATTCGCGGACTCGAAGTCTGCGCGGATCTGCTGAAGAAAGGCGCCGCCTTCGCCGATGAAAAAGGCCTCGCTCACGCCGATGTGATCAACGCGCGCCTCGCGCCCGACATGCTGCCGCTCGCCGCGCAGATCCAGCGCGCGAGCGACACGGCGAAGCTCTCGGCGGCGCGTCTCGCGGGCATCGAGGCGCCGCGCTTCGAGGACAACGAGGACAGCTTTCCGGCGCTGCAGGCGCGCATCGAGAAGACGATCGCGTTCCTGAAGAGCATCGACAAGGCTTCGCTCGCCGGCTGCGAAACGCGCACCGTCACGCTGAAATTCCCGGATTTCTCGCCTTCGTTCTCAGGCGACGATTATCTGTTCGGCTTCGGCTTGCCGAACTTCTATTTCCACGTCGTCACGACCCACGACATCCTGCGCCATCTCGGCGCGCCGATCGGCAAGCGGGATTATCTCGGCCCGCTCAAGTAAGCCGGTCGCGGCGCTGCGTTATTGCTGCCGCGCCGCGATCTGCTTGCGCCAGCCCGCGAGAATCCGCCGCGCCAGCACATCGTAGTCGCCGCCGAAGTGATGATCGCCCGGCAGCTTCACCACTTCGATGCCCGTCTTCGTCAGCGCGGGACACAGTGTGTCTTCTTCGTTCGCGCCGTAGATGCACTGCACCATCGATGGCGGCAGTTTGTCGAATTCTGGCCGCACCTTCAGCGCCTTGTCGCTCGCCTTCATGCCGAGCCAGCCCGTCACGCGAATCTGGAAGTCGGCGTCGGGCGCGAAGCCCATCAGCGAGATATACGACACCTGCGCGCGGACTGCGTCCGGCAGACGGTTGTACGCGAACGGCATCACGTCCGCGCCGAACGAATAGCCGACGAGCGCGACATGGCTCGTATGCCAGCGCGCGTTGTACGTGCGGATGATTCGCGCCAAATCGTCGGCGGTTTGCTGCGGCGACTTCTCGCTCCAGAAGTAACGCAGCGAGTCGAGGCCGATCACCGACACGCCATCGCGTTGCAGCGCCAGCGCCATCGTTTTGTCGAGATCGCGCCAGCCGCCGTCGCCGGAAATCACGATCGCCAGCAAGTCGGTCGGTTGCGCGGCGCGCAGTTCGATCAGCGGGAGATCGGAGACATCGTTCTCGGTCGGACGCCCGGCTTTTTTCAGACGCGGCGCCGTCATCGCGACGAGCGCGTCGGCCTTCGAGCGGTTCGCTTCCAGCACGGCCGTGTATTCGAAGAAGCCCGGCAAACCCTTTGCGTGGATGATGGTCGCATCCGGCGCGCACGGATTGAAACGCGGGTCGAGCATCGGGTCGGCCGCAAGCGAGACCGCGCCCGCGACGGTGTTGTCCGGCGCCTGCTTCAGCGCGCTTTCCGCGACCATCGCGCCCTGCCCGGTGCCGACGAGAATCGGCGAAAAATATCGATTCGACTGAACGGTGCGTTCGAGCTGATGGCTCATGTTTTCCGCATCGCCGACGAGGTTGTGGCAGGACTTCTCGGTCTTGTCGGCGGCGAGGCGCGCGGCATAGCGCGGCGTGTCGACGCCGATGACCATCGCGCCCTTGGCGGCGAGCGCATCGGCGGCCTGCTGATCGGCCGGCGTCCAGCCGCTCTTCTCGGAAAACAGCACGACGAAGCCGGTCATGTCGCCCGCAGGCTTCGTGAGTTGGACCTGACCGTAACGTCCGCCGGAGATCGACTCGGCGGCATGCGCCATACCCGTCACGGACACACCACAGACGGCGGCCACCACGAGCGCCGCCGCTTTCTTGCAAAGGAATTTCATGAACGCCAGCCGCCCGCGAGGAGCGAAAGATCCGCCAAAGTGAAAAATACGCCGACCGAGCCGGACGCCGCCAGATAGCGCGGCTCCCAGCGCGGCTGGAACTTGCTTTTGAATCCGCGCAGACCGCGGAAGTTGTAGAAACGGCCGCCGAAGCGCCACACCAGTCCGGCCATCCGATGCCACGGCGATGCGAGCGGCGTCGGCTCCATGCCCGACAGCGGCGCAATGCCGAGCGACAGCGACTTGAAACCCGCTTCCTTCAGATGCAGCGCGAGCTTGGTGAAGAGATATTCCATCGCGTAGGGCGACGCGGCCGAAACATGGCGCATCACGCCGACGGTCGCTTCGGTGTTCATGTCGGTCGTCATGAAAGTGACGAACGCGACCGGCTCGCCCTGCTGGCGCACGAGCAGCACCGACTGCGCCGCGAGGTATTCCTCGTTGAACGCCGCGACCGAGAAGCTCTTCTCGCGCGCCGAGCGGCTGCCGAGCCAGTCGTCGGAGATGGCGCGCAACATCGGCATGCTTGCTCCGATGCGCTCCGGTCCGATGACTTCCGTGTCCAGACCGTCGCGCTCGCCGCGTTTGATCGCATAGCGCAAATGCGAGCGATGCGAGCCCTTCAGATCGAAGTCGGACAGAGCGACATGCGCTTCCTCGCCGAGCTTCATCAGCGTGAGGCCGGCGTCGAGATAGAGCGGCAGCGCATCGGCGCGCACCTGATAGAACGCCGCGCGGCCGTTGTGCGCGTGCGCGAGCTCGACGAACTTGCGGATCAGTTCGGCCCACTCGCGGCGCGGACCGACCGGATCGTGCAGCGCGGCCCACGTGCGGCCGTGTTTCGCGTACATCAGAAAGGCTTCGCGCGACTCGGAGAAGAGGAAGCTCTTGTCGCCCATCATCGCGAGGCCGGCGTCGCTGCGTTCCTGCGCGCGCAGGATGCGTGCGGCATCGGCGAGATCCTGCGGCGCGGGCTTCACGAAGCGGCCCGCCGCCGGGCGCAGCAGTTGCCACACCGCGAACGCGGACGCGAACAGCGCCGCCGCGAGCGTCGCGCGCAGCGCACGCGGGGCGCGCTCGTCGAATGCGAACTGCCACCAGAGATCGCGGCTATAAGGCACGTCGCGGAAGGCGAAGAACATGATCCACACGGCGAGCGCCATCACGACGCCGATCGAAATGAGCCACGTCGCGGTGAAACGCTCGGCGAAGAGCGATGAACGGCGATTGAAGCGCTCGCGCGTCAGGACGAGCAGCACGACGAGAAACGCGAGCACGCCCACTTCGACGAACGCGAGACCTTTCGCGAGCGACAGCGCGAGGTTGGCCACCGCGAGAATCAGCGCGAGCCACCAGGCGGCGTCGAGGCGGCGCATGAGACCGCGCGCGACGAACAGCAGCAGCACGCCGAGCACCGAGCCGAGCAGTTGCGAGCTTTCCAGCACCCAAAGCGGCACGATGGTCTGCAACAGCGCGATACGCATCTTGAACGCGGGCGTCGCGCCCGAGATGACGAGCATCGAGCCTGCCGCGAACGTGACGATCGACAGGAACAACGGCGCAAGCTGCGAAACGTGATGCGGGCTCAGAAAATTGAAGCGGCCTTTCAGCGCGCGGCCTTCGAAGGCGGCCATGACGCCGGCCGACAGGATCAGCGGCAAGCCGAAGTAGATCGCGCGATACGCGAGCAGCGCGGCGACGACGTCCGGCGTCTGTGCGCTGCCGCCGAGCGCGAAGACCATCGCCGCCTCGAACACGCCGACGCCGCCCGGCGTATGGCCGATCATGCCGAGCAGCATCGCCGCCGAGAAGACCGTCATGAATTCGCCGAAGCCGACCTGGGGATTCGGCAGGAGCGCCCAGAGCGCGAGTCCGGCGCCGAACACGTCGACGACGGCGAGCGCGGCCTGCGCGACGAAATCGCGGCGCGCCGGCACGGTGAACGACAGCCACTTCCAGCGCGAGTGCAAAGTGCGCGGCTCGCGGCCGCAGACGATGACCATCGCGGCGAAAACGGCGAGCAGCGCCGCGCCGGTCGCGCGCAACGCGGCCGGCGGCAGGTGCATCATGCCGGAGAGCGTCTCCGCGCCGAACACCATGCCGGCGGCGGCCATGAACGCGAGGGACAGCGCGAGCGTGATGCTCGTGAAAATCGTCAGACGGCCGACTTGCGCGGGCGTGACATCGGCCGCGCCGTACACGCGGCAACGCACGGCGCCGCCCGTCAGCGCGCCGAAACCGGTCACGTTGCCGAGCGCCGAACCGACCGTCGCGCCGACCCACAACAAAGACCGCGGCACCGCGACGCCGATGTGACGCAGCCCCACGGCGTCACGCCCGACGAGCGCGGCGAAGCTGAGCGCGGTGGCGAACAGCGCGGCGAACCACGCTTGCGCCGTCATCATGCGCAGCGAGTGCATGACCGACTTGTAATCGACCGAGCGCGAAAGATGCTGGAAGACGACGAGCAGCAGCACGCAGATGACGACCGTGAGCACGGGCGCGGCGAGCCGCTGAAGATCGACGCCGCCGGACAAACGTCCGATCGGGGAAATGGCGCGAAGCCGGGCGAGCAACTTTGTGCGAGACATGCGTTCTATGAAACTGGCTCACGCTGCGTTTCGTCAGCGAATCGACGACGGCAACGGTACGTCAAGGTTATCGGGGTCCACGCATTGCCGGGACTTCGCGCGGACGGAGAGCGCCATTTCGGCTCCCGCCGCCCGCGCTCGCGCCATACAAAAGGCTTCAACGTGTGAAACGCCTATATAACGGCCATGGTTGACCCGACTTGACCAATATTGGGAAAACTACGGATCGAAAGCTGGCTTTCAGATCTGGCGCGGAGTTCCGGACAGCGCGACCGGCACGAACGAGCGGTCGCCCATGCTTTACGGTTTGTCAGGGAAACGGTTAGGATCGACGGCCGTGAAGCTTGTCGGGCATCGAATAGACGCGGGTCGGTAGCTTAAGCGGATACTACAGAAAAAGGCATCGGAATCATGAGAAAAACCACATCGATCTTGTTCGCCGCCATCGGCGCGTGCGCCCTGAGCGCCTGCGTTTCGACCGACGACGCCCTGCTCAAGACCGTCCCGTTCGGGTCGGGCACGTCGCAGTACAAGCCGTACGAGTTCATCCGCTGCGTGAAGGAAAAATGGACGCCGATCGCGCCGCGCGTGCGCGAATACTCGCCGAGCTCCGACACGCTGGCCGTCTCCGTGCCCAGCGGCGGCCTGACGAGCCAGTCGCTGGTGCTCGTCATCGCGCAGGCGTCGGCGAACGGCACGGGCTACACGATCTACGGCGACATCGCGGCGGCCGGCCGCTACGTCACCGCGACGCACACCTGCGATTAACCCCGGTTTCCGCGCTTCAGGAGGGCTTGCCGTTGCGCATGTCGACGCCGGCGAGATGCGTCCCGACGACACGCCCGATCAGATAACCATCCGACGCGCACGCGTTGACGCGCTCCTTTCCTTCCCACTGGATCTTGTATTGATCGTCCTGGGAATGAACGGCCGATGCGTCGAACTTGCGCTTCGCCTTGCCGCCGTTGCGCACGTCTTCGCTGACGAGCCGGTTCCATGTCAGCGCATAGCCGTAGCGCACGCCGTCGGCGAACGCGTTGTCGTCGCAGACTTGCGATGGCGGCGTCGTCTTGAGCATCAGGTGATAGCCGTTCGCGGTGCCGACCATGATGCGCCTTTCCCCCGGCGGGGCCGGCGCGACGGGCGCCTTGACCGCCGCCTGAGCCGCTTGCGCGGCCGATGCCGCCGATGCCGCCGCGGCCGTGTCGTTCTGCTGCGGAAGCGGCGCACATGCGCCAAGAAGCAGCGCCGCTGTCACCGTGAATGCCGTGCCGGCGCCTTGCATTTTCGTGAACGTCATCCTGCGAATCACCTACGCTGACCCCATCTCAAATTTAGTCCGGGCTCTACCTTACCATCCCCGGGATGATTCATCGGACCGATGAAAAAAAGACGACGCGGACGCCCTTTCGGTGCGCCCGCGTCGAGGAAGAGAAACTGGCGGCTCAGGACGCCGACGACGTATTGCTCATCGGCATTTCGATCCCGCGCCGCGCCATTTCGACGATTAGAAACGTTCGCCGCGTGACGTGAAAGCGCGCGAGCAGATCGCTCGAATATTCCTTCGCGGTGTTTTCGCTGATGTTCATCTTTCGCGCGATCGCCTTGTTCGACAGCCCTTGCAGCAGATAGCGCAGCGTCTCGGTGAGGCGCGGCGGCAGTTCGAGCGATTCGATCGTCACGCCCGCGTGCGGCGAAACCGGCTTCGGGCTGTGACCGCCCTTGCCCAGCACCGTATTCGGCAAATACACGCGCCCGTTCAGGATCGTTTTCAGCGCCTCGCGAAACACGCCCGCGCCCTGCTCGCTGCCCTTCGAGATGAATCCGCACGCGCCGTTTTTGATGCATTCGAGCACCGTGTCGCGGTCATCCTGCGCCGACAGCATGATCGTCTGGACTTCGCGTTCTTCTTCGCGGATCCAGTTGAGCAGATCCATGCCGGTCGCCTGGCCGCGCAAGTGGTAGTCGAGAAACATCAGATCGTAGGTATTGGCGGAAAGCTTGGCTTTCGCCTGCTCGACTCCATCGGCTTCGTCGATTTCGAGCAAAGGCTCGTTCGCCAGGATCAGGCTTTTCATCGCGCTCCTGGTGAGCCCTTCGTCCTCTACTAGCAACACAGTTTTGAAATAGCCATTTTCCATTGCGACGCTCCGAGAACGGTTCCGATATTACGCGCGCCTTGCCCGACTTCCACCCTCCTTTCGCAGGGATACATTCGGCAGTCTCCCAAAATCTCCCGCGTTCCCCTCCCGCGCCGGGTTTAGCGACCGGCACGTTCGGCCGAAACTGAACGCAGTCGAATCACCACGTAACCCAAAACGAGAATGGAGGATGAGATGTCAAGCCGTCTGGCCGCCAGCGAAAGCGAATTCGCATTGTGGCGCATCAAGCGGGCGCGTACCGGAGACGCATCGCGCCGTGTGCTGATCGCCCACAAGGACAAGTCGATCGGCGATTCGCTCGCCGTGCAACTTCGGCTCAAAGGCTTGCAGGTCATCCTTTCGCAGGATCTGAAGTCGGTGCGCGCGCTGGTCAATAGCTGGCATCCGCACGCGCTGCTTCTCGACACGAGCCTCGACAACGAATCCGGCTACGTCTTTCTGCGCACGTTGAGTACGGACGGCGATGTCACCGGCCGCCTGCTCGTCGCGATGAGCAACGTGTGGCCCGCCGATCCGGTGCAGACGCTCAAGGACGCCGGTTTCGACGCCCATTGCCGTCGGCCTTGCGCGACGTGGCGCATCGTCGATCTCGTCGAATCGTTCTTTTCGATGCCGCTCACGCGCTGAGTCGATGGAGGTGCGCCATGAACACGGATATTTGCATCGTCGGGGGCGTGCTGCCCGCGAACGCATCGCGCTGCCGCGCGGTCCGCGAGCGCGCCTGTGTCGAAGCGCGCGTCAGGCGGCGGCGCCGTCGTGCCGGGCCGGGTTCGCGCCGGCTGCCATCGAGAGCGACGCCTGTATTTCACTACCTGGCTCGATGACGGCGATGCCCGTCCCGCGCAAGCCCTGCGCCGCGAGATTGAAGCCGTCGCTCACGTGCGACGCCGGTTCGACGCACAGATAACCCGCCCCGGCCGGACAATGCACGACGACGTGACCGAGCGCGTCGTCGGCGATCAATCCGAGCGTGCGGCCGTCGGCGTAATGCAGCGTCGCACGGCCGTCCCAGCCGCTCAGATAGCGCGTGTACCCTTCCGTCTCGCGTTGGTGGAGAAGCGCGGGACGTTCGTCCGTCGGCTCGATCGCGATTTCGGCTTCGTGACGCCAATGCGTCGTCGTATGGAGTTCGGCTTCCAGCGCGCCGAAATACGGATGAAAACCGAGGCCGACCGGCATCGGGCTCGACGACCGGTTCGCGACACGCATCGACAGCCGCGCGCCATCCGCATTGGCCTCGATCAGTTGCACGGCCTCGAACGCCCACGGCCAGCCGTGCTCGCCCTCGCCATGCGTGTAACGCATCACGACGCAATCCGCCTCGTGCAACTCGACGCTCCACGCCGCGTACTGGCCGAATCCATGCAACGCGTGCGTCATGCCTGGAAACGTCGCCAGTTCGACGACGGAACCGTCCGGCGCGGGAAAACGCGCATCGCGCACGCGATTCGAAAACGGCACGAGCGGATAGCTGCCGCCCTTGGGCCACGCATCGCAAGACCAGCTCGCGACTGTCACCGGCGCGAGCCAGTCATGCAATCCGCGCGCATCCCGCGTGGCGAAGCGCGTGATGCGCCCGCCCGCCATCGGCGCGATTTCGATCACATGCGGCCCGCTCGCGATACTCAGGCGCGGTTCCGCGTTCAGCTCTCCAACTGCACGAAATTTCGTCACTGCTTCTGTTCCTTCACGCGCGACACGAGCTGCGTCGGGCTCACGAACTGCAACGCGATCAGCACCCAGATCATCGTGATGGCCATGTAGATCATCGCCATCGCGTCGATGGACTGCGGCGCGCGCACGCCCGTCGAGAACACCGCGTAGTACAGCGCGACGACGAGCGTCTGCGTCGTCGGACCGGCGGTGAAGAACGTCAGCTCGAACATGCCGATGGTCCGCACCAGCACCAGCAAGCCGGCAGCCAGCATGCCCGGCACGAGCAGCGGCAGCAGCACGTAGCGGAAATACTTCGCCGTGTTCGCGCCGAAGATGCGCGCGGCCGATTCCAGATTCGGATCGATCTGCTCGATGAACGGCGTCATCACGAGAATGACGAACGGCAGCGCAGGCACCAGGTTCGCGAGGATCACGCCGGTCAGCGTGCCCGCGAGATGGAACTTGTACATGACCGTCGCCATCGGGATGCCGTAGGTCACGGGCGGCACCATCAGCGGCAGCAGGAAGACGAGCATCGCGAAACGCTTGCCGGGGAATTGCACGCGGGCGAGCGCATACGCGGCGGGCACGCCGAGCGCGATCGACAGCAGCACGACCGCGCCGACCACTTCGAGCGTCACGAGCAGCACGCTCGAAAGCTGGAAGTCGCTCCACGCCTGCGCGTACCAGTGCAGCGTGAAGCCTTGCGGCAGCAGCGTGCCGAACCAGCGCGTCGCCACCGAATTCACGGCGACCGTCGCGATCAGCAGCAGCACGTTGACGAGGAAGAAGGCCATCGTCGTCCAGACGAAGAACTTCCATAGCCTGGCGCGCAGGCTCGCTTGCTGTTTCATCTGTTTGCCCGTGCTTCGAGTCGGGGCGCCGGCCTGCCAGCCGGACGCCGCGCGGTTATCGGTCGTCATTATCCCTTGCCTCCCGTCACCGGACCCGTATAGAAGAAGCGGCGCGCGCCGAGCATGCCGCCGACCACGAGCAACTGCACGAAGCCCATCACGATCGCGATGGTCGATGCGAGCGCGTAGTCGTAGTTTTCGAACGCAGCCTCCGATGCGGCGATCGAAATCACGCGCGTCGGGCCGGCCGGCGCGCCGAGCAGCACCGCCGACGGAAACACCGAGAACGCCTGCACGAACGAGAGACACGCGGTCATCGTGAGGCCGGGCAACAGCAAGGGCAGATAGATCTGACGGAACTGCTGCCACGGATTCGCGCCGAGCGTGGCCGCCGCGCGCGCGAGCGTCGGATCGATGCCGGTCACGTACGAAAGCGTCAGCAGAAACGCGAACGGAAATCCCGACACGATCAGCGAAATCAGCACGCCCCAGTAGTTGTGCGTGAGACGCACTTCATCGCCGTAGAGATGCAGCGCCTGCAACGCCTGCGGGAACCAGCCGTTCGGACTGAAGTACGTGAGCATGCCGTCGGCGATCAGCACGGTGCCGAGCGTCACCGGCACGACGAGCAGCGTCGTCGCGAACTTCTGCCACGGCGACGTGCGGCGCAGCGCGAACGCGACGGGCACCGATACGCCGACGTTGATGATCGTCGCGGGCACGGCGAGCTTGAGCGTGACGATGATCGTCGGCCACATCGACGAATCGGTGAAGAACGTGACGTAGTTCGCCCACATGCCGCCGCCGTTCATCGGATTGAACGACAGCATCAGCCCATAGGCGAACGGATAGATGAACAGCGCGAGAATGAAGACGAGCGCGGGCGCTACGAGCCAGCCCTTCGGATCGCGCTGCGCGGGAAGCGCGATCATTTTTCTTCTCCGTACACGAGCGTCTTCGAAGGCGCGACGCGCAGCGTGATGCGCTCGCCTTCGCTGCATTCGCCCGCGATGCGCGCCCAGAGCTTGCCGAACGCCGTATCGATGATGATGAGCGAATCGCGTCCGCCGTACTCGACGACTTCGACGTGCGCGTCGAACGCGTTTTCCGTGCCGGGCGCGACGCGCTCCATGTCTTCCGGACGCAGCGCGACCGCAACGCGCTTGCTGTCGAAGCCTTCCATCGGCGTGCCGAGCAGCCTGACGCCGTTCGCGTTCACCGCGACGCAATCGCCCTGCGTGCCTTCGAGCGTCGCCTGCACGACATTGCGAAAGCCCATGAACCGCGCGACGTGCAGGTTCTTCGGACGCGAATAGACTTCCTTCGGCGACGCGACCTGCTGCACGACGCCCTCTTTCATCACGACGATGCGATCGGCCATCGAGAGCGCTTCGTCCTGATCGTGCGTGACGTAGATCGTCGCGCGCTCCAGCTTGCCGTGGATGCGGCGAATCTCGGCGCGCATTTCGATGCGCAACTTGGTGTCGAGGTTAGAGAGCGGCTCGTCCATCAAAACGAGCGGCGGTTCGATGACGATCGCGCGCGCGATCGCCACGCGCTGTTGCTGGCCGCCGGAAAGCTGACCGGGCAGCTTGGCGTCGTGGCCGATCAGTTGCACGAGTTGCAACGCGGCTTTCGCCCGCTTCGTCGCTTCGGCCTTGGATACCCCGCGCATCTTCAATCCGAAACCGACGTTGTCCAGCACCGACATGTGCGGAAACAGCGCGTAGTTCTGAAAGACCATGCCGAAGCCGCGCTTTTCGGGCGGCAGCACGTCGATACGTTTGTCGTCGAGCCAGATGCCGCCGCCGGTCAACGGCTGCAATCCGGCGATGCAGTTCAGCGCGGTCGACTTGCCGCAGCCCGACGGTCCGAGCAGTGCGATGAACTCGCCGCGCTGGATGTTCAGATCGAGTCCCTTCAACGCCGCGAGTTGCTGACCTTCGGCGTTGGTGAAGCTGCGCGAGACCGAGTCGAGGCGCAACTGCTCAAAAGTGTGCTTCATGACATTTCCTGCGCTTTTTTGTACAAGCGGCGACGCTCCTCGCGAGGAACGTCGCCGTCTCATCACACCGATACGTCGACTTACTTCGTCTTCGCCGCGCCGATTTCGCGGTCCCATTTCTGGAACGCGGCGACCATCGCCTGCGCGTTCAGCGGCAGTACGTGCGGACGGTCGGCGAGGAGCTTCGCGTATTCCGGACGGCCGAACTTCTGGATGACTTCCTGGCTCTTCGCGGGCGCCATCGAGAGCGGCACGTCCTTCACCGCCGGGCCAGGATAGAAATAGCCATCGTCATATGTCAGCGCCTGCTGCGCCGGCTCGAGCATGAAGTTCATCAGCTTGTAGAGCACGTCGAGCTTTTCCTTCGGCACGCCTTTCGGAATCACCATGTAATGGGCGTCGTTGACCCACGTCATGTTGTCGAATGCGCCGACCTTGAATTCCGCCGGCACGATGCCGAGCGCGCGCGGATTGATGTCCCAGCCCGTCACGGTGACGGTCATGTCGCGCGTGCCTTCACCCAGCTCCTTCATCACGGCCGACGTGCCGCCCGGGTAGTACGGAATGCAGTCGTTCAGTTGCTTGAGGAACGCCCAGGTCTTGTCCCAGCCGTTGATCGGGTCCATCGGGTCCTTGTCGCCGAGCACGTACGGCAGGCCCATCAGGAAGGTGCGGCCCGGGCCGGAGTTGGCCGGACGCGCGTAGATCAGCTTGTTCGGATGCGCCTTGCACCACGCGAGCAGTTGATCCGGCGTCTTGGGGACATCGGTGACTTTGGCCGGGTTGTATTCGAGCAGCGGACCCGCTGGCATGTACGTCACTTCCAGACCGTAGCCCTGCGCGATGTCCTGCATCTTGCGCGGACCGGGCGCGTACTTGTCGAGCACGCCGGGGAATGCCTTGGCGTTGTCGGGCAGAAGCTTCTCCCACAGACCTTGCTGAATGCCGGCCGCGAGCGCGTCGGTGCCCGTCACGACGAGGTCGATGTCCGAGCGCCCCGCCGCCTGCATCGCCTTGATCTTGCCCGGCAGTTGCGGCGCCGGCGCATTCGTGAACGTGATGCTGGACACGAGGTTCGGATACTTGGCCTTGAACGCCTCGAAGCCCTTTTGCGTCAGTTGCAGATTGCCTGCAACGTCGACGATGTTGATCGACACGGGATCGGCCGCGTGGGCCGCGCTCGTGCCGAAAGCCGCGCTCACGGCGACGCAAATCGCCGCCAGTTTCACTGACAGTCCTGCCTTGAAAGCCATGTTGTCTCCTCACTTCTCTCGCAACCGCTGGTCGGGAAGAGGTCCGGTCGGATCGTCGATGTTGTCGATTGTGTTGATCGCCGGCCTGTTTGTACTTCGTTCTGATTCTTGCGTGTCTATCGTGCGCGTGCGTCCTCGTTGCGGCTTGGATGCTGAAAAATAGCTAACGAGGTTATAGGATGTCAAGCAAATCGCAACCCGCCGATGCTGTTACCGAAACAGCCGAACCGGCTTTTTTCCTCTGCCGATAGCGCTTTGCAAGCCGTCTCGGGATATACCCCGAGCGCTTGTTACCTCCCGCTTTAACCTGTATTTAACTGGGGTTTCCTGCACGTTTCCCGGAAACGCGGAGGGTTTCATCGAATGCGAGCAGCGCGCGCGCTTCACGTTCGATGGCCGGCAACGCAGCTTCGGGCGACGCGCTCAGCAACGGCAGTACCGGGCCCATGTCGGCGATGCCCGACAAGGTCACGGCGTCGTGCAGAACGCGGATCAGCGAGACTTCGTCGCGAAGGGTTTCGAGCGGCATAAAGTGCTCGTAGATGGAATCAGCCCCGGTGCCGCCTGCTTTTGCCGCGCGCAGCAGCGCCATCACTGCGTGCGGCGCGATGCATCCCGAGCCGGTCGTCCATGACGCGAGACCGAAGTCGCGCGTGTGAACCAGCGCGGGGCGCTCGCCCATGCCCGACACGACCTTCGACGCCGGCACGCTTTCGAGCAAGCGCCGCAGATAGCCGTCGTCCGCTGGATTGGCCCGCTGAATCGCGTATTTCACCGCGAGCAGCGTGCCGTCATCGACGAGGCCGGCAAGCCCGTCCACGTCGATGTAACTCTCGCTCTTGATATAGAGCGTGAACGGCATGCCGGCCACATCGGCAAGACGTCTGAGGCCGTGCGCGACGCCCTCCGGCGTGGTGAAACCCGCGAGCGGCAGGATCATCGCGGTGCGGTAGCCCGTCTGCGCGAGGATGCGCGCCTGATCGAGCATCTTCCCGTAGTCAGGGCCGATGGCCGGAATGACGCGAGTCCGCGGGCCAGCCGACTCGGCCAGCATGTCAAGCAACTCCCGGAACTCGCTGACGGCGACGTGGTACAGATTCGCGTTGCCGCCGTAAAGCAGCGTGGAGACGCCGCCGGCCTCGATATGAGCGATCAGCCTGCGGTTGGCTTTGGGATCGAGCGAATAATCCGGGCGACGCGCCAGGGGCGGCACCGCCATGACGGATGCGGAAAACTCGCTGACGACGATGGGATCGGTATTCATGACGCCTCGCTGAATCGACGGAAAAGGTCCGCAGAAGGTAGCAAGGCGGGTTAAAGTTGTCAAACAACTTTGCCGGGAGGGAGCCGGTTTATCGCAAGTTGGCTAAGGTTGTGTGACAACTGTCGGGTCGAAATTATTCACCGAACATGCGCTCGACCGCGTTCTCGAGGTGCGCCTTCATCGCTTGCCCGGCTCGGGCGGAATCGCGCGCGCGGATCGCTTCGAGGATTTCGCGATGCTCTCTCTGAACGAGACGCTGGCGTTCGAGCGTCTTCACGTACGACAGGTTGCGTGACAGGTTCATGCTGACTTCGACCTGTTCTTCGATGAACGACAGCACGGTGATGAAGAACTGATTTTTAGACGCTCGCGCGACCGCGAGATGAAACGCGAAATCGTCTTTCGCGCCGATGCCCTCCTGCGTTTCGACGACGCGTTCGAGCTGATCCCACGCGTCCTGAATCGCGCGGATGTCTTGCTCCTCGGCCTTGACGGCGGCCAGTTCCGCCGCGCCCGACTCCGTCACCACGCGAAATTCGTAGCAGCGACGAATGTCGGATAGCGTTTCCAGCGGAGCGAAGCGGCGCACGTCGGGATCGGGGCGGCGACCCACGATCGTTCCCGATCCGCGCCGCGTCACGATGATGCCGTCTGCGCGCAACCGCGCGAGCGCCTCGCGCACGGTCGGACGCGAGGTGGCGAATCGTTCCGCGAGCGCGTGTTCGGTGAGGAGCCGGTCGCCCTCCTTGAACTCGCCTTCGATGATGCTGTTGAGGATGTCGCTATAAATCCGGTCGGCGAGGCCGGATGACTTACGCTCGTTCATGTTCGCGCGTGACGTGCTTGTCAGGGTGGAGACCGATTGTAAGGCAGATTTTGTCAGGCAGATTTTCGCGCGAGGCACCGCAAGCCGCCTGTCCCATGCTCAGTATTTCACCGCACGCGAAGTGCGAGCCGTGAATGACATTTCGGCATGCGAAGCGATATTGCGCAGCGTAAACAAAAACGCGCCCGCGGTCTCCCGCAAGCGCGCTTCGGCCATCGCCATCGAAATTCAGATCGACAACAGCTTCCTCGCTTCCTTCGCCGTCGCCACCGGCCGACCGTACTCCGCGCATAACGACGCCACCCGGCTCACGAGTTGCGCATTGCTCTTCGCGAGCGTGTCCTTGTCCCAGCGCACGTTGTCTTCGAGTCCCGTTCGGCAATGTCCGCCCAATTGCAACGTCCAATGATTCACTTCGAGCTGATGGCGCCCGATGCCCGCAGCCGTCCACGTGGCATCCGGCAGATTCTTCTTCAACTGCTCGACCTCGAACTCGAGAATCTCGCGTCGCGCGGGCAATGCGTTCTTCACGCCGAGCACGAACTGAACGTGTACAGGCGATTTCAACAAACCCTGATTCACGAGATCGACGGTGCTATAGAGCATCGCCAGATCGAAGATCTCGATCTCGGGCTTCACGTTGTGATCGAGCATCGTCTGCGCGAGCGAGCGCACGAAATCGGGCGGATTCTCGTAGACGATCGTCGGAAAGTTGACCGATCCCGTCGCGAGCGACGCCATGTCAGGCTTCAAGTCCAGCATCGCGCCGCGCTGCTCGAACGAACGCCCGCGCCCGCCCGTCGAGAACTGGATGATGATGTCAGGGCAATGCTTGCGGATGCCTTCCTGCAATTCCGCGAACCTGTGCCGGTCCGAGCTCGATCGTTCATCCTCGTCGCGCACATGCAGATGCACGAGCGTCGCGCCCGCTTCATACGCCTCGTGCGTGCTTTCGATCTGCTCGGCAATCGTGATCGGCACGGCAGGATTGTCTTTCTTGCGCGGCACCGAGCCGGTGATCGCAACCGATATGACGCAAGGTTCTTTCGTAGGGGATTGGGTCACGCTTCGCTCCTTGACGGCGCCATGCTTGAAACAACTTCGCGGAGATCGAATATGGCGCTCAAATTTGAACTAACTAGTACATTTGTGATGTTGAGGCATTCTCCGTGCCGCTGCAAGCCACGCAAACCCTAAGCTCTCGACGCGCGTTCGTACGACGAATCGGGCCGCTTGCCCCGCTACTGTCGCTGCGCATACTCGGCGAGCATTTTTCCGACCTGCTCGTCCGTGATCGCCGGCTTGATGTCGAACATGAACAAATCGGCCCATTCGTGCGCCCATTGCGCGAGCGGCTCGACGTTGTCGCATTCGCACACGGCGATACCCCAGATCGAACCGATCGCATGCCAGCGGCCCAGCAGATGAATGCCGTCGGGCGGCGCGCCGCGAGTTTGCAGGAATCGCTCGGCCGCGAGTCGTTCGGCCTCGGGTTGCGCAGTCCAGTTGACGATGAATAGCATGGCTCGATCCTCCTGTTGGAACGCCATGAAACGGCGCGACGCGCCGGGCTCGCCGCCGCATCGGCAGTTGCGCCGATGCGGTTCATCCAGTATAGGAGGCGGCCGTGGATCGCATTGCTCAATGCATGACGACGACGGGCGTCGCGAGCACCGGCTGCGCGTAGGTCACTCTGACGGCAGGCGCAACTCCATACGGCGTCACGATGACCGCAGGCTGCGGCGGCGGAGGCGGCGGCGGCGCGGCGACCACCACCGGCGCGAACGCCGGCTCGACGACGATCGTGCGCGCGGGCACGTAGTAATACTGCGGCCTCGGCGGCGGCGCGTAGTAGTACACGGGACGCGGCGGCGGCGCGTAAACGACGGCGGGCGCGACGTAGGAAACCTGCACGCTCGTTCCAGCCGATGCGGTCTTCGCGCAGGTCAGGCTGATGGCGGCAACGGCGGAAACGCTGAGCAAACGGCAATTCATGTTGAAGTCCTCATGCATCGTGAGACGTTGAATACGGCAGCAACAAAGAAATGCAACTGCCGGCGATGAGAACGATAGCGAAGCCCTGCCCGATGCGTGAGCCGTAACTTATGTCGCGTGATGTCGGCGCGAATGCGCGGCATCGAACGCGAAATACGGCGACATGATTCGTAGCATCCCCAAGATTGCGTTCGCCGCGCGGCTCAATAGAATGGCATCACCGTCGACGTTCATCCGTAGCGAATCAGGGGAGAGAGCCATGCGAAAGATTCTTGTCATCCTTGCGGCATGCGCGGCGTGCGCCACGTCGGGCGCGGCGTTCGCGCAGACCGCTACGCAGCCGATGGGCGCGAGCCCGCGCCTCGAACACGTGCTCGGCCAGTTGCAGACGCGCTTTTCGAGCGCCAACACCACGCACGACGGCAAGCTCACGCGCGAGCAGGCATCCACGGGCATGCCGATGGTCGCCAAGCACTTCGACGAAATCGACACGCAGAAGAACGGCTACGTCACGCTGCCGCAAATCGAAGCCTTCATGCACGAGCACGCCGCGCAACGCTGACCCGGAGCCTCCATGGAAACCCTGCCGAAGATCATCGTGCTTGACGACGAAGCCGAGTTGCGCAACATGCTGCAGCGATTTCTGAGTTCGCAGGGTTTCGAGGTACGCGTCGTCGAAAATGGCAATCGGCTCGACCGCTATTTGCAGCGCGAGCCTTACGACCTGCTGGTGCTCGACTGGATGATGGAGCCCGAAGACGGCCTCTCGGTCTGCAAGCGCCTGCGTGCCGAAGGCCAGACGCTGCCGATCCTGATGCTCACCGCGAAAGGCGATCCGGTCGACAAGGTCGTCGGCCTCGAAACCGGCGCCGACGATTACCTTGCCAAGCCCTTTCTGCCGCAGGAACTCGTCGCTCGCGTGCGTGCGTTGCTGCGCCGCCAGAAGATTGCGGCGGGCGACCCGACGCATACGCAGCAGCGCATCCGTTTCGGCGATTTCTGCCTCGATCTCGCGAAGCAAAAGCTGTATCGCGGCGGCGAGCCGTTCGAGATTCATTCCGCGCAGATGCAGTTGCTCACGGCGTTCGGCTCGTCGCCGAACCGCGCGGTCAGCCGCGACAACCTCATCGCCCGCACGCGCGGCCGCGATCACGACGCGCTCGATCGCAGCATCGACGTGCAGGTGTTGCGGCTGCGTCAGATCGTCGAGGAAGATCCGGGCAAGCCTCGGTTCATCAAGACCGTGTGGGGCGTCGGCTACATGCTGCTCGCGGAAATCGAATCGTGAAGTGGGCGCCGCGCTCGCTCTTCGCGCGCAACATCCTGCTGCTGGTCGCGCTCGTCGCGGTGAGCCAGGTGTGCGCGATCGCCGTGCTGCTCCATTTCATCCAGACGCCGCGCATCGAGCGCGCGGCGGCGACCTTCGCGAGCTATATCGTCACGCTCGATACGCTCCTGAAAACTTCGCCGCCCGAAGCCGCGCAAAGCGTCGCCGTGAACCTCGACCTTCGCGCCGAACTGCCCGCCGGCGCGCGCGACATGGCGCCGGGATCGCGCTTGCGCTTCTATCAAACGTATCAGCGCCGGACGTTCATCGAGAGCCTGCGCGCGCATCTGCCCGCCGACATGCTCGTGCGCTGGCAAGGCGCAGAAGCGTCCGACGACGGTCAGCAGCGCTTGTGGATCCGCGCGCATCTGGCGGGCGAGCCGCGCTGGCTGGCGCTGCCGGTGCCCGAAGCGGCGCACGACGACGGCCTCGCGACCGCCCTTTTCCTTTCGCTCGGACTCGGCGCGCTCGCGTTCGCGACGGCGTACGTGATCCAGCGCCATCTGAACCGTCCGCTCGCGCATCTCGCCGATGCCGCTCGGCTCGTGTCCGCGGGCGGCGAGCCGGGCGTCCTGCCGACCGACGGTCCGACGGAAATCGCCCAGGTCAGCGGCGCCTTCAATCGCATGACGGCCGCGCTGAAGGAAGCCGACGCCACGCGCGCGCTGATGCTCGCGGGCATTTCGCACGACATTCGCACGCCGATGACCAAGCTGCGCCTCGCCATGGCGATGTCCGCCGTGCCATCGACGGACGCGGCTTTCGCGGCATCGGCGGAAGGCTATCTCGACACCATCGATACGATTCTTCAGCAGTTCATGGACTACGCGGGCAGCGGCGCGAAGGAAACGCCCGTCGTCGGCGATCTCAACGCGCTGATCGCCAATCTGGCCGCCGATTTCGCCGGACTGGGGCACGAGTTCGCGCTCGATCTCGGCGAGATCGAACCGTTCCCGTTCAGGCCGATCAGCATGATGCGGATGCTCATGAACCTGATGCAGAACGCAGTGCTCTACGGCGTAGTCGGCCTGGAAGTGCGGACGTGGACAGATCGCGAGGCGAACACGGCCTGCGTCGTGATCGCGGATCGCGGAAAAGGCCTCGGCGGTCAGGATCCGGAAGCGCTGAAGCAGCCGTTCAAGCGCGGCGGCGGCGAAGGCCAGCCGAAGGGCACGGGCCTCGGACTTGCAATCGTCGAGCGCATCGCGCGGCTGCACGGCGGAACGCTCGAACTGCGCGCGCGCGACGGCGGCGGCGCGGAGTCGCGCATCGTTCTGCCGCTCTCGAGCTAGCGTTATTCGGGATCGGCGATCGCCTGTTTGTCATCGCCCTCGTTCGCCGTCTGCGCCTGATCCTCGGCGACCGAGGATTCGCGTGCGAGCGGCGCGATTGCGTGCAAGGGCACCATCGGCTGCGTGCGCGCATTCACACCGGCGGGACTGGGCTCGTTGTCGTGGATCAATGCGCGAATGCGCGGATAAATCTGCTGCTCCCAGCGCTTGCCGTTGAACACGCCGTAGTGGCCGACGCCCGTCTGAACATGATGCGCCTTCAGATACGGCCGCAGCTTGTCGCACAGATCCTGCGCCGCGAGCGTCTGGCCGACGGCGCAGATATCGTCGCGCTCGCCCTCGACGGTGAAAAGCGCGGTGCGCCGGATCGCCGACGGATCGACCTTGCGGCCGCGCACTTCGAGCTGCTTCAGCGGCAGTGCGTGCCGCTGAAACACGGTGTCGACGGTTTCCAGATAGAACTCCGCGGTGAGGTCCATCGTCGCGAAGTATTCCTCGTAGAAAACGCGGATCGCATCGGCCTTCGCGACGTCGCCCTTCGCGCGTTGATGATGCATCTCCTCGAACGATTCGATGTGACGCGCGAGATTCATCGACATGAACGCGCCCAGCTGTACGAAGCCCGGATAAACGCGCCGCATCGCGCCCGCGAAACCGAACGGCACCATGCTGATGAGATTGCGCTCGAACCAGTCGATCGGCTTGCTTTTCGCGAGTTCGTTCACGCGCGTCGGGTTCACGCGCGTATCGATGGGACCGGCCATCAGCGTCATGCTCGCCGGCTCGGCGGGATGCCGGTCCTCGGCCATCAGCGCAACCGCCGAGAGCGCCGCGACGGTCGGCTGGCAGACGGCGAGCAGATGCGCGCCCGGCCCGATCGTCTCGATGAAATCGATGATGTGCTGCACGTATTCGTCGAAGCCGAAGCGGCCGTGCATCAGCGAGACGTCGCGCGGATTGCGCCAGTCGGTGATATAGACGTCGTGATCGGCGAGCATCGTCTGCACGGTGCCGCGCAAGAGGGTCGCGAAGTGGCCGGACATCGGCGCGATAACGAGCACGCGCGGCTGCACGATGGACGCATCGTCCTTGCAAAAATGCAGCAGATCGCAGAACGGCGTCGATGCCGCGACTTCTTCCAGGACGCGCATCGTTTTGCCTTCGGCTTGCACCGGCGCGATATCGAATGGCGGCCGCGCGTGCGTCAGGCCCGCGAGCGCGACCTGTTCGCAGAGCGCCGCCATACCGCGGGCCTGCGGCGTCTCGCCGATACCCTTCCAGACACGCAGCGCGCCTTCGACGAGCGTAGCGGCGTGGCGGATCGGCAGCATCGAATCGGACCAGGCCTGATAGCCCGCATAGGTGAACGGATTCATGGCGACGAAAGGAGGCAATAGCCATGCCAATCGATGGCTACATGGGCCTTCATATGTCACGCGATTGGCATAGGCTTTGCACAGATGCCATTCACGAGCGCGTTTTGCCGCGCTTCGGTGCTTGGGCGCACCGCGCTCGATCCGTCTTGGTGCACGACGCGCGAGGAACGACTCATGGCGAACGCCACGCTCACCATCAGCAGCAAGAACTATTCGTCCTGGTCGCTGCGCGGCTGGCTGCTCACGAAGTTCAGCGGACTGCCGTTCGAGGAAGTCGTGATGCCCGCCGACGATCCCGGCGCGCGCGCCGAACTGCTTTTGCTGTCGCCATCGATACTCGTGCCGTGTCTCTTTCACGATGGCATCAAGGTCTGGGACACGCTCGCCATCGCGGAATATCTGAATGAAGTATGCCCCGATGCCGGCCTGTTGCCGAAGGAGCGCGCCGAACGCGCGCATTGCCGCGCGATTTGCGGCGAGATGCACTCGGGTTTTGCCGCACTGCGCTCCGCCCTGCCGATGAACCTGAAGGCGCACTTTCCGGGCTTCAAGGTATGGGCGCGCGCGCAGACCGACATCGAGCGGATCGTGACGATCTGGCATGAATGTCTCGCGCAGTATGGTGGTCCGTATCTGTTCGGCGAACGGACGGGCGCGGACGCGATGTTCGCGCCGGTCGTCACGCGCTTCGTCACCTACGATGTCAAGCTCGACGCCGATATCGTCGCGTACGGCGAGCGCATTCTCGCGATGCCGGAGATGCGCCGCTGGATCGCCGATGCGCAACAGGAAGCCGAGGAAATCGACGAACTCGATATCGAGTTCTGAAACGGTCGCGCGAGTCAGGCCGATTTTCTTTTCCTCCATTCGTGAACCATACTGGTCTTGAAGGAGGAAGTCGCAATGGAACCTTCAATCGATGCAGGCGCTTCGACCCGGCGCGCGCCGACGTTGCACGTCCGCTTTTCGGACACCGACGCGATCCCGTTTCCGACGCGCACCGTCGAGCGTGGCGATGCGTTGTATTGCGCGGGGGAGCCGTTGCGCAGCCTGTATACGGTGCAAAGCGGTTGCTTCAAGACCGTTGCGACATTCCCCAGCAGCGACGATGACAGCGCGCCGCACACGCAGGTCACGGGCTTTCACTTCGAAAACGAAACGCTCGGTCTCGACGGCATATGCACGAACCGGCATGAAAGCGACGCCGTCGCGCTCGAAGCGAGCGTCGTGCGGATCATGCCGGTCGGCATTCTCGAACCGCTGTGTCGCGAATACGCGGGGATGCAGCACGAACTGCTCGCGATCATGAGCGCGGAGATCGTGCGCGCATCGCGTCTCGCGCTGATGCTCGGCACCATGCCCGCGCGCGAACGCGTCGCGGCGTTCCTGCTCGATTTCGCCGAACGCCTCGACGCGGGCGCAACGTCATCCGGCGGACATCCGGTCGATCTGCTCTTGCCGATGACGCGCGCGGATATCGGCAGCTATCTCGGGCTCGAACTCGAAACCGTGAGCCGCACGCTCTCGAAGCTGCAGCGCGAAGGCGCGATCGGGCTCAACGGGCGTCAGGTCCGCATCGTCGATCGCGCGATGCTCGAACATCACTGATTCACGCGCGGACCGTCAGCACCGCCGCCCCCGTCAGCTTGCCGTCGCGCAGATCGGCGAGTGCGCGGTTCGCTTCGTCGAGCGGATAAGGCGTCGTGTGCAGATCCAAATGAAACTGCGCGGCGATCCCCATGAACGCGCGGCCGTCCTCGCGCGTGAGATTCGCCACCGACATGACGCGCCGCTCGCCCCAGAGCAGCGCATACGGAAACGAAGGAATGTCGCTCATGTGGATGCCGCCGCACACCACGGCGCCGCCCTTCGCGACCGCCTTGAGCGCCGCGGGCACGAGCGCGCCGGCGGGCGCGAAGATCAGCGCGGCGTCGAGTTCATCGGGCGGCGTCTCGTCGCTGCCGCCCGCCCAATGCGCCTTCAGGGCGAGCGCGAGACGTTGCGCCGCGATATCGCCCGGACGCGTGAACGCATAGACCGCGCGCCCCTGATGCTTCGCCACCTGCGCGACGATATGCGCGGCCGCGCCGAAGCCATAGATGCCGATGCGCTGCGCGTCGCCGGCCATCGCGAGCGTGCGATAGCCGATCAGTCCCGCGCACAGCAGCGGCGCGGCTTCCACGTCCGAATACCGTTGCGGCAGATGCAGGCAGTAGCGCGCATCGGCGACGACGCGTTGCGCGTAACCGCCGTCGATCGTATAGCCGGTGAAACCCGGCGCATCGCAGAGATTCTCGCGGCCGGCGATGCAGTAGCGGCAACGGCCGCAGGTATGGCCCAGCCACGGCACGCCCACGCGATCGCCGGGCGCGAAGTTCGTCACGCCCGCGCCGAGCCGCGCGACCATTCCCACGATCTCGTGGCCCGGTATCACGGGCCGCTTCGGATGCGCGAGCTCGCCGTCGACTACATGCAGATCGGTGCGGCACACGCCGCACGCATGGACGTCGATGAGCAATTCACCTGCGCGCGGCACCGGATCGGGCAGATCGCGCAACTGCAGGAAAGGACCGTTGCCGTCGAAGACCATTGCGCGCATGAATTCATCTCCATCGATATTGCAGCGCAGCGTGTTGTCCGTCGCAGCAGCAAACGAACGGCACGCACGCGCGATGCGCTGGGGCGCGCGAAGCCGCCTTGGTGCACCGATGCACGCTCGCCGGGCATTCTGGTTACACCACATCACGCGATGATGCGGCGCACGCATCGCGCATCGGTTGCTCGCGCGTGCGGCGATTTGCCTCCGATGACTGTCGCTGAACGGTCAGATTGTCGTACTAAACTTGACTCATGCAGTCACGAAGCGAACATGTGTCGGCGACACATTTCGGCATCGGACTTGCTTGTTTGGTTCGGACATCATCGCTGTTGCGGCGCGGCAAGTTCGCGATCCGAAGCGTGCCTTACGAACGCATCGGCGATGGAACCCATTACATGCGGCGCGATTAAACTTATCTGCGGCGTCCAGTTCGAACCTCTCATCGCAGTCTGAGAAGATCGCGTCGCAACGCCTCAACAATACGCGCGGCGCAAGCCGCCATTCAACCGAGGACGCTCATGGCCGGCGAAAGCGCCGAGCGTCTTCGTCCATCGAATTTGCTTCATGGAGGATGACATGCGTATCACGGTCAAGCTGGATGGCTTCGAAGGCGCTCAATCGGCGGCCTACGCCATCCTGTGGCTCGACAAGGAAACCCGCCGATGGTCGCGCGAGGGTCATCAGTCCGTCGATGTGCCGGACTGGGGCGGCTTGCGCACAGGTTCGAACGGCACGATGATTTGCGGCCAGCAAGTGGGCGATCCCATCTGCGTTCTGGAGCGCCTCGATGTCGACGCGCCGGATGGCCCATGCGAGGGTCTCGCGGGACGCGTCCTCTGGTATGCCGACGGCGCCGGCATGAAGAGCACCGGACGCTGGCACGTCCAGTGCATCGATCGCGAGCAGATCAAGGCGGAGCACGGCGTATTCGCCGACGAGGAGAGAATCTGATCGACACGCGCTCAATCGTCAGGGCTCGTCGCTCGGGAACGGTGTCAGCATCACGACGAACGACGCAGCCCCGATGAGTATCGCGAGCACGCCGTAGTACATCACCGACGTCTCGTCGAAGAGCAGGCCGCGCAGCGCCGCATTGATGCCGCCCAGCGTCACGAACACCGCGCCCAAAGCCGCCACGATGCGCCCTTCACCCCTGATCATGATGTTCTCCCGACCGTCGGGCGCACCGATACCGCGCCGCGATAATTCAATGGTCGCTTGCTCGGCGCGGCACGAATTGACCTGCATCAACCTCAATCGAACGTCGCGCGCGCCGGGGAGGCGACCGCTCGTTCTGGTGTTTTCCCTTGCCCCATTTCCACGGCTTATATTGGTAGTATCAGGTGCTGGCTGCGCGTTGGCATGGCTTCGCGCACACGGCGCATGCTGCCCGGGCCATCCTCGCCTTTGCCCGCAAGAATGGCTCGCATTCGACCGACAAAACCCTGGGGAGGCACGATGAACCAAAATTTCAGCGATCCGTTCAGCCAGTTTGCAGCCATGTTCCAGCAGTACCAGCTTCCTGGGTTCGACGTCACCGCGATCATGGAATCGCGCCGCAAGGACGTCGAAGCGCTCGCGGCGACCAATCGCGTCGCGTTCGGCGGCATGGAGGCGCTGCGCGACAAACAACTCGAAATCCTGCGCCGGACCTTGAGCGATCTCGAAGGCATCGCAAAACAATTCGCCACGACCTCGACGCAACCGCCGTTCAACGCCAACGAAGTCGTGCAACGCGCGCTGCACAACGCGCTCGCGGACATGCAGGACATCGCGCGCACGACCCAGCAGACTCAGGCCGAAGCCTATGCGCTCGTCAGCAAACGCATGGAAGACGCCCTGAACGAACTCAAAGCTTCTATCGAGAAGCCCAAGACCTAGCCTCGCGCGGTCCTGACGAGGCCCGGCCTCCGGCAACGACGAGCCGCGCGTGCGGCGAGCGGAGGTGCGTCATGCAATTCGACGAATTCGCAGCGTTCGAGAAGGACGGCTGGGAGCATGTGGTCCCGTCGTACGAGGACTATTTTGGAAGGCTGACCGTTCAGGCGCATCCCGCGCTGCTCGATGCGCTTTCGGTCGCGCCGGGCATCCGCATGCTCGATGTCGCCGCCGGGCCGGGCAATCTCGCCGCGGCGGCGATCGAGCGTGGCGCGACTGCGGCGGCCGTCGATTTTTCCGCGTCGATGATCGCGCACGCGCGGCAGTTTCATCCCGAGATCGAGTTTCATCTCGCGGGCGCGGAGCAGTTGCCGTTCGGCGACGAAAGCTTCGACGCCGTCGGCATCAACTTCGGCATGCTGCATTTTCCCGAGCCCGAGCGCGCGCTCGACGAAGCGGCGCGCGTGCTCCGCCAGGGCGGACGCATTGCGTTCACCGCGTGGGCTGCACCCGAACGCGCGGTCGGCTTCGGCATGGTGCTCGACGCGGTCCGGCTGCATGGGACGCTCGATGTCGGACTGCCGCCCTCGCCGCCCTTCTTTCGCTTCAGCGATCCCGACGAATGTGTGCGCGTGCTCACCGAAGCCGGCTTTGGCGACGCGCGCGCCGTCGAAGTCGAGCAAACGTGGCATCTCGTGCTGCCCGAAACGCCGCTCGACGCCTTGATGCACGGCGGCGTGCGAATTGCGGCGCTGCTGCGCGCGCAATCGAAAAGCGCGCTTGCCGCAATCGCGCAGGAAGTGCACGCCCGCGTGACGGCGTACGCGCGGCACGGCGAGCTGCTCGTGCCGATGCCCTGTGTGCTGGCGTCCGCCACGAAACCCTGAGCCGGCGCTACTTTTTGGCTTGCGTCGTGATCTGGAAGATATCGACGGCGACGCGCTCGCGGGCGGATTTTCCCGCGAGCGCCGAGAGCCGCTTGTCGACGGCGCGCAGATATTCGGACTTCGCTTCGCTGTCGGGGCGCGGCGAGTCGAAGAGCGGCGCGGGCGTGACTGTCAGCACGATCATCTCCGAACCGAACGGCTTGCCGACGACCCAATCGCCCATTGTGCCGATGGTCGCCGTGTAGTTCGCGGGCGCCTGGTTGTCGCGCGAGCGCGCGTTCGGCAACAGATGCACGACGCTGCCATCGAGCATGAAATAGTCGACGTTGACGTAGGACTCGAACGCGGGCGTCATCAGATCGACGATGAGCGGGTCGCCTTCGGTGAGGCTCGTCGCGCGCGAGCGCGTGTGCACCGATGCCGGTCGCCCCGACTGGCGGTTGGCCGTCCAGAACGGGCCGTACACCTTGAGCAGATCGCATTTGTCGTCGGCGACCGGCTGCACGCCGAAGTTCGTCGTTTTCACGCCTGGCACGCGGCCGAGCGCTTCCTTCAGTCGCGCGAGACCGTATTTCTGCGATACGAAGCCCTGCACGTCGACGGTCTGATCGTGCACCGACGCCACCAGCGCCGAGCACGGCACGCTCCCGAGCACGGGCGTGACGGCGGCCATAGTGAGTTCGGGAACGGGCGTCGCGGGCACGGCGGGCGTGACCGCCACCGCCGCCGAAGCGGGGGGCGCGCCGGGCGAATGCGGTGTCACCGTGCCCGCGGCGCTGCCTTCTGCCGGCGCGGGGGGCGCGTCGTGCGCAACTTCCTCGCCGCCCCTCGACTGATCGTAGAAGTAATATCCCGCGCCCGCCGCCAGCAGGGCCACGAGCGCCGCCGCGCCGATCGCAAACTTCGGCACGCCGCCTTTTTTTCCCTTGCGGCCCGCGGGCGACGCGGCATTTTCGTCGGCGATATCTTCGAGAAATTGCGTGACGCTCGGCGTCCTCGCTTCGCGTTCGAATGCGAGCGCGGCCTTCAGCGCTTTCCACTGCTTGTTGCCGAGATGCTCGGGACGCTGCGGCTTCATGCCCGCGCTTCTCGCCTGCAACGCGGGCACGCGATCGAACGGATGCTTGCCCGTCAGCAATTCGTAGGTGATGCAGCCGAGCGCGTAAATGTCGTCGCGCGGATCGGGCTCGCGATGCTCCAGCATCTCCGGGCTCGCGTACGCGGGCGTGAGCGCGCCGAGGCTGCCCGGATCGAAGACGGTCGCCTCGGTTTCTTCCTCGGGCCGCTGGATCACGCGCGAAATGCCGAAGTCGATCACCTTCACTTCCGACGTGTCCGTGAGAAACACGTTGGCCGGTTTGAAATCGCAGTGCACGAAGCCGCGTTCGTGCGCGTAGGCGAGCGCGTTGGCCATGCCCTTGAAGATCGGAAAGACCTCGGAGAACGGCATGCCCTTGAAGTTCGGGTTCCGAAGCAGACGCGAGAGGGGCTGGCCAGACAGATATTCCATCGTCAGATAGACGACCTGACCGTCGCGGTCGAAGTCGTACACGGTGACGATATTCCGATGCGCGAGCTGCTGCGCCTTGCGCGCCTCGCGCTGCAACGCGATCAGCGATTTCGGATTGCCGCGGAACTGGAGATTGAGCACCTTGATCGCGACATACGGCCGCCGGTCCGACGCTTCGAGCTTGCGCAGATCGAGCGCCTTGTACACGGTCCCCATTCCGCCGATGCCGAGACATTCTTCCAGCACGAAGCGGCTGTTGAGCGTGTCGCCGACGCCTTTCATCTGCTGATCGTGATCGACCATCACTTGCGTCGCCTGACTCCCGGTGCCGCCGCTCGGATCGCGCGAAGGCGGCGGCGCGAAACCCGGCGACGTTTGCAGACGCGTCTCGTCGCGGCTCGCGGGCCCGGTAGGGGAATCGGCTTCGGGACGCATGCGCGCCGCATGCTCGATGCGGCGGCGGATGGCCGCATAGATGTCGGGGGGCAACGGCCGCGCCGCGTGCTCCTCGTCGAGGATCTCCATGAGCCGCCTTGCCGGAGTCTGTTCGGTCGCCAGTGCGCCGTCCACTCCCGCAAAGAACTCGTCGCGCGACCCGCCGTCGCCCCGATAAGTACGAATCGCTTGCGCAAAACTTGTCATCTGTGCGACGCGACGCGGCTCCAATCGATCGACAACTACTTGTCGTAACAAAACCCCGGTGATCGTTCGATACTAGCCTTCACATGGAGCTTTCGCAAATGGCGTTTTCGATCATGAGCGGCATCGCGCACATGTCGTTCGGAGACCGACACATCGATGACGAGTGTTGGCGTCACGCCATCGAAATACGCTTGGCACGAACTCGCCGCGTGGCGAAAAGGACCGAAAAATCAACGCACTGGACAGTTCATGCCGCTCGCACGCGGCGTTGGCACGCGATTCGCATTGGTCTTCACGAACGTCTTTGCGGCAGAAGGCACGCGCCTTGTGCCGCCATTGGCGTTCACGCGCGATCGGTGTTGCGGATCACGGAGTCGCTCCGGCACATCGAAGACGATTGTCTATACTCGATTGCGACTCCCCACTCTGGAGGAAGCATCCATGGCCGTCATCAAAATCAGGGATCTCGCCGACAGCGTCGAACTCGACAGGCAGGCGATGCATACGATCGTCGGCGGCGCGCGCGATGGCGTGCGTCCATTGTTTCGCATCCGGCCGGCATCGGCGACGAATCGCGTCGTCGATTATCCGGGCGTGCCGGTGAAGGACGTGCCCGCTACGCAGGCCGGTCCGTTCACCACGAGATTCGTCTCGAAGAAATAACGTCGATAGCGGCGAGGGATCGCGTCCTTCGCCGCTTCAATGGCGCGTCGGCATGCTCGCGCCCGTCACTCCGCTGCCGATGGAACTGCCGAGCGAACGCGCCGTGCGCTTGACGAGCGCGAGACGCATGCGCTCGCGCCCTTCTCCATCGAAATCGCCGAAATAGCGCGTCTTGCCCGCGACCACCGCGCCGACCGGCACGCCGTCGAGATACAGCACGCGATTGGCCGCGAGCGCCGGCACCTTTTCTCCCGGCAGCAAGGTGCCGACGAGATTGAGCGGATCGACCGCCGACAGCGCCACGAACACGCCGTCCTTCGGCCGCTTGCGCATGTCGCGCAGCAGCGGCACGGCTTCGGGCAGCGCGAATTGCTCGCCCGCGAGCCCGGCGACGAAGCGCCCGCCGCGAATCTCGCCGCGCGCTTCCAGCCGGTGATAGACGCGCAGCAGATCGCGCCACGGCGGCAGCCATTGCGCCTCGCGCTCCAGAAGACGCCAGAACACGACACCGTAGCGCCGCAAAAGCGTCAGCGCGATGTGTTCGAGATCGCCGTCTTCGCGCGCGTCGTCCGGTTTCGCGCGGCGCAGGAGCGCCCAGCGGCCCGCGTCGTCCATTCCGCCGATGAAGAGGCCACCGCGCCTCGGACGCCGCGCGAACGCGTTGCGCTTCGCCGCCGGAGCGAGCAGCGCGCGCAGGCCCGCGAAACTGTCGGCATTGACGAGTCCGAGCGCGACCAGTTCGCCGAGCGCGTCTTCGAGTTCGGTGCGCAGAAGGCGCACGTCGGAGAGCAGTTCGTCGAAGAACATCGCGCCGTGCGCTTTCAGCGCGTCGAACACGCGTTCGGCACGCGACGACAGTTGCGGCGCTTCGTCGGGACGCATGAGCGCGTTCCATGCATCGAGGTGACGGCGCGGCAGCAGCACGATCGGCGTGCCGCGCACCGGACCGCCCGATGCGCGCGAGCGTCCTGCCGGACGCGTCCACACGAGTTTGCCCGCGCGGCACAGATCGTCGAGCCACATGCCCGAATAATCGGCGATGCGCGCCGGCAGTATTTCTTCCTCCCACGCGACGGCGGGCGCCTCGAAACCTTCGAGCTGTTCGAGCACGGCGCCGAGCGCGTCGCGGCCCTCGCCGCGCGAATCGGGCGCGACGCGCTGCCATTCGAGCAGAAAGCGCATGAAATCCTGCCGCTCGACCGGCTCGATTTCGCGACGCAGCCGCCGCACCGTATAGCGATGAATCCGCGCGAGCAAATGCCGCTCGCACCACTCTTCGACCTGCGCGCCCGGCGCGAACCGTCCGCGCATCACGTAGCCCTGCGCTTCGAGCCGCGTCAGGGCGAGCGCGATCGCCGACGCGGGCAGCGCGAGCGGACGCGCGATCTCCGGCACCGTCAGCGGCCCGAATCCCGACAGACGCGCGCGCACGATTTCGACGAGCGCGTCGTCGGTTGTCCACGCATCGTCGAAACCGGGCGGCGGCTGCAGCGACGGATGCATCGGCGCATGCTCGTAGACGGCGCGCACACACGCGAGACGTTCGACGGGCGTCCACAGCGCGTCGTGCTCCGCGATCTGCAGACGCGTCGCTCGGCCGGAGCGCGCGAGCGCATCCAGCCACGCGATCCATTGCGGGTCGCGTTGCGCTTCGGATTCGGCGATGCAGGCGAGCGTCGAAAGCGCCTCGTGCATTTCATCGGCGCTCGTGACTTCGGGCCAGGCTTCGTCGCGCACGCTCGCGATGGCGTCGGGATCGAGCGCGCTGAGATCGTCCGCCGAATGCGGATCGCTCCATCGGCGCGCGAGCACGGCCTGCGTGCGGCGTTCCTCGAGCGGCGCATCGTCGAGAAACGCATACGGCCGCGCCGACAGAATCTCGGCCGCGAGCGGCGACGGCGCGGGCAATTCGCGCGTGACGAGCCGCACATCGCCTGCTTCGATGCGCCGCAGGAGCGCGAGCCACGCGTCGGCATCCATCGCGTCGTGGAGGCAATCGTCGATCGTCTGCTCGACGAGCGGATGCGTCGGCACGTCGCGCTCGCCCGCGATGTTTTCCGCGCACGCGACCTGATCCGGGAACACCGCCGCGAGCAGATCCTCGCTTTTCATGCGCTGCAACTGCGGCGCGACCTTGCGCCCGCCGGTATAGCGCGGCAGCGCAAGCGAGTTGGTCGCGTTCCAGCGCCAGCGCACGCCAAAGAGCGGCGCGTCGAGCAGCGCCTGGATCAGCAGGTGCTCCGCAGTCGCCGATTTCAGATAGCGCCAGACGTCATCGAGCGCAAAGCTGTGGCTGCCCGTCAGCGACAGCACGATCGCGTCCTCGGTCGCGGCCGCCTGCAGCTCGAAGTTGAACGTGCGGCAGAAGCGCTTTCTCAGCGCGAGTCCCCACGCACGATTCACGCGGCTGCCGAACGGCGCGTGGATGACGAGCTGCGTGCCGCCGGATTCGTCGAAGAAGCGCTCCATGACGAGCGTGTCCTGCGTCGGCAGCACGGTCAGCGCGGCGCGCGAACGCGCCAGATAATCGACGATCTGCCGCGCGGCTTCGATGTCGATGCCACTTTCTTGTGCAAGCCGCGCGACCGTCGCTTCGACGCCGCCATCGAGCCATGCGTCGACATCGGCGCGCAGACGCGAAATCGCATGAGAAAGCTCGTCGCTGCGGCCCGGCGCTTCGCCGAGCCAAAACGGGATGTTCGGCGGCTGGCCGTTCGCGTTTTCGACGCGCACGCGCCCGCCTTCCACGCGCACGATCCGGTACGACGTATTGCCGAGCTGAAAGATGTCGCCCGCGAGACTCTCGACGGCGAAATCCTCGTTCACCGTGCCGATCTGCAAGCCTTGCGGTTCGAGGATCACGGCGAAATCGGCGTTGTCCGGTATCGCGCCGCCCGAGGTCACGGCCGTCAGCTTGCCGCCGCGACGGCCGCGCAGCGTGCGCGAGACCGCATCGCGATGCACGTACGCCGCGCGCACGCCCTGCCGTCCGGTATAGCCTTCCGCGAGCGTGCGCAGCACGGCCTCGTAATGCGCGCGATCGAGCGTCGCGTACGGATACGCGCGCGTGATGCGCTCGAACAGTGCGTCCTCGCCCCACTCGCGGCACGCGACTTCGGCGGTGATCTGCTGCGCGAGCACGTCGAGCGGCGCGTGCGGGATCGTCAGGGCATCGAGTTCGCCGCGCCGCACGCAATCGAGGAGCGCCGCGCATTCGATCAGATCGTCGCGCGAGATCGGGAAAAGCCGTCCTTTCGGCACGCCGCCGACGTGATGCCCGGAGCGCCCGACACGCTGCAAGAATGCGCCGATCGAGCCGGGCGAGCCGATCTGGCAGACGAGATCGACATCGCCGATATCGATGCCCAGTTCCAACGACGCCGTCGCGATCAGCACGCGCAGTTCGCCGCGCTTCAGACGCTGCTCCGCGTCCAGCCGATGCTCGCGCGCAAGACTGCCGTGATGTGCGGCGACGGCTTCCTTGCCGAGGCGCTCGGTCAGATGCCGTGCCGCGCGCTCGGCCATGCGCCGCGTGTTGACGAAGACGAGCGTCGTCCGATGCAGCCCGGCAAGCTCCGCGAGACGGTCGTAGACGCGCTCCCACATGTCGTTGGACATGATCGCTTCGAGCGGCATCGGCGGGAGGTCGAGCGCGAGATCGCGCGCTCGAACATGTCCGACATCGACGATCTCGCAGGGCTGGTTATCACCGACGAGAAACTTCGCGACCAGTTCGATCGGCTTTTGCGTCGCCGATAAGCCGACGCGCACGGGCCGCTGCCCGCCCGCTTCCTCGCACAGAGCGTCGAGGCGCGCGAGCGACAGGCTCAGGTGCGAACCGCGCTTGCTGCCCGCGACCGCATGAATCTCATCGACGATCACCGTGCGCGTGGTCGAAAGCATCGCGCGGCCGGAATCGGACGACAGCAGCACGTAGAGCGATTCCGGCGTCGTAACGAGGATATGCGGCGGGCGCTTCCTGACGGCGTTGCGCTCTTGCTGCGTCGTGTCGCCGGTACGGACGGCCGCGCGAATCTCGGGCGCGGCCACGCCGGATTCGCGCAAGGTCTGCGCGATGCCCGCGAGCGGCTCCTCCAGATTGACGTGGATGTCGTTCGACAGCGCCTTCAGCGGCGACACGTATACGACGCGCGTCTCGTCCGGCAGCGTCCCGCCGCGCGCGACGCCGTCACGCACCAGTTCGTCGATGGCGGCGAGAAACGCGGTAAGCGTCTTGCCGGAGCCGGTCGGCGCGGCGACGAGCGTCGAGCGGCGCGCGTGGACGAGCGGCCACGCGCGCGCCTGCGCCGCGGTCGGCGCGGGAAAGCGGGCGCCGAACCACGCGGCGACGGCGGGATGAAAGCCGTGCAGCGCGTCGGCGATGGAAGCGGATTTTCGGATCATTCGGACATTCTATGGGCGCTTGAGAAACGGCGTATTACTGGCGCTTTTCGGACAGTTCCCATGCGACCCGGAACGCTTTACAGCGATGCTAGGCGGTTCGCCCAAGCAATCCGTTCAAACGCTTTCCGCCTCTCATGATCGTCCTAAGCCTTCTGTCCGACCACGCGCCCGGCGCGCTCGCCAACCATCGCCACTACGCACGGGAATTCGGCTATCGCCACATCGAGATCGACTTGTCCGATTTGTCGGGAAGCAACAAGCACCTGCAATGGGTCTACAAGTACGAAGCGTTGCTGCGTCATTTGAGCCGCGCCGCGCCGAACGAAATCCTCATGCTGCTGAGCGAGAACGCCGCGATACTGCGGCCCGTCGCATTGCCCGATCTCATGGCCGGGCGCGACTGGCTCCTGACTTGCGCCGAAGGCCATATCCCGCAGACGGATATCCTCATCTTCCGCAATACAGAACCGGTGCGCCGCAAGCTCGCGGATCTCGTCGGCCGCTGCCGGCTCGGCGTCGCGTTGCCGGAAAACGAAGGCGAAATGCTGCATGACTTCACGATTTGCCCGCAACAGTTCCGCGTCGGCGACGTGTACGTTGTGCTTCCGGCCGCGGTCAATCTCGAATGCGTCTGGGCGACGTGGAACAGCTTCTCCACCTGCTTTCGCGACGAGAAACATCATCGGCGGCTTCGTGCGGCAGCGTTTGAACACATCAACGAATGCAGGACGCGCGCAACGCCGTTTCTCTCGCTCGCCAATCCGGGCGTGCATGAAACCGAAACGCAAAGCGTCTATCAACCGAACCACGCGATCGCGATCGTCATGCTCTATACGCCGAATATCGCGCAGTACGGGCGCATCGCCGAGGCCAACATCAGGCAATATTGCAAACGCCACGGTTACACGCTTTACGTGCATCGCGATGTTCCGCCGCGATTGAACGACGGAAAGACGTCGGCGAACTGGCACAAGGCCGCGTTGCTGCACGCGTACTTGCCGCATCATCAATGGGTGTTCTGGCTCGATGCCGATGTGCTCATCAACGACATGAACCGCCGTCTCGAACCGCTCACGCGCGAACGCGACACCGTGTTGGCACGCGATATCGGAACGTGGGCGTTCAACTCCGGCATCATGGGCTTTCAGCGCAATCAGCAGAACTACGACGCTCTCGCGCGCGTGATCGAAAGGTGCCGGAACCTGGACGACAGATCCCACATCTATGCGAACCAGGGCGATCAGTATTACTTCATCGATGTCTTCCACTCGCTGCCGGACTTCGATGCGACGCGCATTTACGATTTCATCGAACTGAACACGCCCTGGGTCTATCGCCGCCCGGACAGCTTCATGGTTCATTACATCGGCATGTGGGAAGATAACCGCGCGCTTATCATGGACTACGACCTCCGCCACGCCGCGATGGAATGACGCGCTCGCCACCATCGTTGCCGCGCCGCCGGTAAGATGTACCGGACGGCGCCGCGCGTGCCCTGCAACCAAACCGCCACAATCACAGCCGATCATTAACCAGCGCGCAGGATTCGATCTGCGCAAGCCGCACGCACGACGCTCGACCAATCCTCTCACTCATCAGGAGAACCAATTGAACGACGACGTCACTCGCACGACCGCCCTCGAGACGCCTCTCGATCCCGATCTTCTCGCGAAGATCGACGCCTACTGGCGGGCCTGCAATTATCTTTCGGTCGGCATGATTTACCTGCGCGCGAATCCGCTGCTGCGCGAGCCGCTCGAGCGCGAACACATCAAGCGGCGTCTGCTCGGACACTGGGGCTCCGATCCCGGCCAGTCGTTCGTCTGGGTGCATCTGAACCGGCTCATCAAGCGCGATGATCTGAACGTCCTGTTCGTCTCCGGTCCCGGCCATGGCGCGCCGGCGACGCTCGCGAACTCGTGGCTCGAAGGCCATTACTCGGAGATTTACCCCGATCGCAGTTTCGACGAGCGCGGCATGCTCAAGCTCTTTCGCGCGTTTTCGTCGCCGGGCGGCATCGGCTCGCATTGCACGCCGGAAACGCCGGGATCGATTCACGAAGGCGGCGAGCTCGGTTACAGCCTGTCGCATTCGTTCGGCGCGGCGTTCGACAATCCCGATCTGATCGTCGCGGCGGTCGTGGGCGACGGCGAAGCGGAAACCGGCCCGCTCGCCACATCATGGCATTCGAACAAGTTTCTCAATCCCGCGACCGACGGCGCCGTGCTGCCGATTCTCCACCTGAACGGCTACAAGATCGCCAATCCGACGATCCTCGCGCGCATTCCGCACGACGAGCTCGAAGACCTGTTCAGGGGCTACGGCTACGCGCCGCATTTCGTCGAAGGCGACGATCCGGAAACGATGCATCAGCGCATGGCCGCGACCTTGGAACGCTGCATCGCCGATATCCGCGCGATTCAGGCGAACGCGCGCGCCAATCCTGAGAACGTGACGCGCCCGCGCTGGCCGATGATCGTGTTGCGCACGCCCAAAGGCTGGACCGGACCGAAGGAAGTCGACGGCCGGAAGGTCGAGGATTACTGGCGCTCGCATCAGGTGCCGATCGCGGATGCCGTAAGCAATCCCCGCAGTCTCGCGCAACTGGAAGCGTGGCTGCGCAGCTACAAGCCCGAGGAACTGTTCGATGAAGACGGCCGTCTGATCGAACCGCTGCGCGCGCTCGCGCCCGAAGGCACGCGCCGCATCAGCGCGAATCCGCACGCGAACGGCGGCGCGCTGCGGCAATCGCTCGACATGCCCGATATCCGCGACTACGCGTTCGAGTTCAAACGCGCCGCAAGCGTCTACACGTCGCCGACGGCCGTGCTCGCCACGTTCCTGCGCGAAGTGATCCGCCGCAACATGACGAGCTTCCGTCTCTTTGGCCCGGACGAGACCGCGAGCAACAAGCTCGACGGCGTGTACGAAGTATCGGGCAAGCGCTGGATCGCACAGACGCTGCCCGAAGACGAAGACGGCGGCGCGCTGTCCGTCGACGGACGCGTCATGGAGATGCTGTCGGAGCACACGCTCGAAGGCTGGTTCGAAGGTTACGTGCTCACCGGGCGTCACGGTCTTTTCGCGACCTACGAAGCGTTCGTGCACGTCATCGATTCGATGTTCAACCAACACGCGAAGTGGCTCGAAAAAGCAAAAACCGAAGTCGGCTGGCGCGCGCCGGTGCCGTCGATCAACCTGCTCATCACGTCGCTCGTGTGGCGGCAGGATCACAACGGCTTCACGCATCAGGATCCCGGCTTTCTCGATGTCGTCACGAACAAGAGCCCGAACGTCGTGCGTATCTATCTGCCGCCAGATGCGAACTGCCTGTTGAGCGTCGCGGATCACTGTCTGCGCACGCACGACTACGTGAATGTGATCGTCGCGGACAAGCAGCCGCATCTGCAATATCTGAACATGCAGGACGCCATCGTGCATTGCGCGAAGGGCATCGGCATCTGGGACTGGGCGTCGACGGATCAGGGCGCGGAGCCGGATGTCGTGATCGCGTGCGCGGGCGATATCGCGACGATGGAAGCGCTCGCCGCCGTCGAAATCCTGAAGGCGCATTGCACCGATCTGAAGATTCGCTTCGTCAACGTCGTCGATCTCTTCAGGCTGCTGCCGGACACCGAGCATCCGCACGGCTTGTCGCATCGCGATTTCGATTCGATCTTCACGCGCGACAAACCCGTGATCTTCAACTTCCACTCGTACGCGTCGCTCGTGCACAAGCTCACGTACAACCGCACGAATCACGCGAACATGCACGTTCACGGCTATCGCGAGCGCGGCAACATCAACACGCCGTTCGAACTCGCGATCATCAACGGCGTGGATCGCTATACGCTCGCGATCGACGTGATCGACCGCGTGCCGCGCATCGCGGGCAGCAGCGCGCATACGAAGGAATGGCTCAAGAACCAGATCATCGAGAGCGTGCGGTACGCGCATGAGGAAGGCATCGATCGCGACGAGATCCGCGAGTGGACGTGGAAGGATTGATGCGAGACTGAATGCGGCATGCAAGATGCCATCTGGCCTGATGAATGCAAAACGCCAGATGCAAAATGCAACAAGCGCCCGGGGACATGCAGTCCGCCGGGCGCTTTCCCGTTCGCAGAAGCCTTGGCGTCAGGCTTTGCGCTCCGAATGATCCTTCTGCCTGAGCGTCTGCGGCAAGCCGAAGAGCAGCAACAGCGCGCACAGCACGCTCATCGCGCCGATCGCATACAGCGCGGGCGTCGTGCTGCCCATCGTGTCGCGGATGCGGCCGACCATCACCGGGCTCACGATGCCGCCCAGTTGCCCCAGCGTGTTGATCAGCGCAATCCCGCCCGCCGCGCCCGCGCCGGTCAAGAGCTTCGGCGGCAGCGCCCAGAACGCCGGAATCGAGGCGATCACACCCGCGCCCATCACGCCGAGCGCGGCGATGAGCAGCGTCGTCTGCTTGTCGAAGATGCCCGCCGCGAAGAAGCCGGCAGCCGCCATCACGAGCAGCGTCGCGACGAACTTGCGGCGCTCGCCCGACCGGTCCGACATGCGGCCGACCACGACCATGCAGATCGCGCCGCAGATATATGGGACGGCCGTGAGCAAGCCGATGATCGTCGGATTCTGCGTGCCCGCCGCCCGGATCAGATGCGGCGCCCAGAAGTTGAGACCGTACGACGCGATCTGAATCAGGAAGTAGATCAGGCCGAGCATCAGGAAGCCGGGCGTCCTGATCGCGCCGAACAGCGAATGGCCGGTGTCGGTATGCTGACTTTGCGTCGAGATCTGGCTCTTCAGATACGTCTTCTCGTCGCTCGTGAGCCACGCGGCGTCATCGACGCGATCTTTCAGCACCTTCAGCACGAGAATGCCGAGCAGCACGCACGGCAGGCCGCCGAGCAGGAACAGCCAGTGCCATCCCGCGATGCCCGCGACGCCATTCAGATGCCCGAGCACGAGCCCCGACAGCGGCGCACCGAAAAGCCCCGAGAAGGCCGACGCGAGAAACAGCATCGACGTGATGCGCCCGCGATAGCTCGCCGGAAACCACAGCGTCAGGTAATACAGCACGCCCGGCGCGAAGCCCGCTTCCATCGCGCCGATGATGAAGCGCAGTCCGTAGAACTGCCATTCCGTCTGCACGAAGACCATGAGCGCGGTCGCGATGCCCCACGAAATCATGATGCGCGCGATCCAGCGGCGCGCGCCGACCTTGTAGAGCAGCATGTTGCTCGGCACTTCGAAGAGCACATAGCCGATCACGAAAAGACTCGCGCCGAGACCGTATGCGGTGTCCGACAGGCCGAGCGAACTCTGCATCTGAAACTTCGCGAAGCTGATATTGATGCGGTCGAAAAACGCGAAGAAATAGCACAGCATGATGAGCGGCATGAGCCGCAATGCCACCTTGCGGATGATGTGCGAGGTGTTGCCGACAATGTGCGGCTCATCGGCCGCGTGGACGCTTAGATCGCTCATGTTTTGTCTCCAGTGTTGTTTTGGTCTTTTGAATTAGATCGCTTGCACGTAATCGGGCGCCGGATGCAGATCGCAATTGCGTCCCGCCTTCGCGACTTGTCCCGACACTTCGTGTCCGACGAGCGCGGGCAACGTGCGCGACAGCGCAATCAGCCTTGGCAGATCGATGCCCGTCGGAATGCTCATCTCATCGCACATGTTCACGAGGTCTTCGGTGCAGATGTTTCCCGAAGCGCCCGGCGCGAACGGACAGCCGCCGAGACCGCCGAGCGCGGCGTCGAAACGGCGCGCGCCGGTGTCGTAGGCAGCGAGGACGTTGGCGAGGCCGAGGCCGCGCGTATTGTGAAAGTGCAGCGTCAGATCGGCGGCGGGGACGTGTTCGAGCACGCGTGCGACCAGCCGCGCGACCTGACGCGGATTCGCCATGCCGGTGGTATCCGCGAGCGTGATGCCGTCGATGCCCATTTCGCGATACGTCCGCGCGATCGACACGACGCGCTCTTCGTCGATGCGCCCCTCGAACGGGCAGCCGAACGCGGTCGCGACGGTCGCGTTCAGCGAAGCCTTGCCGGAGGCGAGCCGAACGACATCGCCGAAACCGGCCAGCGACGACTCGCAACTCATACGCATGTTCGCGCGATTGTGCGTCTCGCTCGCGGACATCACGAGGTTCAGTTCATCGGCGCCCGCGGCGAGCGCGCGCTCGGCGCCCTTCACGTTCGGCACGAGCGCGACGTAGATCACGCCTCGCCCGCGCCGGATGCCGTTGAAGACCGCGTCGCCATCGCGCAGCGCGGGAATCGCTTTCGGCGACACGAACGAGCCCGCCTCGATGCGCGTGAAGCCGCACGCCGACAATGCGTCGATCAGCGCGATCTTGTCTTCGGTCTCGACCCACTGCTTTTCGATCTGCAGACCGTCGCGCGGCGCGACCTCCTGCACGACCAACGGTTCTTTGTATTCGTAATTCATTGCACCGCTCCTTCGGCACGCAGCCGTTCCACTTCATCCGCGGCGAAGCCGAGCGATTCGAGCACCGATTGCGTATGCTCGCCGAGCGCCGGGCCTTGCCAGTGCACTTCGCCCGGCGTATCGGAGAGCTTCGGCACGATGCCCGGCATCTTCACCGATGCGCCGCCCGGCAGTTCTGCCTTCAGCAGCATGTCGCGCGCTTGGTAATGCGCGTCGTTGACGATGTCCGCGACGGAGTAGATGCGACCCGACGGCACTTCCTCGCGTTCGAGCGTCGCCAGGACATCGTCCATCGAGTGATGCAAGGTCCACGCGGTGATCGCTTCGTCGAGCATTGCGCTGTGACGCACGCGGCCGTCGTTGCGGGCAAGCGCGGGATCGTCCGCGAGATCGGGACGGCCGATCACGTTCATGAGCCGCCTGTAGATCGGGTCGCTGTTGCCCGCGATCACAACGAAGCCGCCATCCTCCGTGCGATACGTGTTCGACGGCGCAATGCCCGGCAGCGCCCCGCCGCTGCGCTCGCGCACATGGCCGAGCAGATCGTATTCGGGCACGAGGCTTTCCATCAGATTGAACACGCTTTCGACGAGCGAGACATCGACCACCTGGCCGTCGCCCTTGCCGGTCTTCACGCGCAGCACCGACATCAGCGCGCCGATCACGCCGTGCAGCGAAGCGAGCGAATCGCCGAGACTCACGCCGACGCGCGCCGGCAGCCCTTCTGCGTCGCCCGTCGTGTAACGGATGCCGCCCATCGCCTCGCCGATCGCGCCGAAGCCCGGCCGGTCGCGGTACGGACCCGTCTGGCCGTAGCCGGAGATGCGGACCATCGTGAGCTTCGGGTTTATTGCATGCAAAACATCCCAGCCGAGACCGAGTTTTTCGAGCGCGCCGGGCCGCATGTTTTCGATGACGATGTCGGCATCGGCGGCGAGACGCTTGATCACGTCCGCGCCTTCGGGCGACTTGAGATTCACGCACACCGACTTCTTGTTGCGCGATTGCAGATACCACCAGAGCGAAGTGCCCTCGTGCAGCTTGCGCCATTTGCGCAGGGGATCGCCGGTATTCGGCGCTTCGATCTTGATGACTTCCGCGCCGAATTCGGCCAGCATGCGCGCCGCGAACGGCGCGGCGATCAGCGTGCCGATTTCGATGACGCGAATGCCCTGGAGAGGTCCGCTCATGCTGCTGTCTCCTGATGATGTGCTTTTCGATGGAGACAAGCTTATTGGCGAACGCTCGGGGGCGTCCAACCGCATTTCGGCAAGCATCGTTCGTCAAACGCGAACGCTCGCCGGTTTTTTGAATGCTAAATGCCTGCTTCGACGGTCCGCAGATGATCGAACAGCAGCCGGCTCACGGGCGATAGCGCATCCGAATCGCGCACGACGATCACGAGGCTGCGCGCTGCCCAGTCGTCGTCGAGCGCGACGGCCGCGAGTCCGAGCTGACGACCCATCGCTTCGAAGACCTGCATCGGCAGCACGCCGACGCCCATGCCCGCCTGCACCATGCGGCACACGGCGTCGAAACCGGGAACGTGGATGCGCAACCGCAGTGCGCGCCCCGCCTGACGCGCCGCGAGATGCGTGCGCTGGTTGATGGAACTCGCCGAATGCAGCCCGATGTGATCGAAGTCGAGCGTCTGCGCGAATGCGATGCTCGCGCGCTTCGCCAGCGGATGATCGCCGGGCATGACGAGCGCGAGCCGGTCGTGCCGGTAATGCGCGGTTTCGAGGCCGCGCGTGTCGGCGTCGCCGGAACAGATGCCCAGGTCGACGAGACTGTCCGCGACGCCTTCCACGATGCCGCCGCTCGGGCGCTCCTCGAGATCGATCTTGATCTGCTCGTGCACGGACGAAAACGCGCGCAAGTCTTCCGGCAGGAATTCGACGATCGCCGAGAGATTCGCCATCATCCGCACGTAGCCGCGGACGCCGCTCGCATGTTCCGCGAGTTCGATGCCGATGTTCTCGACATCGCGCAGCACGCGCCGCGCGTGATGAAGCAGCGTTTCGCCCGCCGGCGTCAGCGCCATGCCGCGCGCCTTGCGTTCGAACAGCGCGGCGCCGACGGCCTGCTCCAGTTCGAGCAGACGCTTGCTCGCCGCCGACACCGCGATCGCCTCGCGTTCCGCCGCGCGCGTGAGCGTGCCTTCCTCGAACACCGCGAGAAAGAGTTGCAGCGTCGTGAGATCGAGACGCCGAAGGAGATTGCGGGTAGCCATCAGCGCGCGTATTTGAAGATGCCTTGCGCGCTCGCGATCATCACGCGATCGTCGACCCACGCTTCGCCGCGTGCAAAATAGACGGAGCGTCCCTGACGTTCGAGAAAGCCTTTTGCGACGACCTTGTCGCCGATGCCGCGATCGAGATAGTTCACGGTCAGCGAAAGAGTGAAGCCGTGCACAGGCGCGGCGCCGGTCGTAAAGAGACCGGCGTAGCCGCAAGCGGCGTCGAGCAGCGTGGCGATCGCGCCGCCTTGCAGGATGCGCTGCCGGTTCAGATGCCCGGCGTGTATCGGCATCGTGAATTCGGCGTAGCCCGCGCGCCATTCCGTGAGCGTCGCGCCGAGCGCTTCGAGAAACGGATTGTCCAGATCCAGGTTCGCCACCTTTGCTCCTGATTGCCTGCGTTGCGGCGATTGTGCCATCGGCGGCCAGGCGCTGCCCGGCGGCACGAACCTGTTTTCCGGACATCCAGAATGGAAAAACCCGCACGCGGCGGGTTCGATTTACGCAGTTCCGATTTACAAACTCACCGGACCGCGTTCTGTTTGGCAACGCACACAAAAATTCGCTATATGCGTTTCATGAAGGTGCGTCATGAATCGCATGGCGCATCTTTGTGCGCGTAAATATGCGTCGTGACAAAGCGTCTCACGAACGCAACACACTGCATTAAAGGGCGTCAGTTATATCCGCGAATGACGCAGGAGTTTTTTTCCTCATCGGTCTTGCCGAAACGTCCGCAAATCTCTGCGATATATTCGGGTTCCGCCGATACCTGACTCGAACGATGCGACACCGGAACGCTCGTGTCGTGCGGCAGCTCGCCGTCGTCGATCCAGGCGTAGAAATGCGCGCTCGTATTGGCTTCCATGTTTTGTCTCCTATCTATGAAGCGCGAAAAAAGCGTTTTGACAGATTCAGAATGCACTCATCGAAAGCGGCTGGCCCTAGTGGATTTCATTAATGGACGAAGCCCGCCAGCCTGACGATGATGATAAGAATGCCCGTTCGCAACGCAAATCCGAACCGGTTCCAATCCGCCTGTCTGTTTCGTAGCGAAAAAAATGCCCGGTGCATGACCGGGCAGACTTGAATCATCGATTATGGAAAGCGGCGTTGGCAGTCTTCTATCAGTTATACGACATTCTTTTCGACGATCGGCCGGCCTTCCAGCACGCGAGTCCAGTCGAGCGGCGATAAATCGAGCGTTTCGTAACGCCCGCGCAAAATCAGTTCGCTGACGCCGCGCCCTGTTGCCGGGCCTTGTTGCAGGCCGTGTCCGCTGAACCCGTTCGCGAAGATGCAATTATCGACATCCGGATGATGGCCGATGATCGCGTTCTGATCGAGCACGTTGTATTCGTAATAGCCGGACCAGCAACGCTCGACGCGCAGCGCCTCGAACGCCGGCACGCGATGCGCGAGCGTCGGCCAGATCACGTCGTCGAAGAGCGCGTGATCGACTTCGTCGAGCGGCAGGTCGTCGGGATCGTTGTCCGCCGAGGGCGACGTGCCGCAAATATACGTGCGCCCTTCAGGACGGAAATAGACGCCCGTGGGATCGATCAGCAACGGCGCGCGCTCGAGCGTCGCCGGCGACGACACATTGAAGATGCTGCGCCGACGCGCGAACACCGGAATGTCGATGCCTAGCATCGCCGCGACCGGACGCGACCACGCACCCGCCGCGTTCACGACGACATCGCATGGATACGTTTCGCCGTTGGCCGCGCGCACGGCGTTCGCACGCCGTCCTTCGCGTTCGATACCGACGACTTCCGTGGTCACGTAACGCGCGCCGAGCGCCTGCGCCTTGCGACGCAGCGCTTGCACGAGACCGTAGCCGTCGAACCAGCCTTCGCCGCTCTCGCCGAACGCGCCCGCCGCGAGATCGTCCGTGTTGAGCCACGGAAAACGCGCGCGCAGTTGCGCGGCGTCGAGCAGGCTGATGTCCGCGCCGAGCGCTCGCTGCAACGCGTGGTTTTCGCGCAGCGTCGACGCACCCGCCGCCGTCGCCAGAAAGAGATAACCGCCTTCGTGCAGATCGATCGACGGGCGCTCGCCGTTCACTTCGAGCCGCTCGCCGATCGAACGCAGGAAGTCGATGCCGAAGAGCGACATGCGTACCGAAAGCGGCGTCGAGAACTGCTGCCGGATCGAGGCCGCCGACAGCGCCGACGACGAACGCGCGTAAGTCGGGTCGCGCTCGATCACGGTGACTTGCACGGTCGGGTCCGATGCGCGCAGAAAGTACGCGACCGAGCTGCCGATCACGCCGCCACCTACGATGACAACGCTCGAACTCACGTTGGCCTCAGCTCAGATTGAAGTCGATGCCCTGCGCGAGCGGCAATTCCGACGAGTAGTTGATCGTGTTGGTCGCGCGGCGCATGTAGGCTTTCCAAGCATCCGAGCCCGATTCGCGGCCGCCGCCGGTTTCCTTCTCGCCGCCGAATGCACCGCCGATCTCCGCGCCGCTCGGCCCGATGTTCACGTTCGCGATGCCGCAGTCGCTGCCCGATGCGGACAGAAAGCGCTCGGCCTCGCGCAGATCGGTGGTGAACGCGCACGACGACAATCCGTGCGCGGCGGCGTTGTTCGCGGCGATGGCTTCGTCGAACTCCGTGTAGCGCATCACGTAGAGAATCGGCGCGAAGGTCTCCTTCAGCACGACCTCCGTCTGCGACGGCATTTCGACCAGCGCCGGGCGCACGTAGTAGCCGTTTTCGTGGCCCTTCACGGTCACGCGCTCGCCGCCCGTCACCTTGCCGCCTTCGCCCTTCGCCTGTTCGAGCGCGTCCTGCATGCGCGCGAACGCCTGCACGTCGATGAGCGGGCCCATCAGCACGCCCTGCTCCAACGGATTGCCGACGGGCACTTTGGCGTAGAGATCTTTCAGACGCGCGACGGTTTCGTCGTAGATGCTTTCGTGCACGAAAAGACGCCGCAGCGACGTACAGCGCTGCCCTGCCGTGCCGACCGCCGAGAACAGGATGCCGCGCAGCGCGAGATCGCGATTGGCCGTCTGCGACACGATGCCCGCGTTATTGCCGCCGAGTTCGAGGATCGAGCGGCCGAAGCGTTCCGCGACCGCGACGCCGACCTTGCGGCCCATTTCCGTGCTGCCCGTCGCGCTGACGATGTCCGAGCGCTTGTCCGCGACGAGCGCCGCGCCGACCTCGCGCCCGCCGATGATGACCGACGCGAGGCCCGCAGGCGCCGCGCCGAATTCATCGATGGCATCGCGCAGGATGCGGTCGACGGCGAGCGCGGTGAGCGGCGTTTTCTCCGATGGCTTCCACACGACCGCGTTGCCGCACACGAGGGCGAGCGCCGCGTTCCACGACCACACCGCGACCGGGAAATTGAACGCCGAGATGATCGTGCACACGCCGAACGGATGCCACGTCTCCGCCATGCGATGACCCGGCCGCTCCGACGCGATCGTCAGGCCGTACAACTGGCGCGAGAGACCGACGGCGAAATCGCAGATATCGATCATTTCCTGAACTTCGCCCAAGCCTTCCTGGAGAATCTTGCCCGCTTCGAGCGACACGAGCCTACCTAGCGCCTCCTTCTTCTCGCGCAGCCGATTGCCGAGCAGGCGCACGAGTTCGCCGCGGCGCGGCGCGGGCACGTTGCGCCACGAGGCGAACGCGGTGCGGGCGGCGGCGAGCGCGGCGTCGACGTCGGCGGTGGTGTTCTGCTTCACGCGGCCGATGACTTCGCCCGTGATCGGGGAAGTGACGGCGATATCGCCATCGGTGACGAGGCTCGCGATGCCGAGGTCGGAAAGAATCGATTGTGCATTCACGATGAAAGTCCTTGCGAAGCGGGTTCGTTCGTCGGAGCAAAGTTTCTGATAAGAAACTTTCGGAAGTCAGGAGACTATACGCGCTGCCGATGGCGCTCACAACAGCCGCCAATATTAGGGTTGTCACCAGATGCGGGCCGTTCGCCGCCGTTTTGCGAGATGTTATTATCGGAAACAAAGCGCTCCCACACGTTCCCATGTCCAGCCCCGGCACCAAGAATTCGCCCGAACAATCCGCGTCCGATCTCGGTGCCCGCGTGAAACGCGCGCGGCTCGCGCACGACCTGACGCTCGAAACCGCGAGCCGGATGTGCGGCGTGTCGCGCTCGGCGCTGTCGAAGATCGAGAACGGGCTGATGTCGCCGACCTTCGACGTGCTTCAGAAAATCGTGCGCGGCCTGCAGATCGATCTCGCCGAACTCTTCGGCACCGCGCCCGCGCCGAATGCGAGCGGCCGGCGCGCGCTCACGCGCCGCAACGAAGGACAGCGCCACGCGTATCGCGGCTATCAGATGGAATTGCTCGCCACCGAACTCGCGCACAAGGCGATGCTGCCGTTTCGCATCCGCATTTCGGCGCACACGCTCGATGCGTTCGACGACTGGGGCCGTCACGAAGGCGAGGAGTTTCTTTACGTGATCAGCGGCAGCGTGTGCCTCTATTCCGAACTCTACGCGCCGACGCATCTGCATGCCGGCGACAGCATCTACTTCGACAGCCGCACCGGCCACGCGGCGATTTCAACGAGCGACGAAGACGCCGAAGTGCTGTGGATGGCCACAGGCGGCGTGCCGGCGCCCTCATCCGCGCGCGATGCCGTGGACGCCGGCTGACGCGTTCATCGCAGGAAAAGACGCATCGGCATTTCGTTCGGGCCGACGGTGAAGGTGCAGACCTCGTGGATATCGGCGGGATTCGTCGCGAGTTGCGCGGTGAAGTTCGCCGTCAGCATCGACACGACGAGACGCATTTCCACCGCCGCCAGACAGTGGCAAATTCGGACACGATCGGATCGAGTGGAGTAGGCATTTCAAATTCTCGTTTCATGATGAAAACGATGATAATGCGGGCGTTTTCCCCGCGTCACCTCGTCCATTCGGGCTAATCCAGCATCAGCCTGCACTGACAGCCTTCCCCTCCACCTTCGCCGCCGACCGCTTGAAATAGGGCGAACTCAACGTCGCCGCGCCCATGTCCGACGCCGCTTCCAGCAGCGCGGGCGCGAGCTCCTTCAGACGCGCCTCCGGCAAACGGCTCGTCGGCCCGGCGAGACTCACGACGCCCACGACGACGCCCGTCACCGGATGATGAATCGGCGCGGCCATCGACGTCATGCCGGCCTCGTACGTCTCGCTCGCGATGCCGTAGCCGCGTTTGCGCGCCGCCTGCAGATCGGCGAGAAACTGCTGGATCGTCTTCGGCGCCTTCGGTCCGCCCGAGCCGGGCTTGCCGAGCCCGCCCTGCTTCGACACGAGTTCGAGCGCCTCCTCATCGGAAAGCGACGACAGCCACGCCTGTCCGCTCGCCGTGCAATGCAAGGGCGGCTGGCTGCCCATGTCCGGGTCGTAGCGCAGCCCCGACTTCGCGCCTTGCGCCTTGCCGACGAACGTAATGTGATCGTCCTCGACGACGCCCAGCCGCGCCAGTTCGCCGGATTGCGCCGCGAGCCGGTCGAGCACGGGCTGCGACACGTCGAGTACGCCGCCCGTCGACAGATAGATGAGCGCGAGCGACACGAGCTTGAGCGCGAGCATGTATTCGCCATGATCCTCGTCCTGCCGCACGTACCCTTCGTCGATCAGCATCGCGAGCAGGCGATGCGTGCCGCTGCGAGGAATATTGAGCGTGTCGGCGATGGCGGCGAGTTGCATCCGCCCGCCGTTTTTCGCCAGCAATTCGATGATCGACAACGCCCGCTCCAGATTTCCCGCCATCTTTCAGTCTCTCGAAGTTCCGATGATTCGGAATGAGAACATGATTCCACCTCGGAATTCAACCGGCGTATGTTTCCTCCAGCCATGCAATCGTCGCCTCGCGCAGACGTTTCGCACGCGTGAGCGCGCTCGCCGATTTCGCCCATTCGTTCATCGGCACTTCGAGCGAGAGCGGAAGATCGTCGGGCAACGCGCGCAGAATGCCCGCGAGATCGAGGCCGCCCTCGCCCGGAATCATCCGCTCGGCGCGCGCCTGATACAGCAACGTTTCGAGATCGCTCGGGCGCTCGGCGGGCGCGTCGCAGAACTGCACGTAACCGAACCATTCGCGCGGCAATTCGCGCAGCGTTCGCGTCGACGATCCCGTGCGGTCGAAATGGATCGGATCCACGATGAGGCCCGTATTCGCGCGCTGCGCCGCTTTCACAATGCGCGCGCCCTGCACGATGTCTTTCGCGTCGGTCCAGGGCATCGGTTCGAGCGACGGCGACAGGCCATACGGCTTCGCGAGATCGCACAGCGCGGCGAGCCGCTCGGCCGTGCGGACCTCGTCGGGATCGTTGCCCGCGACGAGCACGTAGCGCGCGCCCAGCTCGGCGGCGGTTGCGAGCATCGGTTCGTAATCGGCGACGTTCGTGTCGGGCTTGAGGCGCAGGATTTCGGCATCCAGCACGCCGATGCCGGTATCGCGCAAAGCCGCGAGCGTCTCGCGTTTCAGCGGCGTCGCGCCGACGATCTCGTGGCGCACTTCCGTATCGGTCGCGGGCACGAGGCGCAGGCCGACGAAGTCGTAGCCCGCCTGCGCGGCGCACTCGACCATCTGCGGCGGCGTCAGTTCGAGGATCGTCAGCGCGGACAGAGATAGCTTGCGTCGTGACATCGACAATCTCCGGTTAGCGCAGCGGCGAGAACGGCGCGGGCACGTAGATGGTCGATTCCATCGTCGTCAGATGCACCGGTCCGCCCTTCGGCGGCCAGATGCCGTCCTTCACGGCTTCCGCGCGAATCCGCGAGCGCTCGTCCACGCTCTTGTACGGCCAGATGTTGAGAAAGCGCGGCACGGTGCCGTCGAGCGCGTACATCGCGCCGATGAGCGGCGAGCGTTTCGTGCGCTCGGGCACGGCGTTCTGCCATGCGTCGATCGTGTGTTGCAGGCTCGCGAGCTTCGTGCCGTAGACGCGCATCTCGTAGATGCCGCCGTGCACGGCCGGCTCGATCGGCGGCAGGAAGGGAAAGAGCGCGTAGCTGTTCACTTCGACATCGGTGATGAACTCGCCGCAGCCGAACGGATTGCCTTCGAGCAGCAAGCGCCGGCGTTCCCCGATCAGCGCCGCTTCGGATTCGAAGCCGCGCAGCACCATGACCTTGCCGAGCGCGCCGATATCCGAATACCAGCAGCCGAGCAGCTTCGAGCCGGGCGCATCGCCGCTTGCCTTGATGTTTTCGAAGACCTGCGCGTTCGCGCCGATCTTCACCGTCAACGTGACCGTGTCGTACAGAGTCATTGCAGAGTCCTTGCCTGATTGAAGTTGGAGAGATTCGTGATGCTGTCCTCGCGCGCCGGTTCGGCCAGTTCGAGGCCCGCGAGATAGCCGAAGGTCATCGCTGGGCCGAGCGTGATGCCGCCAGCGGGATAGTGGCCGCCCATCATGCTCGCGGCGTCGTTGCCGACCGCGTAGAGGCCGGGAATCGGCGCGCGCATGTCGTCGAGAACACGCGAGCGCGCATCCGTCGATAAACCCGCGAACGTGCCGAGGCTGCCCGGCACGATCTTCACCGCGTGAAAAGGCCCATCGACGATCGGCGCGAGACACGGATTCGGCTTGTACGATGCATCGCCCTGAACGCGGTTATACGGCGTCGAGCCTTTGTGGAACTGCGGATCGAAGCCGTCTTTCGCGTAGCCGTTGTACGTGGCCACGGTATCGGCGAGGCCGCGCGCATCGATGCCGCATTGCTGCGCCAGCGCTTCGAGCGTCGGCGCGGACTTGAGATATCCCGAGCGTTCGTAAGGCCGCAGCGGAAACGGAAACGGCTTCGCGAAACCGAGGCCGTATCGGCGCTGAAACCGGTGATCGCAGACGAGCCACGCGCACGTCTCTTCGCCCGGCGACGTCGTGCCGATGAGCGCGGAGATGAAGTCGTAATACGACGACGCCTCGTTCGTGAAGCGCCTGCCCGCGCGCGTGACGGCGATCAGACCCGGCTTCGCGCGCTCGATCAGATGCGGAAACGCGACTTCGCGTCCCGTGGATTTCGGCACGAGCGACACCGGCGCCCACGCGGCGGGCGCTTCGAGCGACGCGTCGAAATGCGCGCCCGCCGCTTCGCCCAGGCGAATGCCATCGCCGGTATTGCTCTTGGGCGCGGCGGACCAGTGCGGCATCACGGGAAACGTTTCGGTCTGCCGCTTCGCGTCGTGCGGATAACCGCCGCACGCGAGCACGACGCCGCGCCGCGCGCGCACGTCGTGCATGACGCCATCGATCTCGACGCGCGCGCCCGTCACGCGATTCGCCTCGCGCGTCAGCGATACCGCCTTCGCCCGCGTGCGCAGATCGACGCCGCGATCCGCCGCCGACTTGAGCAGCCGCGCGACGAGCGCATTGCCGTTCACCAGATGCATCGAGCGCCGATAACGCAGCATGTGCCACGCAAACGTGGCGAAACGCTTCGCGACGTGCCACGCCGACTTCGCGCTGCGCGTCGCGTTCAGGAAGTGCGCGAGGTCTTGTCCCGACGCGATCGCCATGCCCTTGATCGTTACTTCGGCGAGCGGCGGACGCAGCTTGTCGATGAGCGGGCCGAGCTCGCGTCCGTCGAACGGCATCGCGCAGACCGAGCGGCCGCCCGTCGCCGCGCCTTGCGTCGTGTGGAAATCGGGGATGCGGTTGCCGTCGATGAAACGCATCGACGTATTGCGCTCGAAGAATTCGATCATGCGCGGACCGTGCTCGATGAGCGCATCGGCTTTCGCGGCATCGAAATGCGCGCCGAGTTCGCTCTTCAGATACGTGCGCGGCGCGCTTTCATCCTCGACGATGCCCGCGCGCGTCGCGAGCGGATTGCGCGGAATCCACATCCAGCCGCCCGACCACGCGGTCGTGCCGCCGAACACGTCTTCCTTCTCGCAGACGAGCACGGACAGGCCGCGCGTGGCCGCCGTGACCGCGGTCGACAAGCCGCCCGCGCCGGAGCCCAACACGAGGACGTCGCATTCGAGAATCGGTTCGAGCTTCATTTGGCGTGCGCGTGCATTGAAAGATCGACCGGAAGATCGAGCGCTTCGTCGCGCTTCGGTTGCTTCGCGCGCGACGTCGCGTGGCGCGCCGCGAGGTAGCCGAACGCGAGACCGGGTCCGAGCGTGATGCCGGGGCCGGGATACACGCCGCCCATCACCGATTGCGCATCGTTGCCGCAGGCATAGAGGCCGACGATCGGCCGGTCGTCGCGGTCGAGCACGCGCGCGTCGGTATCGATAACGAGGCCGGTCGCCGCGCCGATATCGCCCGGATAGAGCCGCACCGCATAGAACGGCGCCTGGCCGATCGGACCGAGGCACTTGTTCGGGCCGGTCCAGTTGGCGTCGCCGTTGGCGTTCTGATAATCGGTCGTGCCGCGCTGGAAATCCGCGTCGACGCCGGTTTGCGCGTAGCGATTCATGCGCGCGACGCTATCGGCGAGACCGGCCTTGTCGATATCGAGCTTGTCCGCCAGTTCGTCGAGCGTCTTGCCTTCGACGAGATAGCCATCGGCGAGAAACGGCGCGAGTCCCTTGCCGCCCGGACGCACCATGCCAAGGCCGTACTTGCGCAATCCTTCGGAGTCCGTGACGAGATAGGCGGGCACGGCGGGCGTCGTCTTGTTCGCCGTCTGCATCGCAATCCCGAACAGGTGATACGACGTGTTTTCGTTGAGAAACCGCCTGCCGGACTTGTCGACGGTCATCATGCCCGGCTTGCCGCGATCCATGATGAAGTGCGGAAACACGGCGGTCGTACCGTCGGCGCGCTTGCGCACGGAGACCGGCGCCCAGAACGCGTTCGACAGCGCGCCAACGCCGAAGCGCGCGCCCGCCGCGAGCGCGAGATCCTGCGCGTTGCCGCTGTGGCCGGGCGCGCCGGGACACCACGCCGCATCGGCGCCCGGCAGCATCTCGGCGCGCCGCATCGGATGACGATTGAATCCGCCGCTCGCGAGAATCACGCCGCCCTTCACGTTGACGCGCCGACGCTCGTTGATCTGGCTCAGCGTCACGGCTTCGATGCCATTCGCGCCCGCGTGCAAAGCCTCCACCTTCGTGCTCGTCAGCACGGTCACGCCGCGCTGAAGCAGCGAGTAAAGCAGACGCCCGATCAGCGCGTTGCCCATCACGAGACGCGTGCCGCGCGGCGAGCTCATGCGGTCGCGTGCATGACGCGCGAGCAGTTTCGCCGCGTGCCTGAACGATGCCAACGACTTCGTCATGTTCAAAAGATGCCCGACGTCGTCGCGGTCGACCATCATGCCGCCGAGCACGGTGAATTCGGGAATCGGCGGACGAATCAGCGAGAACGCGCGGCCGAGCTTGCGGCCGTCGAACGGCAGCGGCTCCAGCGCGCGGCCTCGCAACGTCGAGCCTTCGATTTCCGACAGATAGTCCGGATGGAACGGCCGCGCGCGATATTTGACATCGGAGTTCGCTTCGATGTGCGCGACGGCCTTCGGGCCGGCGTCGAGGAACGCGCGGCGCATCGCGGCGCTGCTGCGCTCGCCGACCGCGCGATTCAGAAAGCCTTCGGCATTCGCGGACGAATCGTCGCGATTGACGCTCGCCGCGTGCTTCGACGCGGGAATCCACGTCGTGCCCGCCGAGTACGCGGTCGTTCCGCCGACGTATTCGGTGCTCTCGACGAGCAGCACCCGCGCGCCATCGACCGCCGCGACCAGCGCCGCCGACATGCCCGCGCCGCCCGCGCCGACCACGATTACATCGAAGGTCTCGTTCTGTTCCAGTTTGTCCAGTGTCTCCGCCATGTGCGCGCTTCCTGTAGAACTCTCTTTGATATTGGAATACTATTCCAGAAACACGACGTAAGCCAAGTTCTTTTTGAGACGATGGAGAAACGGTATGCGAGTGCTGGTTACAGGCGGAAGCGGCTTTCTGGCAGCGTGGGTCATGCGGCGGCTGCTCGCGCGCGGCATGGATGTGCGCGCATTCGATGTCCGCGAGGACGCGCGCCTTCTGTACGCGCTCGCGCCCGAACGCGCCGGTGACGTGCAATGGCGGATCGGGGATATCGGCGAGGCGCGCGATGTGGCGAACGCGCTCGACGGCTGCGATGCCGTCGTACATCTCGCGGGCGTGCTTACGCCCGCGTGCGCCGCCGATCCTGTGCGCGGCGCGCGCATCGATCTGATCGGCACGCTGAACGTGTTCGATGCGGCCATCGCGTGCGGTTTGCGCTCGGTGCTTTACGCGAGCAGCGCGGGCGTCTTCGGCCCCGACGATGGCGCGACGCCCTTTCCGCTGACGCACTACGGCGCGTTCAAACTCGCGTGCGAAGGCTCGGCGCGGGCGTACTGGCACGATCATGGAATCGCGAGCATCGGATTCCGGCCGCTCGTCGTGTACGGCAGCGGACGCGAGACCGGTTCGAGCGCGGGTCCGGGTCTCGCGTGCCGTGCGGCCGCGCGCGGCGAGCCGTACACGATTCCCTTCACGGGCGCGACCGGCCTCGTCTACGCCGATGACGTCGCCGCCGCCTACGAACTCGCGCTCGTGACCGCGTTCGACGGCGCGCACGCGTTCACGCTCGCAGGCGACATCACGCCGATGCAAAGCGTGGTCTCGACGCTCGAGCGCATCGCGCCCGGCGCGCGCATCGACGCAGAAGGCGCGCCGTTGCCCATCGCGACATCCTTTCCAGACGATCCCGCGCTCGCCCGATTGCTGCCCGGCCTTCCGAAAACGCCGCTGATCGACGGATTGCGGCAAACCGTGGCGTTCTATCGATAGACGAAGCGGGTCTTGGCACCGCCTGTTCCTTGGGGCACGATCGCCTCTTCAGGAACACGGTGCCAGCATGCAAAAAACGACACTGCTCAAAGGCATCCTGCCGATCAGCCGCGCCGCCGCGTGGCGCGACGCGCTCGCGGGCATCTCGCTCGCATCGATGGACATTCCGCAAGTGCTCGGCTATGCGCGCATCGCCGGCATGCCCGCGGTGACGGGCCTCTACACCGCGTTCCTGCCGCTCATCGCGTTTGCGCTGTTCGGGGCGTCGCGGCATCTGGTCGTCGCGGCCGATTCGGCGACCGCGACGATCTTCGCGAGCAAGGTTTCGTCGATGGCCGCGATGGCCAGCCCGCAATACGTCGCGCTGGCGGGCATGGTCGCGTTGCAGACGGCCGCGCTGCTCCTCGTCGCGCGGCTTTTCAAACTCGGCTTTCTCGCCGATTTCCTGTCGCGCACGGTGCTCACCGGTTTTCTCGCGGGCGTCGGCGTACAGGTGTCGATCGCGATGCTCGGCGATCTCTTCGGCATGACGGTGCCGTATCCGTCCTCGCGCAGTCTCGCCCAGCTTGCTTACGTGCTCGGTCATCTCGTGCACGCGCACGGACCGACGCTCGTGCTCGCGCTGGCCGTGGTCGTCGCGATTCTCGGCTGCAAGCGTTTCGCGCCGCGCCTGCCGATGCCGCTCATCGCGGTAATCGGCAGCATCGCCGCGAGCAAGGCGTTCGATTTCGCCGCGCACGGCATCTCGGTGCTCGGTCCGGTCGATGGCGGCCTGCCCGCGATCCGTTTTCCCGACATCACCTGGCAGCAATCGCTCGACCTCGTGCCGGTCGCGCTGTCGTGCTTCGTGATGATCATCGCGCAGAGCGCCGCCGCGGCGCGGGTCTTCGCGCAGCAGTATCGCGAGGACGTCGATACCAACAGCGACATCCTCGGTCTGGCCGCGGCGAACGCGGCGGCGGCCGTGAGCGGCACGTTCGTCGTCAACGGCAGTCCGACGCAGACCGCGATGGCCGACCGCGCCGGCACGCGCAGCCAGTTCGGACAGCTCGTGTTCGCGGCAGTCGTCGCCGTCGTGCTGCTCTTCTTGAGCGGCTATCTGCGCTATCTGCCGCATTGCGTGCTGGCGGGCATCGTGTTCACGATCGCGATCGGGCTCATCAACGTGCAAAGCCTGAAGGACATTCGCGCGGAAAGCCCCGGCGAGTTCGCGCTCGCGCTCATCACGGCGGCTGCGGTGGTCATGGTGGGCGTCGAGCACGGCATTCTGCTCGCGGTGGCGTTATCGCTGCTGCGGCACGTGCGCCACAGCTATCATCCGCACACGATGGTGCTCACGCCCGTCGCGCCCGGCAAACCGTGGCAGTACGAGCCGACGAAGCCCGCCGCGATGACCGCGCCGCACCTGATCGTCTATCGCTTCGGCGCAGATCTGTTCTATGCGAACGATCACTTTTTTGCGTCGGAAGTGACGAATCTCGTCGATTCGGCGCCGGACGAGTTGCGCCATTTTGTCGTCGATGCCGGCGCGATCACGGACCTCGATTATTCGGCGGCCCGCACCATCGGCGAACTTGTCGAAACGCTGCGCGGACGCGGCGTCGTCGTGATATTCGGACGCGTGAACCGCTTCCTGCGCAGCGACATGGACCGGCACGGACTGACGCCCGCGCTCGGCGCATCGAACGTGTACGACACACTTCACGAAGCGCTGGCAGCGGCTGGCGCAAGTCCCGGCGCGCACGAGCCGAACGTTCTCTGAATGCGCGTTGGCAGCCGTCTGTCTGCCGGCGTTTTTTGGTGGTCGCGACTCGGGAAGACCGTTAGTTGCCTTCCTTCAAGTAGCAATTTTGTTGAATAGCATTCCATTTTCAACTAGCATTCAGCGAGTGCGGTCACACTATTTTCCGATCACGGATCAGGAGGCAATCGAGGCATGGCGCACGACACTTCTTTTTCCGCATCGCTCGATGCGGGCTTGAGCGGCGCGACGCGCGTCTATTTCATCGTCGGCGATCCGATCGCGCAGGTACGCTCGCCTTCCGGCGTAACAGCGGCGCTGCGTGCGGCGGGACGCGATGCAATCGTGATTCCGGCGCACGTCGCGCCCGAAGATCTCGGCGCGTTTTTCGCGGGCATCGCGCCGCTGCGCAATTGCGACGGCGTGATCGTCACCGTCCCGCACAAGTTCAGCGCGACCGATTACTGCCGTTCGCTGACCGATGAAGGCGCGTTCCTCGGCGCGGTCAACATGCTGAAGCGCAATGCCGACGGCACCTGGCACGGCGGCGCGTCGGACGGCATCGGCATGGTGGCGGCGTTGAGAGATGCGGGCTGCGACCCGAAGGGCAAACGCGCGCTGCTGATCGGTGCGGGCGGCGCGGGTTCGGCGATCGGCCACGCGCTCGTCAATGCGGGCGTGGCCTCGCTCGCGATCCGCGATTTCGACGCCGCGCGCACCGGCGCCCTCGCCTCGCGCCTCGCTGCGCTGGGGCGCGGCGCGGTGAGCGTCGCCGACGATTCGGCTGCCGAAACCTACGATCTCATCGTGAATGCGTCGCCGGCGGGCATGCGTCCGGGCGACCCGCTGCCGATCGACGTCTCGCGCCTGCCACCGACGACCTTCGTCGGCGATGTCGTGACGAAGCCGCCGGTCACGCCTTTCATCGAGGCCGCCCGCGCGCGAGGCTGCACGACCGTCACCGGCACGCAGATGTTCGGGCGCGTGTGCGATGCGATCGTCGCGTATCTATTGAAGGGGTGAATCGCGGGACCGTTTGCCGTGCGAGGAATCGGAGCAATCTGGTTCAATCGCGAAACACGATCAGTCAACATTCCCGCCGCGCATTCGCGTCCCTCGCGAAGCGCGCCGGCTTGCAAGCTCCGGAACGAATCGTCGACGAACGCCGCCCCTTCGAAGGCGGCGTATTTCTGCGCCACGTTCCCGCCACGCCGGCCCTAGCGGCCGATTCCACAAGACTCGTGCGCTCGCATCGAGGGCAATGGAAGCAAGAGGCTGGAATGAACTCGGATCGAAAAACAATTCAACGCGTTGCGCGAGCTGGCTTCGCGGCCATCGCATGTGCCGTGCTCGCGGCGTGCGCATCGGGACCGGGCGCATCGGCGCCGCTGCCGGCTGACGGCACGCTCGCGACCGGCCGCATTGTCGGCAAACAGTATTTGACGACTGTGTCGACGAACACGGCTTCTTCTTCCGGACCGACCGTCGGCGTGGGCGGCGGCGGCATCGGCGGCAATGGATGGAACGGCGTGGGCGGCGGCGCAGGCCTGAGCTTCGACCTGACGAACCTGTTCCAGAAGGCCCCGGAACAGACCGCGAAAATCTACCGCTACAGTGTGCAGATGAAGGACGGCTCGAAGCGCGACATCGACAGCCCGCTCGATCTCAACGAGGGTGCCTGCGTGACGACGATCGACTCCAGCCAGCCCGGCTACCCGAGACTGACGGGCGCGGACGCCTGCTGATCTTCCGGCGCCGCTCGTCCGATGAGCCGCCCCGACAGCGCCGCGGCGACGCGCCTGATAACCGGGGCCCAATCGCCCGGTTCGCGCTGACGAATGAGCCGCACCGAGTCGTACCACGGCTGCGTCTCGTCTTCACCCCAACACCAATGCGACGCGCGATCGATCATCGCCAGCACCGGCTTGCCGAGCGCGCCGGCGAGATGCAACGGCGAACTGTCGATGGTCACGAGCACATCCAGCGCGCTGACGAACGCGGCGGAATCATGAAACTGCTCGCGATAGTCGGGCACGCCGGCGATACGCGCGCCCGCCGAACGCATTGCGGCAATATCGTCTTCGCGGCCCGGCGCAACGGGATGGAACGTGACGTTCGGCAGGCTCCAGAGCGGCGCGAGCGCTTCGACGGGAATGCTGCGCTGGGCGTCGCGACGATGCGTCGGGCTGCCCGCCCACACGAGACCGACGCGCAACGCATGGGTGCCGTCAGATGCGAGTTCGCGCCGCCACGCGTCGATGCGCTCAGGCGCGGCGTGAAGATACGCGCGGCCATCGACGTGATGCGGCAACAGACCGATCCAGACAGGCAGGCTCATCATGCCGACGGTGTAATCGACCGTGCCGAAGTCGTGCGCTTCGATCTGCACGCAGTCCGGCACGAACCGCCGCACCAGCGGATACAGCGCCGAACGCACCGCCAATAGCGCCGCGCCGCCGTTTCTTCGCACGCCCTCCGCGAATTGCGGAAAGTACCGCACGAATTGAATGTCGTCGCCGAGGCCGAGTTCGCTGTAAACCACGACGCGCTTGCCGTCGAGCGGCTGCCCGCGCCAGCCCGGCGCGAGCCGCTCCATGCGCGCGACGACGCCGTTGTCGCCCTGTTGCGATGTGCGGCGATCGAAGCGCATCCAGCCGCTGCGCCACGCGCCGCGCCGCAATTCGAGGTCGGCGAGATCGACGGCGAGCCAGGCCGCATCGGGCGTCTGCGAGAGTGCCAGACGGTACATCGCTTCCGCTTCGCCGTAGCGCGACTGCTCGTTGAGGTACATGGCGATTGCGCCGGTCACGTGACCATTGTCCGGATGATGCCGCGCGGCCTCGCGCATGATCGCTTCCGCCGATACGCTGTCGTGACGCAGCCAATAGCAATGACTCAGTTGCCAGCGAAGCTCGTAGTCTCTCGGGAATCGTTCCAGTGCTTCGACGCAGAAACGTTCGAGCGCGAGCCAGTCGCCCGAGCGGCGAATGTCGAGCGCGACGGCCAGCGCGTGGGCCGCATCGGACAAAGAGGGCGAAGGTGCGAATGAATCGGAATACATGAATGACTGCAATAGAACGGTGTTTGAAACGCGTGCTGAGTTTATATGAATCGAGGTTCATAGGAATACCGAAAAGCACGAGATAAATCCGAAAATAGCAATGCCGGATCGTTTAATCTGCATATCGAACTATCTTCAGGTCATGCTGAAATGCAGTGATTCGAATCGGCGATTGTGTGCGGCGCGGCGCTTTGCCATACTGAGTTCATTCGCCCTGTCTCCTCAAGCGTCCGCACTCGACTAACGAGCCCACAAGCGGACGCTCTCGCCGCCTCCCCGGGCGGCGTTTTTTTGCACGCGGCCTATTACCTCTGGCGTAATTGTCCGGCTCACTTTCTCCTGCGACGATGCACTCACACTGTTCATCGACGAGGAGACGGAAATGCCTGCAAAGCACTCACGCCCAGGTTTTATCGCGACCGCAGACGGCGTCGAATTGTTCTATCGCGACTGGCATCCGCAAGGCACGCCGGGCAACGGCAGGACCATCGTCTTCGTTCCGAGCTATTCGCTGCCAGGCGACATGTGGGCCTATCAAATGCTGTCGCTCGCGCGACAGGGCTTTCGCTGCGTCACCTACGACCGGCGCGGCCACGGACGATCGAGCGATCCGGGCGGCGGCTACGACTACGACACGCTTGCGGACGATCTCGCCGCACTCATCGATGCGCTCGATCTGTCGGACGTGACGCTCGTCGGCTATTCGATGGGCGGCGCCGAAGCCGTGCGCTATCTGACGCGTCACGGCAGCACGCGCGTTGCGCGCCTCGCGTTGATCGCTTCGACCTTGCCGATGCTCGCGAAGACGCCGGACAATCCCGACGGCATCGACCGCGACTACAACGATGCCTTCCTGCACGACTTGACGACGGACTATCCGCAATGGCTGGCCGACAACGCGCGTCCCTTCGCCGGGCCGGGCGCGTCGCAGGCCATGATCGACTGGATTCGGGAAATGGCATTGCGCACGTCGCATCAGGCGCTTTTCGCGTGCAACGAAACCGTCAATCGCGGCGATTTCCGCAACGAGTTGCGCGACATCGACGTCCCGACGCTCATCGTGCAAGGCAATCGCGACGAATCGAATCCGCTCGAACTGACTTCGCAGCGCACGGCGCGCCTGATTCCGAACGCGCGGCTCGTCGTCTATGAAGGCGCGCCGCACGGCATCTTTCTGAGCGACGCGGCGCGGCTGACGGCGGATATCGGCGCGTTTGCGTCGGCGTAGCGATTGGCGCTCTGTTGCGGCGGCTTAATAACAGGCTCGGCGTTTGTCGGATAAGCGCTGAGTCCTGACGCGTTTGAAAACACTCATAACAATAGACTCTGGAAGAATCCCGGCACACCATAGCACTGCGAATCGACATTCCACCGCGCGGCTCTGCAATCGCCGCGCAATCCGCCCCACGTCCACCGGAGTCCATCGCAATGATCTTCCACGCCTCCATTCCCGCCCACGATCCGAAACACGTCGCGCAAGTGCTCGCCGAACTGTGGGATGGCTTCGCCGCGCCCTTCTCGCCCTTTCCCGGCGCGTGGATGGCGGTCGCCGGCGACGATCGCGGCAGCATCATCGAGGTCTATCCGAGCGATCAGGTCATCACGCCGGGCGGCGGTCACGAGGAAAGCGTCAGCTATGGCGCGGACACGGTGAAGCGCCCGCAGTACAGCGCGTTCCACATGGCCATCGCGACGAAGCTGAACGCAGAGGAAGTCATCGCGATCGGCGAACGCGAAGGCTGGCGTGCGGTGCGCTGCACGCGCGGCGACAACTTCTTCCACGTCGTCGAATTCTGGATCGAGAACTCGACGATGCTCGAATTCCTCACACCCGACATGCAGGCCGAATATCTCGCCTTCGCGACGCCGGAAAACTTCAAGGCGATGGCCGCGGCTGCGGCCTGACGCTCACTTGCCGCGCCGCAGCCCGAAAAACAGCGCGGCGCCGCTCGCGAAGAGCAGCAACGAAAGCAGATGCACGGCGAGATCCATGCTGCCCGTCGAGGTGCGGATCTGGCCGATCACCCACGGACTCACGATCCCGCTCGTGATGCCGATACTGCTGATGAAAGCGATGCCCGCCGCCGCGCTCCTGCCCGGCAGATGGCTGGCGGGCACGGCCCAGAAGATCGGCAGCGCGGCGAAAATCAGCGTCGCGGCGAGCGAGAGAATCGCGAGCATCAGCGGGAAGCTCGGAAAATGCAGCGTGAGGGCCGCGAGCGCGATGCCGCCGCCGATCGTGCAGCACGCGAAGTGCTTGCGCCGCTCGGCGACGCGATCCGAATGGCGCGCGATCAGAATCAGACCCACCGCGCCGATCGCGTTCGGCACGACGGTGTAGAGGCTGACCGACATGACATCGGTGATGCCGAAGTCGCGGATCATCAGCGGCATCCAGAAGCTCAGCGTCAGCGACGCGCACGTCAGCGAGAAATAGATGAACGCGAAGAGATAGACGCGCGGATTGCGCAGCGCGTCGAGCATGCCGCTGTTATCGTGCTTCTCGTGGTGGCCGGTCGCGCAGAGTGCCGTGAGCCGATCCTGCTCCGTTTGCGTGAGCCATTGCGCATCGCGCGGCGTGTCCACCAGCAGGCGCAACGCGATAAGACCGAGCAGCACCGCGGGCGCGCCCTCGATCGCGAACATCCACTGCCAGCCGTGCAGGCCCATCACGCCGGCCATGTCGCGCATGATCCAGCCGGACACGAGTCCGCCGAACACGCCCGCGACGGCCACGCCCGCGAAGAACACCGACATCACGCCCGCCCGCCGTTTCGCCGGAAACCAGTACGTCAGATAAAGCACGATGCCCGGAAAGAAACCCGCTTCGAACACGCCGAGCAGAAAGCGCAGCAGATAGAAATGGCCGGGCGTCGATACGAACATCATTCCGACCGACGCCGCGCCCCACAGCAGCATGATCCGCGTGAACGTGCGGCGCGCGCCGAACTTCGCGAGCAGCAGATTGCTCGGCACTTCGAAAAGCACGTAGCCGACATAAAACACGGCGGCGCCGAGGCCGTACATTGCATCGGAGAAGCCGAGATCGTGCTTCATCTGCAATTGCGCGAAGCCGATGTTGATGCGGTCCAGAAACGACACGACGTAGCACAGGAACAGAAACGGAATGATGCGCCACGCGATTTTGCGGAACAGCGCGTCGTCCGATTGGGCGTGCGCATCCGCGACGGCGCTGGGCTCAAGCGCCGCCGTGCTGATCGACTTCGACATGTCTCGCTCCAGATGGGCGTAATGAGGCCGGCGTCTTGCGCGCGCGTTTTGCGTTGAGAGGGAGAAGCGGCGCGTCAGTGCGCGCCGCAAGAAACGGCGGTCAGTCCTGCAATGCGGCCCACATTTCCTGGTCGCGCTGGGCCGTCCAGATACGCGGATGCTTGATGCCGCTCGCTTCGTCGTAAGCGCGCGAGACGTCGAACGGCAGGCAGTGCTCGTAGATGAAGACGTGACCGAATTTCGGATCCATCGCCTTGCGCGTCAGCGCCATCGATCCCTTCAGGTCGAGTTTCTCGGCGACGGCCTCGCGGCCCGCCTGCAAGAGCGTCGTGACGAAGTCCTTCGTGTAATCGAGGCCCTTGTCGACTTCCGCCGGCGAGAGCAGCGCCGGGCCGCGTCCCGGCACGAGTTTGTCGGCCTTCAGCGCGCGCAGCGCTTCGAGCGTCGCGGGCCATTCTTCGAGTTGGGCATCGCCGCAGTAACAGGCGGCGTCGTACTCGACGAGATCGCCCGAAAACAGCACTTTCTGCGACGGCAGCCAGACGACCGTATCGCCCTTCGTGTGACCCGCGCCGAGATGCGCGATCTTCACTTCGAGCTTGCCGAGATACAGCGTGATTTCCTTCTCGAAGACGAGCGTCGGCCACGTCAGGCCCGGCACCGTCTCGACACCGGCGAAAAGGCGCGGAAAGCGCTCGATCTCCGATTTCATGTCCTGCTCGCCGCGCTCGACGATCATTTCATACGTGCCGCGGCTCGCGATGACCTGCTGCGCGCCTTCCGCGAAATACGCCGATGCGCCGAGCACGCGCACCGCGTGATAGTGCGACAGCACGACGTACTTGATCGGCTTGTCGGTGACGCTGCGGATTTTCGCGATGAGATCCTGCGCCATTGCGGGCGTGGCGGTCGTATCGACGATGAGCACGCCGTCGTCGCCGATGATCACGCCCGAGTTGGGATCGCCTTCCGCCGTGTACGCGTACGCGTTCTCGGAGAGTTGCGTGAACGTGATCTTCTTCTCTTCCAGATCGGCCTGCGATGCGAATGCTTTTGCCATGGTCGTGTCTCGCTTCCATTCTCGTGGGGATGGGTGGATGATCGGCGTGATGCCGTTGTTTGTCAACAGCAAGCATACTTGCTATTTGCAAATTACGGGTAAGTACCGAATCGCTTCATCGGATGATTCCTGCTCGGCTAACATCTGCGGTTCGTTCATCCTTTATAGATCGCGGAGTGCTTTTGGCTCGTTCCGAAATCGGCGAAGAAAAGAAACAGCGCGGCATCCAGAGCGTCGAAGTCGGCGCGCGTCTGCTCGATGCGCTCGCCGCGCGCCGCGAGCCGCTTGCGTTGAGCGCGCTGGCCGAAGCGGCCGAACTGTCGACCGCGCAGGCCCACACGTACCTCGTGAGCTTGACGCGGCTCGGTCTCGTCAAGCGCGACGCGCTCACCGGCAATTACGAGCCGGGGCCGCTCTCGCTCAGGCTCGGCCTGTTGAATCTCGAGCATCAGCCGGCGTATCGGGCCGCCGCGCCGCGCGTGTCGGCGCTGGCGCTCGCGACCGGCATGAGCGTCGCGGTGAGCGTCGCCGGGCCGCAAGGGCCGACGATCGTGCGTTACGAGCGCGGCGGCTATCCGCTGCATGTGAATCTGCACGTGGGCACGGTGATGTCGCTCTCGGCGACGTCCACGGGCCGCGTGTTCCGCGCGTTCGACGACGACACCCGCGTCGCCGCGATGCTCGCGCATCAGGCCGAAGCCGATGCGCCGGAGATGGCCGCGTGCATCGAAGCGATTCGCGCGCGCGGCATCGAACGCAGCGTCGATGCGCCGAGTCCCGGCGTGAGCAGCATGAGCGTGCCGGTGTTCGACGGCGCGCATCGGATGCAGCTCGCACTGACGGCGATCGGACCGACCGGCCTCGCCGACGTCGCGTGGGACGGCCCGCTCGCGCACGCGCTGAAGGATGCCGCGCGCGACATTTCCGGACTGCTTTCATGACGATCTTCGACGAGGACACGAAGCCGCAGCGCGGCATCAACGCGCTCGACGCGACCGGCGATCTGCTGCGCGCGCTGGTCGCCGCCGGCGAGCCGCTCACGCTGCGCGACCTCGCGGCCGCGGCCGGCATGCCGCCCGCGAAGGCGTTCGCGCATCTGGTGAGTCTGGTGAAGGTCGGCCTGCTCGCGCGCGACGACGCCGGGTTATTCCACGCCGGCCCGCTGAGCCGCGAGCTCGGGCTGATCGCGCTGCAGCGCCTTTCGCCGATCCGCGATGCCGAAGCCGAGATCGTCGCGCTCGCCGCGAGCACGTCGATGACGGTCGCCGCCGCCGCGCTCGGACCGCTCGGCCCGACCGTGATCCGGCTGGAGGAATCGGCGCGGCCGCAGCATGTGAGCTTGCGCGTCGGCACGGTGATGTCGCTCGTCAACACCGCGATCGGGCGGGTGTACGCCGCGCACCTTCCCGCCGACATGCTCGCGAGCCTGATGACGCAGGACGCCATCCGCCTCGCGGGCGCGCAAGCGGCTGCGGGAAGCGACGCCGCGTATCGCGCACGGCTCGACGACATCCGCGAACGCGGCCTCGATACCGCGCTCGGCGCGCCGGTGCCCGGCATCCATACGCTGGCCGCGCCCGTGTTCGATCACACCGGCAGCGTGTGCCTCGTGATCGCGTTGATCGGTTCGTCGGGGGGCTTCGACAGCGCCGCCGACGGCCCGCTCGCCCGCGCGCTGCTTTCCGCGACGCGGCGCCTTTCGTGGCGTTTCGGTCTGATGGACGCGAGCTAGCCGCCCTTGACCATCTCCGTGCCGGTCACGCGGATCGCGGGGAAACGGTCGGTCGGCTTCGCGATCTCGTCCTGCGATGCGACGATCTCCAGTTCGTAACGCCCGGCATCGTACGTTGCCTTGACGACGGCATTGACCGCCGCGAGCGTGTGCTCGAGCGCGGTGCGCAGCGAGTCGCCCTGCAAGGTGCGCGCGACGAAGACCGCGCTCGTCAGATCGCCGACGCCCACCGGCTGGCGCGCGAACGGATACAGCGGGCGCTGCGCGAACCACGCCTCGCCGGGCGTGACGGCGAGCATATTGAAGGTGTCGGCGCGGCTGTTGCGATCGAGCAGATGCTTCACCAGCACGATGCGCGGCCCGCGCGCGATCACTTCGCGGCATGCGTCGACGGCTTCCTCGACCGTCTCGATCGGACGCCCGACGAGCTTTTCCAGCTCGACGTGATTGGGCATGATCGCATCGGCGATTCCGGGCATCGTCGTGACGAGGAAATCCTCGATGCCGGCCGCGACCGTGCAGCCGCCCGTCTGACCCATGACCGGATCGCAAAAATAAAGCGCGCGCGGATTCACCGCCTTCACCATCTTCACGATTTCGACGACCGCGCGGCCCTGCTCCGGCGCGCCGAGATAACCGGAGAGCACCGCGTTGCAGCGCCCGAGCACACCGATCGCGCCGATGCCTTCGATGACGTTCTGCAATTCGTCGGCATCGAAGGCGCTGCCTGTCCAGCGGCCGTACTGCGTGTGATTGGAAAACTGCACGGTGTTGAGCGGCCAGACGTTCACGCCGAGTCGCCGCATGGGAAAAACCGCCGCGCTGTTGCCCGCATGGCCGAACACCACATGCGATTGAATGCTCAGGACGTTGTTCATGTTCTGCTTTCCCGATTGATCGTGTCCGGTCGGATGAAACGTCGAAACGCTCGTCGCGCGCCAGCGCCGTGCAGCGCAACGCAACGCGACGATGGTTTCGGAAAGCACGCCCGCGGACGCCGTGCGCGGGCAGTGCAACCTTCATATTGTGCCGTGCCTCGACGCACTGCGGCATGGCGTGCCCGTTATAAATTGCGCGGACGCGTTTTGTCGAGCGATGCGATCGACAGGAAGTCCAAAGGTCGCGCGTCTGCAACACCGCAGCACGCTCGTGCGCGTTCGGCACACGCATTGCTCGATGCGGACGGCGAAACGGTCCGCATCGCCCGGCGAAAAAAACGGGCGACTTCAGCACACGAATTCGAATGCGCGCCGGATAATGCTCCATCGACAGATACCAACAAAAGCATACGAGGACGCACACACGGCAAGACATCGAACATCAATAGTCGCAGGTCAAATCAGGAGGCTGACATGGAGATGCTGGCTAAGAATCGCACCGATTTGCAGAAGTCGACCCTCGCAATCGTCCTCGCCGGCGGGCGCGGCACCCGGCTCGGTCCGCTCACCGACAAGCGCGTGAAGCCGGCCGTCCACTTCGGCGGCAAGTACCGCATCATCGACTTCGCGCTGTCCAACTGCCTCAATTCCGGCATCCGCCGCATCGCGGTCGTCACGCAATACAAGGCGCATTCGCTCATCCGCCATCTGCAGCGCGGCTGGGGTTTCCTGCGCGGCGAGTTCAACGAGTTCATCGATATCTGGCCGGCGCAGCAGCGCGTGGATTCGAGCTGGTATCGCGGCACCGCCGACGCGGTCTATCAGAACCTCGATATCGTCCGCTCGATCGGGCCGGAGTTCGTCATCGTGCTGGCGGGCGATCACATCTACAAGATGGATTACACGCGCATGGTGCTCGACCATGTGGAAAGCGGCGCGGACTGCACGGTCGGCTGCATCGAGGTGCCGCGCATGGATGCGGTCGCGTTCGGCGTGATGCACGTCGATGAAAACCGCCGCGTCACCGATTTCCTGGAAAAGCCCGCCGATCCGCCCGCGATGCCCGGCAAGCCCGACATCGCGCTCGCGAGCATGGGCATCTACGTGTTCAGCGCGAAGTATTTGTATGACCTGCTGCAGGAAAACATCGAGACGTCGAACACGGATCACGATTTCGGCAAGGACATCATTCCGCGCGTCGTGACGACCGGCAAGGCGATCGCGCATCCGTTCAGCATGTCGTGCGTGACGTCGAGCAGCGATCCGGAAGCGCCCGCGTACTGGCGCGATGTCGGCACCGTCGATGCGTACTGGTCCGCGAATCTCGATCTCGCATCGACGATTCCGGAGCTCGATTTGTACGACCGCAAATGGCCGATCTGGACGAATCAGGAGCAGTTGCCGCCCGGCAAGTTCGTACGCGACCTGAACGGGCAGCAAGGCGCGATCACCAATCTGCTCGTGTGCGGCGGCTGCGTGATCTCGGGATCGCAGGTGTCGAAGTCGGTGTTTTCGTCGGCGGTGCGGGTCCACTCGTTCTGTAACATCAATGAGGCAGTCTTGTTGCCGCAAGTGACCATCGGGCCGAGTTGCCGTTTGCAGAAGGTCGTGATCGACCGCGGCTGCACGGTGCCCGAAGGTCTCGTGGTCGGCGAGGATCCGGACGACGATGCCGCGCGTTTCTTCCGCACGGAGTCCGGCGTCACGCTCATCACACGCGACGCGCTGGCGCGGCTCGGACAGCGTTAGACGCCGCGCGCCGGCCAATAAAAACCAATCGACGGGAGTGCCGATGACCGTATGCGTGCTGCATGCCGCAGCAGAAATGTTTCCGCTGTTGAAAACCGGCGGCCTCGCCGATGTGGTCGGCGCGTTGCCGCCCGCGCAATCCCAACTGGGCACGAACGCGCGCGTCGTGCTGCCGGGCTTTCCCGCTGTGCTCGCGGGTCTCGACGATCTTCAGCCCGTGACCGATCTCGGCAGCGCGTTCGGCGCGGGCAATATCCGCCTCGAGCGCGGCGTGTTGCAGCCGCACGGCATCGTCGTGTATGTGGTGCGCGCGGATCAGTTCTACGATCGTCCGGGCAATCCGTATATGGATGCGACGAATCGTCCCTATGCCGATAACGATCGCCGCTTCGCGCTGCTCGGCTGGGCGGCGGCGCGCATCGCGACGGGCGTGGACCCGGCATGGAAGCCGCATATCGTCCACGCTCACGACTGGCATGCGGGACTTGCGCCGGCGTATCTGCGCGCGTTCGAGCGCGGCGGCGCGGCGCGGGTCGGCACTGTGATGACGGTGCACAACCTGGCGTATCAAGGCACGTTTCCGGCTTCGGAATTCGGCGCGCTGCAATTGCCCGGCGATTTCTACGCGGTGGAAGGCGTCGAATTCTACGGCCACGTCTCGTTTCTCAAGGCGGGGCTTTATTTCGCCGATCGCATCACTACCGTCAGCCCGACCTACGCGCGCGAAATCCAGACGCAGGCGCAAGGCGCCGGACTGCACGGTCTCCTGCAGACGCGCACGCACGACATCACCGGGATTCTGAACGGCGTCGATTATTCGATCTGGAGCCCGACCGCCGATGAATCCATCGCGTCGAAATACACGCAGGCGAAGATCGGCGGCAAGTCGAAATGCAAGACGGCGCTGCAGGAGCGCATGGGTCTCGCCAAGGACGACGACGCCCTGCTCTTCGGCGTCGTCAGCCGTCTGACGGAGCAGAAAGGACTCGACCTGCTGCTTTCGGCCGTGCCCGATATCGTCCAGCGCGGCGGCCAGCTCGTCGTGCTCGGCACCGGCGACCCGGCGCTCGAAACCGGCATGAAGAACGCGGCGGCGGCGCATCCGGGCGCGGTCGCGGTCGAACTCGGCTTCGACGAGACGCTTTCGCATTCGATCATCGCGGGCAGCGACGTCGTGATGGTGCCGTCGCGCTTCGAGCCGTGCGGGCTCACGCAGCTCTACGCGCTCGCGTACGGCTCGCTGCCGCTCGTGCATCGCGTGGGCGGGCTCGCGGATACCGTCGTCGATTCATCGCTCGAAAATCTCGCCGAGGATCTCGCGACCGGCTTCGTCTTCGATACTTTCGATCGCGCGGGCATCGTCGGCGCGATCCGGCGCGCGTTCGCGCTCAAGGCGCGTCGCACGGAGTGGAAAGCCGTCGTCAAGCGCGCGATGGGCCAGAGCTTCGGCTGGGAAGACGCCGCGCTCAAGTACGCGGAGGTTTATCGGGATTTGACGGGCGGCTGAGCCGTCCAGACGACGTCGCCATCCGCCGCGTAGAGCGCGCAGCCGCGATGCTTGCGACTGCAATGCGCGATCGCCGATGCGATCGGGTCCGGCCCGAGTGCCGCGATCGACCACGCGCCATCCGACGCGATCACGAAAGCGCGCGGACGCGGCAACTTCAGAAACGCGTCGTAGCCCTTGCGACCGGCGGCGTCGATGAACGGCACGGCGCTCGCATCGGCAAGCGCGGCGAAACCGGTCGCGGGCGGGCCCGAGCGCGTCCAGACCACCTGGTCGTCGTACGCATAGAGACGGCAATCGGCCGTGAGCGCCGCACAGTCGCGCAGGGCCTGCGTCAACGGATCGAAGCCGCCGTGCGCCGCCGCGCCGCCGTTCGGTCCGATTGCAAACGCGCGCGGAAACGGCTTCGAGAGGAACTTCCGATACAGCGCGCGCATGCCCTCGCTGCCGAGATACGGCACGGCGGCGATGTCGTCGACGGCGGCGTATCCGCTCGAGGGCGGCGTCGCCATCGGCATGTTCTCCGGGTAAATCGACGCGAACGGCATGCCGATTTTCTTCAGGAACGCATCGAGTTTCGGCGTCCACACGCGCAAGCCTTCCCATGAACCCAGCAGCTTGTGGGAATCGGTCATGAAGGCGCCGTAGTTCGCCAGTTCGGCGTTCGCGCCCGCCGACGTGTAGCGCGCGAACATTTCCCGCCAGGTGCCGGCCGGAAAGAACGAATCGTTCTCGCCGTACAGCCACAGCGACGGAACGTGCGCACGCGCGCCGAGCGCCGCGCTGTCGCGGATGAGCGCAGCGTCGTCCGACGCGCATACGTCGACGCGCACGCCGCCGTAGAAGTTCACGACGCCCTTCACTTCCGGCGCGTTTCGCGCCCCGAACGCGAGGCTGTACCAACCGCCCGCGCTCTCTCCTGCGACAACGACGCGCGAACCGTCGACGTAAGGCTGCTGACGCATGTACGCGATGACCTTGCCGATATCGTCCGCCGCCTTGTTCCCGAGCCCCGCCAGATCGCACCCGTGCGCGCGCAGTTCGCCCGTCGATCCCGCGTAGCCGCGCATCATCGGCAGCGCAACCGCGTAGCCGCGCGACATGAAGTAGTTCGCCAGATAGGTGAGATGAAAGCGTGGCATCGTCGCCTTCGTTTTCTTGCCGTAACCGCCATGATTGATGACGGCGAGCGGAAACGGTCCCGCGCCCTCCGGCATCGCGATCGTCACCTGCAATTGCGCGGTATCGCCGCGCTCGCCGACCGGCACTTGCACGACGCGTTCGCCGGGCAATGCGGGAACCGGCGCACGCAACGCGTCGTAGGCGCTGGTTGCATGACTGTCCGATAGATGGAATGCCATCAGAAAGACGAAAAATAGCTGCAGTCGAAACATGGTTCCCGCGCGCGTAGCCTAAAGGCCGCATTATCGGCGTTTCCTGTTCGCGAACTTGCGCCGGCGGGCGCGCAATTTGCGTCAGGCACAAATTAATACAAATGCAGGAGCGCATATGCATAAACCCCTCGCAGGCCAGATTGCGCTCGTGACGGGCGCGAGTTCGGGCATCGGCACGGGCGTCGCGACCGCGCTCGCCGATGCGGGCGCGCACGTCGCCATCAACTATCACTCGCACGCGGAACCCGCCGAAAAGCTCGCCGCCGCGATCACGGCGAAAGGCGGCGAAGCGTTCGCGGTCGGCGCGGACGTCTCCGACGAAACCCAGATCGACGCGATGTTCGATGCCGTCGTGAAGCGCTACGGCACGGTCGATATCGTCGTCGCGAATTCGGGCTTGCAGAAGGACGCGAAGTTCACCGCGCTCACGCTCGACGACTGGAAGACGGTCATCGAAACGAATCTCACCGGCCAGTTCCTCACCGCGCAGCGCGCCGTGCGCGAATTCGAGCGGCGCGGCATGCGCGACGTGTCGAAGGCGCTCGGGAAGATCATCTGCATGAGTTCCGTGCACGAGGTCATTCCGTGGGCGGGACACGTGAACTACGCTGCGTCCAAGGGCGGCATTCAGATGATGATGAAAACGATCGCGCAGGAAGTCGCGCCGCAGCGCATTCGCGTGAACGGCATCGCGCCCGGCGCAATCCGCACCCCGATCAACAAGGACGCTTGGGATACGCAGGACAAGCTCGACAAGTTGCTGACGCTGATTCCGTACGGGCGCGTCGGCGAGGTCGAGGACATCGGGCGCGCGGCGGTGTGGCTTGCGTCTGACGATAGCGATTACGTCGTCGGCACGACGCTTTTCGTCGATGGCGGCATGACGCTCTATCCGGGATTCGCGGATAACGGCTGATGGCGGACAACGGAATGAACCCAATCAAGGTGGACGTCGCCGTGATCGGCGCGGGCACGGCCGGCATGGCCGCGTTTCGCGCGGCGCGGCTCGCGGGCGCGAACGCGGTGCTGATCGAGGGCGGCGAACCGGGCACGACCTGCGCGCGCGTCGGCTGCATGCCGTCGAAGCTGCTGCTCGCGGCGGCCAACGGCTTGCACGACGCGCATTCGCTCGCCGCGCGCGGCATCGAAGGCACGCACGCGCTCGAAGCCGATCGCGCGCGTGTGCTCGATTACGTGCGGCGCGAACGCGATCACTTCGTCAAGGGCGTACTCGACGAAATCAAAGCGCTGCCGGATGGCATGCTGCTGCGCGGCAAGGCGCGCTTCGAAGCGCCGACGCGATTGCGGATGGGCGACGACACGCGCGTCGAGGCCAAAAGCGTCGTCATCGCGACGGGCGCCGCGCCGAGCGTGCCCGACGAGCTGAAGGTGTTCGGCGACAAACTCATCACGAGCGACGATCTCTTCGAACTGCGCACGTTGCCGAAGCGCATCGCCGTGTTCGGCGCGGGACCGATCGCGCTCGAGTTGGGGCAAGCGCTCGCGCGGCTCGGCATCGAAATTTTCATGTTCGGCAAAGGCGGCAGCGCGGGAGCGATTACGGACAAACCGGTGCGCGATGCGCTTATCGCCGCGCTCGCCGACGAGTTCTATTTCGATCCCGACGCGAAAATCGACGGCATGTCGCTAGAGGGCGGCCAGCCGACACTGCGCTTCACGTCGCCGGACGGCGAGGCGCGCGTCGAACGCTTCGATCTCGTGCTCGCCGCGACCGGCCGTGCGCCGAATCTGAAGCCGCTCGCGCTGGAAAACGCGGGCATCGAACTGAACGAAAAAGGCGCGCCGCTTTTCGACGAAACAACGATGCAATGCGGCGACAGCGCGATTTTCATCGCAGGCGATTGCGACGGCGCACGCCCGTGGCTCCACGACGCCGCCGACGAAGGCAAGCTCGCCGGCGACAACGCCGCGCGCTTTCCGGACGTGCAGCGGATCGAGCGCAAGGTGCCGTTCTCGATCGTGTTCTGCGAGCCGCAGGTGGCGATCGTCGGCGCATCGTATGACGATCTCGACAAGCCGATGACGGTCACTGGAGAAGCATCGTTCGAGAATCAGGGACGAAGCCGCGTCATGCGTCAGAATCGCGGCCTGCTGCACGTCTATGCCGACGCGAAAACCGGCAAGCTGCGCGGCGCGCAAGGCTGCGGCCCGGCGATGGAGCATCTCGGGCATCTGCTGGCGTGGGCGCTGCAACTGGAATTGACGCTCGATGAAGCGCTCAAACTGCCTTTCTTTCATCCGGTCGTGGAAGAAGGCTTGCGCACCGCGCTAAAAGATGCAGATAGAAAATGCTACGAGGAAAGATCGGAAACACCGCCGGCATTACCAAGCGCCGCGGGTTGCTGATCCAAAAAAAACGAACGCCGGTTGCAAGCAACCGGCGTTTATCGTCGGAAAGAGCAAGGATCAGCTTCCGCTCAAACCATATTGCAGTGCGAGATCGAACCCGAGCACGACGAGCGAACAGAAAAGCCCCAAGGACAAATTCGCCAGTCTATGTCCGACGTCCTTGTGCTTCGTCAGCACGGCGCCCGCGAGGAACGCGATTTCCACGATGACCTGCATGCAAAACACGGCAATCATCAACGCGAACTCGTAACCCATCGAGTTGAAGTTCAGAAAGTTAAAGCCGTTCACCGCCACCCAAGACCCCACTCGCCAAGCTTCGTATGCCAATAGCAGCAACGGGAAGAAATAGCTGGCTACATAAGTCGGCACCGTGGCGTGCCGCAGTTCCATATTTAAGTGACGTGTTACTTGCATCGCGTACTCCTCATCTCATTGCCCGAAAACGACGGGCGTTCTACCTGCACCGTGGCGCAAACCGGAGCGTTCTGATCGAACGGCAGACGGGCGTCGTGCTTCCAGAATAGGACAATTTTTTGGAAAGCGAATCATCGTATTCCCGATGATCGTATCCCATAAGGCTTTACGCGCTTCGTTGTGCAGTGCAACTGAATAAAGCAGTTATTTCCCGGCCCTAAATTCGGCACGCGCATACGTGCCGATTTCCTAAAGTGTTCGAGCCGTATTAAGCGCCAGAGTTCTTCGCGTACAACTTGATAATGCCCGAAAAATCGAGCCCGCCGAATCCTTGCTGGCTCATCGACTGATACAGCTGTTGTGCCAGCGCACCCATGAATACGGGCTGCTTCGCGGCGCGCGCTGCATCGACGGCAAGTCCGAGATCCTTGAGCATTAAATCAGCGCCAAATCCGCCCGAATAACCACGCGACGCCGGCGCGGTTTCGACGATGCCCGGATAGGGATTACACGTATCCGAGCTCCAGCAACGCCCAGTCGATGTATTGACGATACTCGCGAGTTTCGTCGGATCGATGCCGAGCGTTTCGCCGAGTTTCATCGCTTCGGCGACGCCGATCATGGAAATCCCTAGCAGCAAGTTATTGCAGATCTTCGCGATCTGGCCCGTGCCGGTTTCGCCGCATCGCACCATGTTCTTGCCCATGCCGGACAAGACGGGACGCAATGTTTCGAAGAGCGTTTCATCGGCGCCGACCATGAACGTCAGCGTACCCGCCTGCGCGCCGACGACGCCGCCGGAAACGGGCGCATCGGCGAACGGGTTGCCCTGCTTCGCCGCCGCCTCGCCGATGAGCTTCGCGGTCGCCGGATCGATCGTGCTGCTGTCGACGAGCGGCACGCCTTTCGCAACGCCCGCGAGCACGCCGTCGTCGCCCAGATAGACCTTCTTCACATGCTGCGCGGCGGGCAGCATCGTGATGACGACTTCCGCGCCTTCCGCCGCCGCGCGCGGCGATGCGGCGAGCGTCGCGCCCGCCGCCTTCGCCGCATCGAGCGCGGCGGAGACGAGATCGAACGCCGTCACCGCGTGGCCGGCCTTCAGGAGATTGGCGGCCATCGGACCGCCCATGTGACCCAAACCAATGAAGCCGATTCGCATGGACATCTCCCTTTAGCGAAGCGCGATGGTCGTGTTGACGCCGTCGTTCACGGTGGCGTCGTCGAACCAGCGCGCGGTGACGGTTTTCGTCTGCGTGTAGAACTGCACGACCTGCTTGCCGTACGGGCCGAGGTCGCCGAGCTTCGAGCCGCGCGAGCCAGTGAAGCTGAACGCGGGCACCGGCACCGGAATCGGAATGTTGATGCCGACCTGACCGATATCGATCTCGCTCTGGAACTTGCGCGCCGCCGCGCCGCTTTGCGTGAAGAGACCGACGCCGTTGCCCATCGGATTGCGATTGACGAGCGCGATCGCGTCGTCGAGCGTATCGGCTTCCAGCACGCACAGCACCGGGCCGAAGATTTCCGTCTTGTAGATCGACATGTCGGTATCGACGTTCGTGAAGATCGTCGGTCCGATGAAGTTGCCCTTCTCGTAGCCCTTCACGTCGATATCGCGGCCATCGAGCGCGAGCGTCGCGCCCTCTTCCACGCCCTTGCTGATGAGCCCGAGAATGCGCTCCTTTGCCGCTTTCGACACGACCGGGCCGACGTCCGTATTCGGCTCCGTGCCGCCGTTGACCTTGAGCGTCCTGGCTTTCTCGACGAGTTCCGGCACCCAGTCCTTCGACGCCCCGACGAACACGGCCACCGACGTCGCCATGCAACGCTGACCCGCCGCGCCGAAGCCCGCGCCCGCGAGCGCGTTGAGCGTCTGCTCCTTGTTGGCGTCGGGCAGGACGACGGCGTGATTCTTCGCGCCCATCATCGACTGCACGCGCTTGCCGTGCTGGCTCGCGAGGTTGTAGACGTGCGTGCCGACGGCCGTCGACCCGACGAACGAAATCGCCTTGATATCGGGATGCGTGCAGATCGCATCGACGACTTCCTTGCCGCCATGCACGACGTTCAGCACGCCCGCCGGCACGCCCGCTTCGAGCGCGAGTTCGACGAGTTCCATCGTCGAGAGCGGATCCTGTTCGGACGGCTTCAGTACGAACGTGTTACCGCAGACGATCGCCATCGGGAACATCCACAGCGGGATCATGGCGGGGAAATTGAACGGCGTGATGCCGGCACACACGCCGAGCGGCTGCCGTAGCGTGTACGTGTCGACGCCGCCCGCGACGTTTTCGGAGAATTCGCCCTGCTGCAGCGTCGAAATCGAACACGCGTGCTCGACCACTTCGAGACCGCGAAAGATGTCGCCTTCGGCATCGGCGAGCGTCTTGCCCTGCTCCGCCGTCAGCGTCCGCGCGATGCGCTTCTGGTTCTGGCGCACGAGGTCCTGAAACTTGAGCATCAGACGCATGCGCGTGCCGAGCGGCGTCGTGCGCCACGTCTGAAACGCCTTGTGCGCGGCGGCAACGGCGGCGTTGACTTCATCGACCGTCGCAAACGGCACGCGACCGACGACTTCCTGCGTCGCAGGATTGACGATGTCGCGCCAATCCGTCGTCTTCGAATCGACGAACTGGCCGTCGATCAGCAGTTTGGCCGTACGGACGGACGCACTCTGCGCCGGATGTTCAGCAGCGATATTCACGAGTCACTCCTTTTGGATGAGTTGTCACGAAGGGGAACGAAGACGCGCGGACGGAGCGCCGGTGCGGCGCCGAAGGGAAAAGGCATGTCGTCTCCGTTTATAAGAAATCGGCGCGCAGTGCAGCACGCTCGTTTCCTTGAGTATAGTTATGCAAAAGTCCATCATGGCACTAGAAAAACACCCGATCGATATGCAAAAAAACGCCATGCCAAACGTTATTCCAAGCGCCAAGCTCGATATCGGGCGCCTCAACTGGGACGACCTGCGCTTCTTTCTGGAAGTCGCGCGCACGCAGCGCGCGAGCGGCGCGGCGAAGCGTCTGGGCGTCGATTACACGACGGTCGCGCGGCGCGTTCGCGCGCTGGAGGACGCGCTCGGCACGCTTCTGTTCGACAAATCGCGCAGCGGCGGATTCATTCTGACGGCCGAAGGCCAGCGCCTGCTCGGTTACGTCGATTCGATCGAGACGACGGTGCAGTCCGCGACCGAGCAGATCGCCAACACGGGGCACGCGCTGTCCGGACACGTTCGCGTCGGTTCGACGGAAGGCTTCGGCTGCTTCTTTCTCGCGCCGCAACTCGCGCGCTTTCAGGACGCGCATCCGAACATCTCCATCGATCTGCTGCCGGTACCGCATTTCGTGAGTCTGTCGAAGCGCGAGGCGGATATCGCCGTCACGCTCGAACGACCCGAGCAGGGCCAATACGTTTATACGAAGCTGTGCGATTACCGGCTCAAGCTCTACGCGACCGCCGACTATCTCGACGCGCACGAACTGATCCGCACGAGCGACGATCTGCGTCATCATCGTTTCGCAAGCTATATCGACGATCTCGCGTTCAGCTACGAATTGCTGTATCTCGAACGCGCGGTGCCGGGCGCGGTGTCGCGCTGGCGCAGTACGAGCGCGATTGCGCAGTACTTCGCCGCGCTGCAGGGCCGCGCGCTCGCGATCCTGCCGTGCTTCATGACCGCGCCCGATCCGCGCTTCGTGCCGGTCTTGCCCGACGATATCGTCGTGACGCGCGCCTTCTATCTGTCCTGCCGCGAGGATTTGCGCAAGCTGAAGCGCATCACGGCTGTATGGGACTACCTGCGCGCGGCGGCCGAAGCGAACCGCGGCTTCCTGATGGGGGACGGCGCGCAGATGGCCTGGGTCGATGTCAAGTGATCCTGACCGGCGACACGCTTTTTGACAGCGATTCGAGACCGAACGTGGTAGGCGTGACGCCACCGCGAACATCACAAAATTTGACTCGATAAATTCGTGGAATTTTGCTTCGATGTCCTGCCGAAACGTCACTCGCCCACGCGAGCTCGGGCATAATCGCCGGCCAGTTTCATTGCATTGCCGTGGAGAGCGCGGCGCACTCCATTCCCGTGATTTCCTCTAGTTTCTTTCCCGCTGCCCCGACGGGCCGCGCCGTGCGCTAATGGCTTTCGTCATCTGGTCACGGCGGTCCATGTCCCGCCAGCGCATCCGTTTCGTCGAGGCCCGCACGGCGCGCGCCATCGCGGTCATCGGCGCCATTACGCTTCTCGTGGCCGCGCTCGCGCTCGGCATCGCGATCGGCACCATGTTCGCGCGCAGCCATCTCGGCGAGGAGCAGACGCTGATGTCGCGCCGCTCGTACGAGATCGAAGAGCTCGGCCGCATCAATGCCGCGCTGATCGAGCTGACGCCGCGCGTCGAAGGCCTGTCCGCGCAAGTCAGCGAGCTGCACGAATTCGACACGCATCTGAAGGCCGCGCACGGCGCGGGCGGCACGTCCGGCGTGCATGACGTGCCGCCGCTGCCCGACAGCGAAGAGCCAGCCACGTCGCTCGACGGCGCGGGCGGCCCCGCCTTGCCGCCGCGCCTGTGCGATATCGGTCGCGCGGCGGCGGGCGCGCCGCGGCAGCGTTTGAAGAGCGCGCATCGGATCATCGATTGCCTGAACGACGAAGTCTCGCAATTGCAGACGCAAACGCTCGCCCACTACGCCGCGTACATGGCCTTTCTCGGCCGCAATCCGGCACCCGGCCTGCGCAGCGGTTCGCCTTACGGCAACCGTCTGGACCCGTTCACGGGGCGTCTGAGCTTTCATCCCGGCATCGACTTCGCCGGACCGGCGGGCACGCCGATTCTCGCCAGCGCGGGCGGACGCGTCATCGCGGCGGGCGAGCGCAACGGCTACGGCATTTCGGTCGACATCCGCCACAGCGACGGCATGGTGACGCGCTATGGACACGCGTCGCGCATCTTCGTGAAAACCGGCGAATTCGTGATGCCGGGACAGGTGATCGCGGAAGTCGGCTCGACCGGCCGCTCGACGGGGCCGCATCTGCATTTCGAAGTGATCGTCGACGGCGCTCAGATCAATCCTTCTCCCTATCTCGCGCTCTTCAGGCGTTTGTCGCATGCGCAAAGTTGATTCGAAGCGGCTGTCGCTGCAACTCTCCCGCCAGTCCTATTCGCTGACGCCGAGGCGCGGCGCGGGCATCTGGCTCGGACTGATCGCGGCCGTGTGTGCGATCGCGGCGCTCGCCGCCGCAGGCTTCGCACTCAAACGCTCGCATGAAGACGTGCGCAAGCTCGACACGCTCTGCGCGCCGCCCGTCTCCGAGCAGAAGCTGCGCGAGCAGCTCGCGCATGCGCAGCTCGCGCTCGAACAGGAGATGGCGAGCCGTACCTCGCTGGAAGAACGCGCAAAGGACAGCGCGGCCGAAATCCAGCGTCTGCAGACCGATCTCGCTTTCCTCAGGAAGCAACAAAAACCCAATTGAGCGGCACGCGTCAGCGCGGGCTTCGTGCAGCAACCCTTTACCGCATCGCAAGGACTCGACATGTTTTCATCGAAGAAGGATTCCAACGGCATCAAGATGGCCAAGCTCGCGACGCTCGTCGCGCATAACGTGCATATCTCGGGCGATCTCGAGTTCAGCGAAGGCCTGCGCATGGACGGCCAGGTCACGGGCAACGTGGCCGGCCGTCCGGGCGAAGAAACGCTGCTCGTCGTGAGCGATCAGGGCGCGATTCGCGGCAACGTGAGCGCTTATAACGTCATCATCAACGGCTGCGTGACGGGCGATGTCACCGTCGCGCATTTCGTCGAACTTCAGTCGAACGCGCGCGTGCTGGGCAACATTTACTATCAGCAGTTGCGCATGGATATCGGCGCGACGGTCGAAGGCAAGCTCACCAAGTTCGATTCGCAGGCGGCGCACGTCCCGAGTCTGCCGGCGCCGCCCGAATACAACATCGACCTCGTCTCGAACTGACGGCAGACAACGAGCGCCGGAGAATCCGCGCGTGCTGGCAGCCGGGCGCGTGTCCGGCTAAGATTCGATGGATCAAGGCCACGCGCTCGCGCCCCTGGCGAAATCACGCGACTTCGAGCGTCCATCGACACGTGGCCGGTTATATCCAGATAACGATAAAGGGCGCCCCATGCTGGTCAATTGCGCGGCTTATCAGAATGGCCGAAAGCTCGCGGACGTCGAGATCGACGACATCAACGCCTATCGCGATCTGCCCGACTCTTTCATTTGGGTTGCATTGAAAGAGCCCGGTCCTGGCGAACTCGCGCACATGACGCAGCAGTTCGGCTTGCACGAGCTGGCGGTCGAAGACGCGCAGCACGGGCATCAGCGGCCGAAGATCGAGGAATACGGCGACTCGCTGTTCGCGGTCTTTCATACGGTCGAATTCGACGAAGAAGGCGAAGTGCTCGTCGGCGAAATGAACGTGTTCGTCGGCACGAACTACGTGCTTTCGGTCCGCAACCGCACGACGCAAGGTTTTCAGGAAGTGCGCAAGCGCTGCGAGCGCGAGCCGCATCTGCTCAAGCACGGCCCCGCGTTCGTGATGTACGCGCTGCTCGATGCGGTCGTCGATCGATACTTTCCCGTGCTCGAGACGCTCGGCGCGGAAGTCGACGAAGTGGAAGAGCGCATCTTCGAGCAAAAAGGCTCGGTGGAATCGCGCGAGATCATCGAGGATCTGTACTCGCTCAAGCGGCGCATGACGATCCTGCAGCATCACACCGCGCCGCTGCTCGAAGCCGTCAGCAAGCTGTATGGCGGGCGCTCGCCCGGCGTGTGCTCCGGCATGCAGGAATATTTCCGCGACGTGTACGATCACCTGCTGCGCATCGTGAAGACCATCGAAGGACGGCGCGAAATGATCGTCACGGCGATCCAGGTGAATCTCGGTCTGATCGCGCTCGCGGAAAGCGAAGTGACCAAGCGCCTCGGCTCGTTCGCCGCGCTCTTCGCCGTGCCGACGATGATCGCCGGCATCTACGGCATGAACTTCAAGTCGATTCCCGAGCTCGACTGGGTCTACGGCTACCCGACGTGTCTCGCGGTCATGCTGGTGGTCGATGTCGTGCTCTACTGGCGCTTCAAGAAGGCCGGCTGGCTGTAGCAAGAATGTTCCTTTTCGGAACCTTCGGGCGAAATTCGTTGTCTAATCAAGCGATTTGCGAGAGAATGTCATCTGGCCTTGCAAAATCGGCCTATCGACCGCACATGACGTAAGCGCACGGCAGAAGCGCTCACTTCCGCAGCACACGTTGCTTTTCCGTTTCAACCGCACATCGGCTCTGCTGTTGCCGATGTCGCCGTCCCGGTCATGCCGGCCACGGCGCGCCGCATCCGCGGTTCGCCCTGTCGTCCGGCCTATGCCGTCAAGCTCACGACGAGCCTGAGATAGAGACGCGGCGCGCCCCGCATGCACGTTTATCGTGCATGGACGCGCCAGGCCACGCTTTGCATCGCCACTTACGATTCGTAGCGACGACGCTTTCGGGCAGCGGCGCAGAACGGTTCGTTGGCGTCGAATGCGCGTTTTTCGCGCGATGCGCGGCAGCACCCACTACAACTCATTACAGGAGCCCCATATGGCGAAAGAAGAACTCATCGAACTCGACGGTATCGTTGACGAAGTGCTTCCCGACAGCCGCTATCGCGTGACGCTGGACAACGGCGTCGTCGTGGGCGCTTACGCCTCGGGCCGCATGCGCAAGAATCACATCCGTATTCTGGCCGGCGACCGCGTGACGCTGGAACTGTCGGTGTACGACCTGACGAAGGGCCGCATCAACTTCCGTCACAAGGACGAGCGTGCCGGTGGCGGCGCCCCGCGCGCACCGATGCGCCGTCGTTGATTTCCCTGCATCATCCGTAACGAGCGTGAGCCTGATCCGCAGCGCGCGCTTTTGAACCAAACACGCGGATCATTCTGAACTTCGACGCGGCCGCTCATCCGTCAAGGCTGCGCAGCGCGTCGATGTCCCTTCTTCCTTCAGCCGCGCGCCGCCAAGAGCGCGTCGATGCCGACCGCGAAGCCGTCCTCGTCGTTGCTCTTCGAGACCAGGCTCGCGCGACGCTGCACGCTGTCGGATGCCTGCCCCATCGCGATCGATACGCCCGCGATCTCGAACATCGCCACATCGTTGCCCATGTCGCCGAGCACGGCCACGCGTTCGAGCGGCACGTTCGCGAGTTGCGCCAGTTCGCGTACCGCAGTGCCCTTGTTCGCTTCCAGGCTCGTGATATCGAGGTAATAGGTCTGCGAGCGCGCGGCGTGTCCGCGGCCTTCCAGTTGCTTTTGCACGCTGCTTTCGACGCGCGCGAGCAGCGCCGTATCGGCGGTCGAGCCGACGATCTTGTCGACCTCGCCGAGATCGACATCGTCGAAACGCGTGACGAGCACGCCTTCGTAGCCGACCGTGCGCGTTTCGAGCGGCACGTAGGTGCCTTCGGGATTCGTCAGATACCAGGCGTCGTCGATGAACACCCACGCGTCGACGTTCGCCGACGCGAGCGCTTCGAGCGATGTCTGCACGACATCGCGCGGCAGCTTGTGCGACGACAGCAAATCCCACGTGCCCGGCCTGACGAGACTGCCGCCGTTGTACGACGCGTAAGGCATGTCGACGTCGAGCGCCTCAACGATATGCCTCATGCCCTTGCCCGGCCGGCTGCTCGCCACGGTAAAGCGCACGCCCGCTTCCTTCAGGCGACGCACGGCGTCAATCGCCGGTTGGCCCAATGCCTTGTCGGTATAGAGCAGCGTGCCGTCGCAATCGGTGACGACGAGTTCCGCTTTGGCGAGCGCGGCGAACGCCGCATCGGCGTCGCCGTTCACGCTGTGAAGTCCGTATTTGCTGTTGGCGTTCATCAGTGCGCCCCTTCACGCTGATTGAAATGCGGCAACTGGCGCGTCTCGCGCACCGAGCGCGGATGCCACAGCCGCGCGCCGCCTTCGATGCCCGCCGCATTCGACACGACCGCGACGTTATCCGGCAGCTTGAACTTGATATGCGCCGCGTTGCCGCCGCCGATCCACAGCTTGTCGTAGTTCGTCAGCGTCGCCAGGATGCCGATGATCTTCTCCACGCGCCGGCTCCAGCGCTTCTTGCCCGCCTTCTCGCGCGCCGCGTTGCCGATGTACTCGTCGTAAGTCTTGTCCTTCGCGACCGGATGATGCGCGAGCTCCAGATGCGGCATCAGTTCGCCGTCGCGAAAGAGCGCGGTGCCCGCGCCCGTACCGAGCGTCAGCACCATTTCGATGCCGCGCCCTTCGATCGCCGCGAGCCCTTGCATCTCGGCGTCGTTGATCATGCGCGCGGGCACGTTGCCGAGGCGCTCGGCGATCAGTTGCGCGAGCGGCACGCCGCGCCAGGCGGGCGTGCCGAGATTCGGCGCGGTCAGCACGACGTTATCGCGCACGACGCCCGGAAAGCCGATGGAAATGTGCGTCGGCGGCTCGGCGACGATCGGCGCGATCAGTTCGATGAGCGTCTCCACGACCACGTCGGGCTTCGCCGGATGCGGCGTCGCCACGCGCACGCGGTCGCTCTTCATCTCACCGTCCTCCGAGATGATGGCCGCCTTCAACCCGGTCCCGCCGATATCGATCGCGAGAATGCGTTCCGCCTTGATCGCGAGTTTGTCCGCCGTGACGTGGGTCTTCTGCTTGGCTCTTGATTCTGTGCTCACGCTCGTTGTCCTTTTGAGTTTGCGTTGCGATGAGATGAGTTCAGTTCTTCTTGTGCGCGTCGGTCAGCGGTCGCCACGCGCGGCCGTCGTCGGCAAGCAGCTCGTCCGCTTCGGCCGGCCCCGCGCTGCCCGCCGCGTAACCGCGCACGGGCAGCGGACTGTCCGGATGCAGCACGCGATCCACCGCCGCCCAAGCCGTCTCGATGCTGTCCGCGCGCTGAAAGAGCGTCGCGTCGCCGAGCATGCAGTCGTAGAGCAGCGTCTCATAGCCGACGTTCGCGCGCTCCGCGAAGAAGTCGGCATAGTCGAACCTCGAACGCACCTTGCCGATCTGCATTACCGGTCCCGGCACTTTCACGTTGAAATCGAAGCTCGTGCCGTGCGCCGGATCGATGCGCAGCGTGAACACATTCGGCGTCAGCGCATCGACGGGCGTATCGCGAAACAGCAAAAACGGCACCGCCTTCAGTTGCACCGCGATCTCCGTGCGACGCTCGGTGAGCCGCTTGCCCGTGCGCAGATAAAACGGCACGCCGGCCCAGCGCCAGTTCTCCACGTACACGCGCGCCGCCGCGTAGGTTTCGGTCCGGCTATCTTTGGCCACGCCCGGTTCTTCCTTGTAGCCCGGCCCGGCGGGTCCGGCTTCGTACTGGCCGAGCACGACGTCGTCGGCGGTGAGCGGACGGATCGCATCGAAGACTTCGGCTTTTCTGTCGCGCACGGATTCGGCATCGAAGGAATTCGGCGGCTCCATCGCGACCATGCCGAGCAACTGGAACAGATGGTTCGGCAGCATGTCGCGAAACGCGCCCGTCTGCTCGTAGAACTTGCCGCGCCCTTCCACGCCGATCGTCTCCGCCGCCGTGATCTGCACGTTGTCGATGTACTCGCGCCGCCAGATCGGTTCGAACATCGCGTTGGCGAAGCGCACGGCGAGAATGCTCTGCACCGTGTCCTTGCCGAGAAAATGGTCGATGCGGTACACCTGCGACTCGTCCGCATACTTGAGGATGCAGCGGTTCAGTTCCTGCGCCGACGCCAGATCGCTGCCGAACGGCTTCTCGATGACAAGCCGTCTGAAATTGCCGTCCTTCTCTTCGAGCATGCCCGCCGCGCCGAGATGCTCGATGATCGGCTGAAAGAACCGCGCGCCCACCGCGAGATAGAACACGACGTTGTCCGACTTCGCCTGCGCGAGCCGCGCCTTGAGCCGGGCAAAGGTTTCGTCCTCTTCGAATTCACCGGGGAAATATTCGAGCCGCCCGACGACCCAGTTCCACGCGTCCTCGTTCAACTGCGACGTGTGAAACGTCGCGGCCTTGTCGGCGGCGAACGTGCGCAGCGATTGCGTGAGCTCGTCGCGCCATTCGGACGTCTCGCGCTCGCCGTGATTCACGCCGATGATCTCCATGCCGTCGTCGAGCAGCTTGTCGGCGGAGAGGTTGTAGAGCGACGGCATCAGCAAGCGCTTGGTGAGATCGCCGCCCGCTCCGAAAATCACGAGCGTGCATGGCGGCGCGGGATGCTTGCCGGCGCACGTCGCGCTGGCCGGGTTGTTTTCCTTCGATTGATTCGCTTCGTTCGATTCTTTCGGCATGGCGTATCGCCCCTTGTCAGTTGCGCTTGAACCTGGAAAGACCTGCATCGATGCGGCACAGTTCATTCGAACGACGCGTTGCAAGCTCGCGCGACGAATAACGTATGCATTTTGTAATTTTTAACCTTTCGTGTCGTAAAATATGCGCGCCTGACGACAGCACTCGCGGACATTGCGACATCGAAGCTTGACGAAGCCTGAACTCCATATGAACGCACACGACACTTCCATCGACCTCGCCGCCTACTTCGAGCGCATCGGGTACGCGGAATCCGTGCGGCCCGCCCCGACGCTCGACACACTGCGCGCGCTGCATCTGCTGCATCCTCAGGCCATTCCCTTCGAAAATCTCGACGTGCTGATCGGCCGCCCGATCCGGCTCGATCTCGAATCGATCCAGCGCAAGCTCGTCGCCGGACGGCGCGGCGGCTACTGCTACGAGCACAACCTGCTGTTTCGCAGCGTACTTCAGGCGCTCGGTTTTCGCGTGCGCAGCTTCGCAGGACGCGTCCTGTGGGGCCGCGAGCTGTCTGACATGCCTGCGCGCACGCATATGCTGCTGCTCGTCGATCTCGACGAAGGCGCGTTCCTCGCCGACGTCGGCTTCGGCGGCATGACGCTTTCCGCGCCGCTCGCGCTCCAGACGGGCCTCGAACAGATCACACCGCACGGCGCTTTCCGCCTCGAAGGCGCCGGCGAAGCGCCCGGCTACGTCCTGCAGGCGCTCGTGAACGGCGCGTGGACGAACGTCTATCGCTTCGACCTCGATCCGCAGTATGACGCCGACTACGAGATGGCCAATCATTTCGTGTCGATGTATCCGCAGTCGATCTTCCTGCACAACCTGCTCGCCGCGCGTCTCGCGCCGGGCAAGCGCCTCGCCCTGTTCAACCGGCGTTTCTCGATCCACGACGAACGCGAAGGCAGCGATCATCGCGAACTCGACGGCACGGCCAGTCTGCGCCGCGTGCTCGAAGGCGAACTCGGCATTCGTCTGCCGGATGGCGCCGAACTCGACGCCGCCCTCGCCCGTCTGCCCAACCAAGCTTAATCAGAAGACCACGATGTTCAAGAAGAAGACGCGCGGCGGCAGCGATTTCCAGACGCATCACCGCAGCGCGGTGCTCGCAAACCGGCTGCCGGCCTGGCGCTCGCGGCTCGTCGTCATCGGGGTGACGGCGGCGTTTTTGACGCTAGCCGGACGCGCGCTGTGGGTCCAGGTCATCGACCACAAGTTCTATATCGGCGAAGGCCAGAAGCGCTATCAGCGCACGCTGGCGCTCTCGGCGACGCGCGGACGCATCGTCGATCGCAATGGCGCGATGCTCGCCGTCAGCCTCGCGACCTACGAAGTCTGGGCGACGCCCAAGCTCTTCGACGGCGATCACGGTGGCGAGATCGCGCGCCTGCTCGACATGCCGCCGACGGATCTGCAGCGCCGCATCGACGGGACTCGCGCGTTCGTCCTGCTCAAACGTCAGGTGGAAGCGGAAACCGCCGAGCGCATCGCGACGATCGGGCGCGCGGGCATCACGCTCGTGCCGGACACCAAGCGCTTCTATCCCGAAGGCGAATCGGCGGCGCACGTCGTCGGCTTCACGAATAACGAGGATCACGGGCAGGAAGGCGTCGAGCTGGCCGCCGACGCGCGTCTGACGGGCGCGGCCGGCCAGCGCGAAGTGATCCGCGACCGGCTCGGGCGCGTGGTCTCGCAGATCGGCGAGCCGGCCATGCCGCAGAACGGCGAAACCATTCAGCTGACGATCGACCGGCGCATCCAGCAACTCGCGCATTCGCAACTCAAGGCGGCGATCGCGAAGCACAAGGCGCGCGCGGGCAGCGTCGTCGTGCTGGATGCGAAGAACGGCGAAGTGCTCGCGCTCGCCAACTATCCGAGCTTCGATCCGAACGATCGCTCGCGCCTCACCGGCGAGCAGTTGCGCAACCGCGCGCTCACGGACACCTTCGAGCCCGGCTCGACGATCAAGCCGCTCGTCGCCGCGCTATCGATCGATCTCGGCCGCGTGCGGCCCGAAACGCGCATCGACACATCGCCGGGCACGTTCAAGCTCGGCCCGAACGTGATTCACGACACGTCGAATCACGGCGTCATCACCGTGTCCGAGGCGGTGCAGATGTCGAGCAACGTCGCGCTCACGAAGCTCGCGCTGCAGATTCCCGCGCAGACGATCTGGGACAAGTACCGCGAATACGGCATCGGCCGCGCGCCCGAGCTGACGTTTCCGGGCGCCGCGACCGGCCGCCTGCGCGCGCCCGAGCGCTGGAAGCCGATCGAACAGGCGACGATGGCGTATGGCTACGGTTTATCGCTGTCGCTCGTGCAGATCGCACAGATCTACACGGCGTACGCCGGCGACGGACGCTTTTATCCCGCCACGCTGATTCACGGCGAAACGCGCCGCGACGCCGTGCAGGTGACGAAGCCCGCGACCGCGAAGGCCGTGCGCAACATGCTCGAAAACGCGACCGGCGACCACGGCACGGGCCGCGCGGCGGCGGTGGAAGGCTATCGCGTCGGCGGCAAGACGGGCACGGCGCGCAAGCAGGTCGGACGCTCGTATGCGGCGAACAAGTACCGCGCGTCGTTCGTCGGCATCGCGCCGATGAGCGATCCGCGCGTGATCGTCGCCGTGATGATCGACGAGCCCACGGGGGGCACCTATTACGGCGGAACGGTCGCGGGGCCGGTGTTCTCGGGCATCGTCGGCGCGACGCTGCCGCTGCTCGGCGTGCCGCCCGACGCATGAAGCGCGGCGCACGCGGGCGCGGGCCTTGCTGCAGCGTGACCGGACTGTCAAGGGCTTGTGCTCTAATGTCGTGTTCGGCACCAGAAGATCAAACGGGAAAGACCATGAAAAAACTCGCCGCGGCGCTCGCGTTGCCTGTGCTTTTCGCCGCCTGCGCCCAGTTTCATAACGAAGATGCAGGACAACCCGAAGTCGAGAAATCGTCGACGGAAAACAAGGTGAACGGCATCGTGCAATGCATCGCCGCCGAAGCGAAAAAGCACGACGCCCAATACAAGCAGACGTCCATCCCGCAAGGCGTGATGCTCGAATTCGGCGATTCCAACGTCATCAAGGTCCGCTACGACAACGGCGAGACCACGTACCGGTACTATCCGGGGCAGCGTCATCCGTCGAACATGTGGATCGAAGGCGCGGGCAAGAAATGCGCGCCGGCGGACGCCACCGCTCACGACGAACCTCAGAAATAAGCAGACAGGACCATGCGCTCGACCAAAGCCATCAGCGCCGTCGAACGGCTCAAGACGCGCAGCGGCAACGCGAATTACGCGGCCATCTCGATGCCGGGCGGCTACTTCTATCTCGCCGAGCGCGCGCCCGAAGGCACGAAGAAAATCTCCGAGCCGATGCCGATGGACGACTTCGTCGCGTTCGTCAACGCCCGCGATCCGGCCAAGCCGCGCAAGGCCAGCAAGCTCGATCTCGCGATGGAAGAACAGATCGGCCGCAGCGGCAAACGCACGGCAAAAACGCCGTCCGCGAACGACGAATGATCGGCCTGCGTCGCCCTTGCGCGACGCAACATCGAAATCCCCGCGTTGCTCTCACACCAATGTGCGATGACAGACGGAGCCATCAGGTCCGCGTTGCGTACATTTTTGTTAACGATCGAAATCGCCGAGACAGGCAACGATCGGTCATCCGAAGAAAAGAGCAAGGGCCACCCGCTTAGCCACAAAAATATGCGCGGGTGAACGGGGTGCCTCAACGGCGCGCGTGTCCGATGTCGGGACAAGCCGTCGTATGGCCGAGAGGAAGACCAAATAATGAAGAAGAAAAACGAGACCAAGGGCAGTCTCTTGCCCTCGGCGTTGGCTGACGTCGAGCTTCAGCACATCGAGCGCGCACTCGCGCAACTTCGCACGATGCACAAGCAGTCTTCCGGCACGCTCAACGTCGAATACTGGCGGGAGCGGCTCGCCGCCGTGGTCAAGGGTTACGCGCTCGTGCCGGCGCAGAAGCAACGCATCGAAGCGTTGCGCGTCGCGCTCGACACAGTCGACAGCGGTCCGCGCGACGGCTCCGGCAGCCGTAAAAGATCGACCAACAGGCTTTGGGCGAAAGCGGCCTAAGAACCGCTTTCGCCGCTCGCGCTGCGGCGCGAATCCCTCGTTCGCGCCCGCGTCTCGCGACGAAGCGGGCGTGCAACGGTCCTTTGAACTTCCGACGATTCACGGCACGCGCGTTTCAACGCGCCGCTTTGCCGCGTCAGGCACCGTTCATGCTCGAAAGCTAGTCTTTCGATCATGCCGGGAATCGCCATGTCCACTTTCTTTCACGACCGCGCGGGCGCATCGCGCCGGCCCTCGCCGATGCTCGCGAACGCGATCGTCGCCAGTCTCATCGCGACGTTCAGCACGGTCGGCGTCGCGCAGATCACGAACGGCGGCGGCTCGGAGCGACAGGAAAGCCGTCAGTCGGATTCGAGCTCGCGCGCGAATCCATCGGGCTCGCCGCTGGTCGAATCGCAGAAACCGCAATCGAAGGATGCCGCGCAGGGCCGCGCCGCGACCGCCGACAAGAAGCACAAGGCCGAGGGCAGCACCGGCTTCAACAACGGCCTTTACGGCACGGGCGCGGGCAACAACAAATGATGCGCGCTTAGTCGCGATGCCGCTGCGGCGCGCTCGTGATCTCCGGCGCGATCGCCGCGTGATTGACGATCGCGACGAGCGACACGCCGCCAATCACATTGCCGATGAACGTCGGCACGAGGAACACGAAGAAGTAGTCGGAGATGTCCGCCGCGCCGATCATCACCGCGTAGGCCACTTCGACCGATCCGGCGATGACGTGCGTGAGCTTGCTCACAGCGACGGTGTAGGTCACGAGCAGGATCGTGAGGAGCCGCCCCGAGCGCGCGCTCGGCAGCAGCCATACCATCAGCGCGATCAACCAGCCGGAAAACACGCCGCGAACGACGGTCACGCCGAAATCGGCGGAAAGCGGCGTCATCGCGACCTTGGCGAGCGCCTCGCTCACTTCCGGCGAAAAGACGCCGCGAATCTGCAGGATCGCCGCGAAGATCGTCGTGCCGACCAGGTTGAAGAAAAGCACGATCGCCCAAAGGCGCAGCGCCTTGAACAACGTCGACAAATCGCGCCGCGTAAGGACCGGCAGCACCGCCGTCAGCGTGCTTTCGGTGAAGAGCTGCTGACGTCCGAGGATCACGAAGACGAAGCCGATCGTGTAGCCGAAGCTCGATACGAGTCCCGTCCAGCGGGCCTCCGGCAGCGCGCTTTCGAGAATCGACTGGACGAGAAAGGAGAATCCCATCGACAGGCCGGCGGCGAGCGCCGACCACATCAGCGCGGCGAAGGTGCGCTCCATCGCGACTTCGCCTTCCTCGCGCACGATCTCGTGGATGACGAGCGGATGCGGTGCGGAATGCTCGGCGGCTTGCTCCTGCTCGGCGCTGTCGAGATGCGGCGAGTCGGCCCCCGCTTGCGGGTCGTTCATGTTCTTTCTCCCTGAACGCCGCTCGATGCGAAATGTGGATGAGCGGCTGGCGCATCCACGAAGCAGGAAGAATGCCCGTTGATTATCTGGCGACCCCGCCGTCGAGCGATTCGTAACCGCGCCACTTGTAGATGAGCGCGGAGACGATCCAGCACGCCGCGAACAGCGCGACGATGCCGTAGCCGAGCATCCCGAAGTGCTCGGAGAGCGACGCTGCCACGTCCCACAGTCCGCCCTTCAGCCGCAGCCGGTCCGCGATCAGCCCGAGCGCCTCGATGCCGCCGATCAGCACGGCAATCAGCACCGAGACGAGCGTCACGGTGAGGTTGTAGTAGAGCTTGCGGATCGGCTTCATGAAGGCCCAGCCGTAGGCGCCGGTCATCAGCAGGCTGTCGGCAGTGTCGATGAGCGACATGCCCGCCGTGAACAGCATCGGGAACACGAGAATCGACCACACCGGCATGCCGCGCGCCGCTTCGGCCGCCGCGATGCCCATCAGCCCGATTTCGGTCGCCGTGTCGAAGCCGAGGCCGAACAGAAAGCCGAGCGGATACATGTGCCAGCTCTTGCCGATCAGCCTGAAAAGCGGACGGGCGATGCGCGCGAGCGGACCGCCGCCGACCGTGAGCATGTCGATGTCGTCGTCGCGGCAGGTTTCGCCGCGCCGCACGCGACGGAACGCGCGCCATACGCCGCGCAGCACGAACAGGTTCATCGCCGCGATCGCGAACAAAAAGAGCGACGACACCGACGTGCCGATGATTCCGCCGATCTCGCGGTACTCGGCGAACCGGCCGTGCACGGCCATCGCCGTCGCGGCGATGAGCGCGGTGGCGGCGATGACGATCGTCGAATGTCCGAGCGAAAAGAAGAAGCCGGCGAAGTGCGGCCGCTTGCCTTCGTGCATCAGCTTGCGCGTGACGTTGTCGATGGCGGCGATATGGTCGGCATCGACCGCATGGCGCAGCCCGAGCGAATACGCGAGCAACGACGTGCCGAGCAGCAGCGGATAGTGACGGAACGCGACCAACGCCCAGAGCCATGCGAGCACGTTGAACGCGATCAGCCCGCCGATGAGCCGCGCGGATTTGCGCGGCAGGTTGCGATGCGCCTGATGCGGCGCGGAAGCGGGCTCGATCGGTTCGGACATATGCGCGCGCTTGCGAGGATGAAGGGACAAAGCATAACGTGCGCCGATGCATGGTCAAAAATCGGATGCATATTGCGTCGAATGCGAAATCCTTAGCCGGATTCCTTGGTTGGGAGGCGTGCGACGCGCCGCTACCATGGCCCTTCGCCATTTTCGACGTCCGCCATGCCCCGCTATCTCGACGACGCCCAATGCCAGGAACTCCAACGCCAGCGCGAAACCTGGCGCTGGCGCAGCGAATGGCCGACGTGGGCGGTCGCCGTCGCGATCTACGGCGGATGGTTCGGCGTCGCGCTCAACGCGCGCGCGATCGGGCTGGTTCCGGCCGTCGCGCTGCTCGCGGTGCTGTCGTGCTGGTATATGTCCCTGCAGCACGAGCTGATGCACGGTCATCCGACGCGCTGGCCGCTCGTCAACATGCTTATCGGCATCGCCCCGCTCGCGGTATGGTTTCCGTATGAGGTGTATCGCGAGTCGCATCTGCGGCATCACGACGACGCGCATCTGACCGAGCCGGGACGCGATCCCGAGAGCTATTACGTGACGCCCGAACAGTGGGGGAGCGCGGGTCCCGTCCTGCGCGCCGCGCTCGCCGCGCGCAATACCTTCGCGGGCCGGATGCTCATCGGGCCGTGGTTCTCGATCGCGGCATCGTGGCGCGAGGCGGCGCAGGCCGTCGTCGAGCGGCGCTGGAAAATCGGCGCGAGCTGGATCGTGCATCTCGCGTCGCTCGTGCTGCTCGCGAGCTGGCTCGACACGCGATGCGGCATTCCGTGGCGCGCCTTCGTGTTCGGTGTCGGCTATGCGTCGCTCGCGCTGGCGTCGATTCGCTCGTTTCAGGAGCATCGCGCGGCGGAGAGCCATAGCGAACGCACGGTCGTCAACGAGGCTGCGTGGCCGTGGCGACTGCTCTTTCTCAACAATAACTTTCACGCCGTGCATCACGATCTGCCGGGCGTGCCGTGGTTCGCGCTCGGGCGGATCTATGCGCGGCGGCGCGATGCCTATCGCGCGAGCAACGGCGGTTTCGTCGTGCGCGGATACGGCGAATGGGCGAGCCGTCACGCGTTCGCGCAGGCTGCTGAACCGGTGCATCCGTTCGCCGCGCCGGACGCATCTGCCGATCGACGCCGCGACGCGCGCCGCGAACCCGCGCGTCTCGCGAGCTGACGCCTCCCACGGTACGATTCGCGTCATGCACTGGATCGCCGCCCTGCCGATGTACAACGTCGCGCCCGCGCTCGCCGCGGATTGGCGCACGCTGCTCGAACGTGTCCGCGAGCAGCTCGCGGACTGGCTACGCGCACGCGGCGATACGCTCGAGATCGTCGATCCCGGTGCGGATCTCACCGCGTTCTGGCTGCGCGAGGACGTGTTGTTGTCGCAAACCTGCGGCTATCCGCTCGTGCATGCGCTCGCGAATCGCGTGCAAGTCGTAGGCGCGCCCGATTTCAACGCGCCCGGCTGCGAAACCGGCGCTTATCGCAGCGTGATCGTCGTCGGGGCGCGTGTCGGCGCGCAATCGGTCGAAGACTGCCGAAACCTGCGCGCAGCCTACAACGACGACGATTCCAACAGCGGCATGAACCTTTTCCGACACGCCGTCGCTCCTTACGCGCACGACGGGCGCTTTTTCGCGTCGGTGACGAAAACCGGCGCGCATCTCGCGTCGCTCGCCGCAATCGCCGAAGCGCGCGCTGACATCGCCGCGATCGACTGCGTCACGTTCGCGTTCGCGCAGGCGCATCTGCCCGAATTGACGGCGGGCGTGCGCGTGCTCGACGTGACCGCCGGCGCGAGCGCGCTGCCGTTCATCGCGTCGCTGCGCGTGCCGCCGGATTCCATCGACGCAATCCTCGACGCCCTCGCCGGTGCACTCGCGGACGACCCCGCGCTCGCCGCACGGCTGAGGCTCAAAGGCATCGTCAGACGCACACAGACGGACTACGCGGCCATTCTCGACTACGAGCGCGAGGCCATCGAGCGCGGCTATCCTCGCCTCGCCTGACACTTCGCCCCACGGTGCATTCCGGCAGATTCCGCGGACTTTCGGCACAATCGGTCTTTTCAGCGCGTGAAACCAGCGCGATGCCGGATGCATCGCGATCCGTCACGCTTTCGGAAAGCCGCAATGATCCCCTTCTCGCTACTCGACCTTTCCCCGGTTCCGCTCGGCTCGACGCCGGCCGACGCCTTCGCCCATTCGCTCGATCTCGCCCAGCACGCCGAGCGCTGGGGTTATCTGCGCTACTGGCTCGCCGAGCACCACAACATGACGGGCATCGCCAGCGCGGCGACCGCCGTCGTGATCGGCCATATCGCGGCGGGCACGAAGACGATTCGCGTCGGCTCGGGCGGCATCATGCTGCCGAATCACGCGCCGCTCGTGATCGCCGAGCAGTTCGGCACGCTGGCTTCGCTGTTTCCGGGACGCATCGATCTCGGACTCGGACGCGCACCCGGCACCGACCAGACCACGGCGCGAGCGCTGCGCCGCGACCTGCACGGCAGCGCCGAATCGTTTCCCGATGACGTCGTCGAATTGCAGCGCTACTTCGCCGATCCGGTCGAAGGCCAGCGCGTGCGCGCGGTGCCCGGCGCCGGCCTGAACGTGCCGATCTGGCTGCTCGGCTCGTCGCTGTTCTCGGCGCAACTCGCGGCCGCGCTCGGGCTGCCGTTCGCGTTCGCGTCGCATTTCGCGCCGGATTATCTGCTGACCGCGCTCGAGGTCTATCGCAAGCAATTCCGCCCTTCCGCGACGCTGCAAAAGCCCTACGCGATGGTCGGCGTGAACGTGTTCGCCGCCGATACCGCCGATGAAGCACGCTTTCACTTCACGTCGCTGCAGCAGCAGTTCATCAATCTGCGGCGCGGCACGCCCGGACAATTGCCGCCGCCGGTCGAGTCGATCGCGTGGAGCGACGCCGAGCGCGCGGGCGTCGAGCATTCGCTCGCGTGTTCGGTCGTCGGCGCGCCCGCCGATGTCGAAGCCGGGCTGCGCTCGGTCATCGATCAGACGCAGGCCGACGAGCTGATCGTCACCGCGCAGATCTTCGATCACAAGGCGCGTCTGCGCTCGTTCGAGCTCACGAGCCAGGCGCGCGACGCGATCGGCGCGAGCGCCTGAAACATCGGCCTGAGCAGAGAAAATTAGGGGTCGCAAGGCTTCGACGGGTCTCCCGCTTTACGCGCGCGCTTTTGACAGGCAATAATGAGATACCGGAGGACGGCGCGGGCCGCGCCATCCTTCGCGTCCGCTTCACTTGCCAAGTTGAAACTCCGCATGGCGCGCCCGGTATTCGTGCATGCCGGTGTTCGGCGCGGCGACACAACAACAACGACGTCGCAAGACGGGAGGAAGAATGTCGATGCCGAGAAGCGCCGCCACTGGCGCCATGACGCTCCTGACGGAATACGACGATGCCAGCGGACAGGAAGTGCGTTCGCTGCGCCTCGAACCGGCAGCGGACGGCAAAGCCGTACTGCTGATTGAAATCGACGAGCGCAAACCCGGCATTCACCGCGAAGTGCGTTATGAGATTACGCCCGCGGAGCTGATTGCCGCCATTCGCGCGCACGGTGCCGAATTACCTGGGGAACAACACAGTCGTTAAAACGTTTTAATAGTTGCCATCGGCAGCATACAATAGAGTTAGCGAGGTTTCGGCCGCCATGCGGAATTGGCGGAGCGGCTTCGCCATCGGTTCGTGGCTCCCCACGTGACGTTCCGCGCGCTTCCCGTTCGCGCGTCCGTCACGGCGATGCTCGGGCGGGCGAACGTTCGCATTGGTGGCAATGCACACATTAAAGGCAAAGTCATCGCGCGAATTAATAGGCGTGCGGTAATACACTAATTGACGCGTGCCATGCACTGCGTCACGCTTCATAAAACACATATATTCAAGTCATCGAACCGCCCCGGTCCGCGCGGGGTTTCGGTTCGTCCTCTGAAAATCAAAAAGCTGAATCAGGAAAGCCGTGGACGAAAGAAAGCGAGACAGCATCATTGCGTATTTGCGCAGCCGAATGGCTGAGTTCGGCATTTCGGAAAGAGCGTTGGCCGAAGCATTGGCCGAAGCGCCGGCGGAGAATCCGCCGCCGCCCTCCTTCACCAAGACCAACGGGACTCATGGCGCACCCAAGGCAAAGCGGCCGATGCCGCAATTGCCCCTGATACCGCATTCGTCGGATGCCGGGGCGCCGATATTCCGAAACGCGAGCGGCGATACGTGGGACGGCATCGGCGATATGCCCGAGTGGCTCAAGCGTGCGGTGCACGCCGGACAGGACATCGAGTTTTATCGCGTTTGAGCGTCGTCGGCACATTGCCGAGGCAGGCCGCGCCTCGCTGGCGGCGGTTCGCGCGCGTCCTTTGAAACGCAGACCCGGTACATTGCGCCCAGCGCGCTCGCCGGTCGCGTTTTCGCTGCTCATAGGCAGCGTTCATAGGCAATTCACAGGGATTTATCAAGCCCAAAAAATTTTCGCCGATGGTTGCCCATCGAGCCTGAAAACGTTTATTGATACTTCTCTGTAAGTCGGCTCCTATTCGAGCCACGCATCGGCCTGACGTCAAGCACGCCCGATCAAGTCCCGCCGTCTCCATTCGACCAGGGGGCACGCATGAACGCATACGGACGCCGCAACGTTGCACCCGCCGCTCGCCGGCATCGACCGGCACAGGAACGCGCGCGAGGCACCGGCTCGGGTTCGCACAGTGGCGCCTGACGTCCCGGTCAACCGAAGTAATCCTAACGATCGAGCGGCGCGCGCCATGCTCTCCCGTCCCGACACACTGCCGAGCGTCGTGCGGCGCATGACGGCCGGACGCATGCTGCTCGGTGGCGCGTCGGTCGAGGCGGTGGCCGAGGCGCTGCATCTTTCCTTGCAAACGGTGCGGCGTTACAAGGCGATCGTCGACGAAGGCGGCCTCGACGCGCTCGGCAAGATGGGCGTGGGCGGGCGCGCGTCGGTGCTGGATCGCGAGGCGCTCGACTGGATCGCCGCCGCGCTGCGTGGGCCCGCGCGCGCGCACGGTTTCGAGAGCGATACGTGGACCAATGCGCGTCTGCGCGAACTGATCGAGCGGCGCTACGGCGTGCGTTACTCGCGCGTCTATATCTGGCAGATCGCGACGAACCTCGGGCTCGGACATTTGCTGTCGAAGTCGCGCCGCTGAGCGCGTTCCGCAAGTTGACTGAAGCAACACGAACATAAGGAGGCACGGCATGTTCCGCTCGTCATCTCAAGCTTCGCATCGTTCGGTCAGGATTCTCGCCGCCTGCGTGGCGCTCGCTCTCGGCGCGATCGGAAGCGCATCCGCCGACGATGCCGCGTCCGCCCCGACGACGCGCGGCGCGGCGGCCATCGCGCAGGTGCAGGCGCGCGTAGTCGGCATCGATCCGACGACGAACAGCGTGTCGCTGCAGGGTCCGGGCGGGCGCGTCGTCGAAGTGGCGGTGAATCCCGAAGTCGGCGATGTGAAGAAACTTCAGCTCGGCGATATCGTGAACATCGAATATCGCAGCGCGGTGCTCGTGAGCGCGACGAAGGTGAAGTCGAACGGCATCCGCGAGCGCATCGACACGGACGCGTTGATTCCCGCGTCGGGGGGCGTGGCGGCGGAGGCGCGCGTCGTCGAGGTGATCGGGACGATCGAGCGCGTCGATGCGAAGAACCGGCGCATCACGCTGCGCGGGCCGAACAAGACGGTGACGCTGCAAGCCGCGCCGGATGTGCCGCTCGCCGGGTTGAAATCCGGGGATATGGTGCACGCGCGGTTCGAATCGGCGACCGCCGTGCAGGTGATGCGCGGCGGCCAGGGGATCAAATGAATGTGTGCGGTTGTCCACAGTTTCGGGCACACACCCGCAGACATCCCGGTAGGCCGTACGTAACCGCCTGAATCACTCGGATTTGGTAACGAACCGGTGCTGATGCCACGCGAGCCGCGTTAGAAATGCATTGAAAGGGGCGGTAGGCGCCCCAACATCGAGAAGCGTCCAACGTTCGCCCCGCCCCTGCGCCGGGCTGTTCACCCGAGCTCCCGGCGCGCGATTCAGGCCTGAGTTAAAGCAGTGTCTTGAACCGATCTATGATGTTCTCGCGCAGCGTCGCAAACTGAGGAAGCTTTTGCTTGTCGGGCCGCCAAGCCAGGCCCATCTCCATCAGATCATAGCAGTCCACGATGGTGGCGCCAGGAAGGGGCTGACCTTGGCCATCACGGGTTCGTCCAAGTACGCAAATGGTGTCTGAGATGTATATGGCCGCATCGATGTCGTGCGAAATTACAATGGTTGTGCTCCATTCGTGTTTTTGCGACACAGTCAGCAGCGTATCGCAGACCATCTGCTTCGCTTGCGGATCCAGGCCCGAGAACGGTTCGTCCATGACTAGGAAGCGCGAGCGGTTTAGCAACTGCTGAATAATGGCGACGCGTTGGCGCTGCCCACCGGAAAGTTGCATTGGATATTTGGAGGCCTGATCGGCCAGCTTGAAATCACCCAGGTAATGGTCGACGGCCTCTCGCGTCTTGTTCGCCCGCTTGGCGGCGATCAACAGGTTGTCCACCACAGTCCGGTGGTTGAACAGGGGATAGTGCTGGCCGACCATACCCACGTCGCCGGCGTGCACGTGCTTGTCGCCGTGTTCGGCTTGGATGCTGACGGTACCGGTCGCTGGTGACTGTAGCCCCGCAATGCAGCGCAACAGCTGAGTTTTTCCAATGCCAGACGGGCCCAGGATCGTCACCACCTGACCTTGGGTCAGGTTCGGGCGAACGATATCGTAGATCTTGAGATTGATGCCACGAAGAATTGGCCTGTCGTAGTGAACGCCGAGGTTCTCGATGGACATGAGGCATTCAGAGCGGGTGTAGCTGTAATCGGCAACGGTGTCGGACATGGCGTAGGAACTCTCTGCTTGCGGTCGGTTTATTCGGTGGCCAAATAGGGACATACGGATTGACGCACCCAGCCCAAGAACCAGTCCTGCAGAAGGCCGTACAGAAGGATAGTGATCTGAATCGCGAAGACGCCGTCCAGGTTGAAGTAGCGGTTCTGGTTGAGCAGCATCACGCCCACGCCGCCCGAGGAACGCACCAAGCCTTCTACCATGGTCAGCAGCGTCCAGCCGACGGCCGCGTTTTGCCTGACGAGATCAAGGATTGTGTCGAGCTTGCCTCGCAGCACCAGCTCATAGGAAATGCGCCAGCCGTGCATGTCCAGGGTGCGGCAATGGTCGATGCTGGATTGCGGGATGGCCTTCACCTCGGCCATCAAGCTGGTGGTCATGAATACGGTCATGCCGAAGGTGAGCAGGCCCACCTTCAGGTCGTCACCGTTCTTCGTGAGCAGCGTGAAGATGTAGGTGAGGCCGGCGAAACCGAGAAAGCGCAGCGCAGCCATGAATTTGGCGAAGGGCCAAAACAAGGGCGCGGTCGAAAGAAAGACGATGAGCGTCGACAATAGTCCCGCGGCAACCAATGAAATCAGGCTGGTGCGGATGCTTTCAAGCAGGTTCGGCAGAAGGCCTTGGTTGACGATGAGCTGCCGCCAAGCCTCGATGATGCCAACCGGAGAAGGCAGCCACGTGGCTCTCAGCGACAGCCAAATCCCCAGCGTAACGGCTACTTGTACGCCGATAAGGACAACGATACTGCGACGACTGAACCACACATAGGGAGTCCAAAGTGCTCTCATCAAATCTCCTAAAGGAACGGGCGCGTATGCGCCCGTTCTTTGAAACATCCACAAATGAAAAGATCAGGTGCCTGTCTGAACCATGCTGATATCGACTCGGCGATTCTTAGCGCGGCCCTCGGCCGTTGCGTTGTCAGCCACCGGCTGCGCATCGCCGTAGGCGCGCACGCGGATACGGCCTTGCGGGAAACTGCTGGGTGCATTCATCTGCAACCAGGTCTGCACGGCTTCGGCGCGCTTGCGCGACAACTGCAGATTGGCGCTGCTGTCGCCCACGTTGTCCGTATTGCCGGTGATAACCACGGACAGGCCGGACACGGAAATCTGGTTCAGCAGTTCCTCCAGGACAGGAATAGCTTGCGGTTTAAACGAGGCCTTTCCCGTATCGAATTCGATGGACCAGGATTTTTGCGTCACCGTTCGCTGTACCACCGCATCCTGGCGGAACGTGGGCATGTCGGCCGTAGTGACCGGGGCGCTCGGTTTGGTGGCTTCCGCGACGCGCTGCAAGTACGCGGTGTTCACCGCCTGCGCGTAGGGAACCAGGTTCGGCATGATGTCGGGATAGAGCTTCTTGCTGATGCCGCCATACACTTCGTAGACACGCTTATAGACCGAATCGTTGCCGTTCAGGCCGAACAGAAACTGGTTGTCCGCCAGGTTGTTCGTGGTGGACCCGCCTAGGTCGACCATGAGGCCCTGCTTGTCGCGTTCAGTGACGCCCTTGAAATACTTGGCCCACCACTGCGGCGTCTGTTCCTTGTGTACTTTCACCAGCACGGCCGAACCCTTGAGGAGCTCTGAGTCATCGCCGCGGCCAAGCGCGCCCTTGATGCGGTCGGACGCATCGAACGTGGCCGCCAATATGTTGCTGACGACATCCGGATTCCTCTCGGCCCATTGTTTGTTCACGATGAGCGTGGACGGCATCTGCCACATGTATTCCTTGGTCGATGCCACTGACACCAGGCCACCTCGGTTCATGGCGACCTTGACGTCACCTGGCGTCCAGGTTGCCGTGCCGTTCTGACAGACGCGACGCTTTTCTGCGGTGCGTTTGCCACCTTGCGTGACCGTACGCTCTTCGCAATACCCGGAAATGTACTTTTCATCGGCCTCGGCGAAGCTTGAGGTGGCGACGAAGTTCATGGCATCCGGGTCGTAGGTCTGTTCGTTCGGATTGACGGGGATGCCGTTATCGCCCGCCCACTTGACGCAGATGTTCCAATCACCGTCGCGCAGCACGGCGCCAATCAGTGAGCCCCGGGCTTTCTGTGGATCCGAACGAACGTCCGGTGGAAGCATGCAGCGGTCTTCGCCACGCGAGTAGCCGACCGCACCGACCACTTCGGCGGACTGACCGAACTTGCTCAGTACATCGTCGGTCGCCGCAATGAAGGCCGGCACACCATCGCCCATGATGATCACCATCGGCGTGCCATTGCTCGGGTTGGCAGTGCCTCCCTTATAGTCCTTTGCAAAGCTCGCCATTTCCTCGGTCATCCGGCCGTAGTCGTCCTGCCGTTCGATAAGAAGCTTGACGCCGCGCTGGCCCAGCAGACTGTTCGGCGTGGTTTCCGCATCGCCGTTGGCGTACATCAGCGCGGAGGTGGCGTTCCACGGAATGGTAAGCAGGCGGACGGGGCGGTTCATGCTTGACGCACCGAGGTCGTAGCTCGAGACGTTCGAGCCGCTTATCGGCATTCCGCTCCGGTCGGAGGGACTGTTCGGCAGCGCGCCCGTGGGAACGTCCGCCGTTACCGTCGTGCTCGAGGGCAGTTTCGAAGTGCCCAGCCAGCCGTTCTGATTTGCCACGGTGACGCCGTAGCCTAGAGCACCGACGATGGCGGCAATGAGGATGAATTTGGGAAGTGGTTTGAGCTTCATGGCTGAGTATTGTTCAAGTCGTTGAATGACTGGTCCGGTCGCGGTGCATCGACGCAAAGAGCGCGCGTTCGACCGTTCTCTGGCGATACGCCATTACCAGCGTCATCGATTGGATCAGGCGGAAAAATTTCAAAGAACGGCCTTGGCGCTTGAGACAGTCATGCGTCAAGACTCCGGTGGAAGTGACTCCAGAAATCGCACTTCCTGGCTGGAAGCGGCGGCGCTCGACGCGCGGCCCGGATTGAGCGAGGCGACGGTGTCCTGATCCATTAACAGGTTGTTGCTGTTGCGCTCCCACTCCTCGAGCTTCTTCATCGCGTCGGCTTCGAACACACCGTTCTCCAGGTCCATGCCCGAGACGAAGGATTCGGACACGCGGACGAAGTCTTCGATCTGGCCGATCTTGCTCGCATAGTCGACAGCCAGGTACTCCATGGATGCGTTGTACATGTCGCGCCCTGCGTCCTGCCCCTTGAGGATGCGCATGGCTGCACTCATGGCGCCGTGGGCGGAACGCGTCATTTCCCGCCGCTCCGTTTCCACACGTACCTCGTCCTCCATGTCGGCGATCATGGTTCCGGCGTAATCCTGGTAGCGCGTCAGCACGTTGAACAGAAACTGGGATTTCTGTTCAAGGTCAAGATAGGTCATGTTGGCCTTCTCCAATCGACCATGCTGACGTGATTGCAATAGTAGTTGTTGGTTGTTACCGACTTTCTGCGCCTGCTGCGCGATTTTCAGCGCCTGCTGCGCCTCGCATTCGTTCTTCTTGATGATGTTCTTGAGACGTTGGATGACGCCATTGAGATCGCTGATGCGCGCATCCATCACGGATTTGCTCTTGCGCAAATCGCTGATGTAGTTCTTCAGGATGCCGATTGGATCGATTTCAATGAGAAGACCAGTGATCCAGCGCATTAGGCTCTTGTACGCGTATGCGATCAGCGTCCGGAAGCGCGGGTCGAACACGACATAAAGAATGGCGGCCAGCGCCACACACGTCAAGACGAGAGTTAGCGTATTGGTCGCGATGGACACCAGGTACGGAAGCAGCTTGTACAGCACGGTGATGCCGCCCACACCAAGCAGCGCGGCCACCACCATGCCCATCGTTCCTTCCGGGCGCTCCCAGAACGTTTTGGGCGTGAAACCCTGGGGTGAGAGGTTGCCCTTGTCCATAATGCTCCTGCAGCGGTGTTGGGTTGAAACGAATTAGTCGGTGGCTAACGCCTTGACGTTTTTGCTTTGCGCGGCGAGCCAGTTCTTTTCGTGCTCGACGGCTGCTGAGAACTGCTCGCTAGCGCGGTCGAGTTCGGCTGTCTGGTTTTGAATCTCGACCTTCAGATGAGTTATCTTTTTCTGCTGGGCGTCGATAATTTCCTGCTGCCGGTTCACTTCCAATTGCGCGGCGTCGATTAACGATTTGGCATCTTCGAGACTTTTCTCCCGCTGACCGACTCGTTGTTTGCGTTCGCGGTCGGATTCCTCGCGAAAGCGCAGGCTTTGTGTCTCGAGGTCACGCGCGTGCAGGTCGATGTCCTGCAGCAGGTTGGGTATTGAGCCGCCACTTTGCTGGAGCACAGCGAAGGCCGCTCTCAGGCGCGAGGTTTCGTCGGGGATGACCTTTTCGAGCGCCTGCATGTTGGTTGCGAGTTGACGAAACCCCGTCGCGCGGCTCATCACGGCTTCGTGCAGCCGAGGCGTCATAGGGTTATCCGCCGCAGACGCTGCCGCTTGTGTCGCTGCGGTTGGTTGGTTTGGGGTGACGTTTGGATTGGAACTGCCGGCGTCGCCTTTGGGATTTTCGACGAAGATGGCTTCGCGCAGGCTGTCCGTCAGACGGCCAAAGACTGAGCCAATACCGCCTTCGCCCGTCGTATGCTTCTCCCCAATCGACATGAGATTTCCTTTTCTAAGTGATGTCTGCGGGGCGTGATTGAACCGCAGTGTCGGAGGATAGGGGTCACGGCGGCAAGACGTTGCGTAAAGCGGGTGTAACTGGCGGTGTCCACCATCACCTGCCGATGCCGTGCCCGATGCCATCGACCGTTGTGTGCCCGATGGCGCTTAATGAGCCGGTTTGCGCTTTGGCCATTCTTCGGTGCTTACGCCGCTTCGGCGACAACCGACAACACGAATTCCATCAGAAAGTGGCTGACATAGAGCCCCGGACAGTGATCGTATGTCCTGTAGATTGAGGGCGCTATCGGATATGTCCGAATGCCCTAGCGATGGATTCCGCATTCGGAAGTCGATGGACGACTCGGCGAGACACACGTATCTCCATTCGGCACGCTAATGGCCCAGATCGCGCGGTGGAAGGCGCGACGCAGACGCTGGCGTTGCTCGACCAAGGCGTGTCGCACATCTGGCCAAACGGACGAGTGGTTCGCGACCAGGCGCGAGCGCGCCATCGCTGCAATGTTTTGCTGTTCACGCGCGTCGCGTTTCTGCGCGGCGGGGTTGATCCCGGATCCGATCTGCGCCTTTACGTCGATGAACTTGAAGCGAATGTCCTTGAGGGTGACTTTAGGCCACGTACCACGGCTGTTTAATTCTCGGCCCCTTCGAATCGGAAGCGATAGCGGAAGGACACGCTGATTTTGCCGTCAAGCCCTATGCGGACCTTGCCCGCGCCGTTTTTGCTGTCGCGCAGCTTCCGGCCATCGTCGGCGACGGTCAGGTCCGTGAGTTGAAGCTCACTGAGTTGAATCGTTTCTGTTCCCAAAATGTTCCCGGTTGGCCGGGTATCGGAAACACTGTACGGTCAAGTTAGGCCGTATATCACTAGTCTCAAACGCCTTTAGTTCAACAAGTTAGATGTTCGGTCGACCGCACAGGAGGCGTAGCAACGCAGCAAAAACCTATCCACAGTTTTTGTGGAGAGCCTTGTGGATAGCCGTGGGAGCATCGCCTCAACGCTTTGATCGCAAAGGCTTTTCCTTCGTGCATCGACAACGCGGCAGCCGCTGAAAAACGAAACGCCCCGCAGGGCGTTTCGTCATCCTCTCAGGCTCGAAGCGCGCCCTTCGCGTCAGAAATTGAAGTTGTCGATATTCGCGGCATCGAAGGTCGTCGGCGGGCCGAGAATCACTTCCCCGCTCTTGCCCACCGTGCGCTTGCCCAGCTTGCCCGCCTCGAACGAATCGCCTTCCTTGCCGGTGATCGTCCCCGATGCGAGATTGGCCGCCGCGAACGCCGCGAGATAACCCAGTTGACCCGGATCCCACAACTGGAACGCCTTGACCGTGCCGTTCTTCACGAACGCGCGCATCTGATTCGGCGTGCCGAGGCCCGTCACGACGACCTTGCCCTTCGCCGGCGAACTGGAGATATAGCGCGCCGCCGCCGCGATCCCGACCGATGTCGGCGCGACGATACCCTTCAGGTTCGGATAAGCCTGCAACAAGCCCTGCGTCTCGACGAAGGACTTCTGATCGTCGTCGTTGCCGTACGCGATCTTCACGAGCTTCATCTTCGAATATTCGGGCTTCTTCAGTTCCTCCTGCATCCACTTGATCCAGGTGTTCTGATTCGTCGCATTGGGCGTCGCCGAGAGAATCGCGAATTCGCCCTCGCCGCCGATCAGCTTCGACAGCAACTGGATCTGTCCGCGCCCGATCGCTTCCGAATCGGCCTGATTGACGAAGATCTGCCGGCCATCGGGCGCCGTGTCCGAGTCGAAGGTCACGACCTTGATCCCTTGCGACATCGCCTTCTTGAGATACGGCACGACCGCGTTGGCATCGTTCGCCGCGATCACGATCGCGTTCTGCCGCTGCGTGATGAGCGTGTTGATGTAGCTCACCTGCGACGACGCGCCCGCATCCGACGGACCCACGACCTTGCCATCGCCCTTGAGCTCCTTGATCGCGGCCATGCCGCCGTCGTCGGCGATCACTTCGTACGGGTTGTTGATCTGCTTCGGCAGGAAAGCGATCTTCAGGCCGCTCTTGATATCGGCGGCGCTTGCCGAAAGCGCCACGGTCGCCGCGAGAAAGGCCGCCGCCAGCGCCGGCCCGCGCAGGAATCGATGAGGTTTATTCATGTTGGCATGTCTCCTGTCATTGCGCATTGGCTGCGCTGGTTGATTACGACGTTCAAAGCGCCTGCGCCATCAGACGCTTCTCGCGCGCGGCCCGCCAGCGCGCGACGAGATTCGGGATCAGCACCGACGAAAGCAGCAGCGCGCCCGTCACGATGGTGAGCGTTTCGCTCGATACGTCCGCGAGCGTCAGCGCATTGCGCAGCACGCCGATGATGACGAGCGACAGCAGAACGCCGATCATCGAGCCGCGTCCGCCGAAGATGCTCACGCCGCCGAACAGCACCGCCGCGATCACCGAAAGCTCGAAGCCTTCGCCGTTGTCGCCGCGCGCGCTCGTGAAGCGCAGCGTGTAGACGATGCCCGCGAGCGCCGCCATCGCGCCCGACATCATGAAGAGCTTCAGCTTCGTCTTCGCCACATCGATGCCGGAAAATTGCGCGGCCGTCGGATTCGCGCCGATCGCGAAGAGGCTGCGGCCGAAAGGCGTCGCTTGCAGCAAGACCGTGAAGATGATCGCGCCTGCAATGACGAGGACGAACGGCATCGGCAGGAAGGTGTCGCCGACCGTATCGATGCCGAACGCCGTGTACGACGCGGGAAAATCCGCGATCGCCTGATCGCCGAGCAGCACGTACGCAAGGCCGCGAAAAAGCGCGAGCGTGCCGATCGTCACCGCGAGCGATGGCAGACTGAAGCGCACGATCACGAGGCCGTTGAGCAGGCCAGCAAGCGTGCCGAACGCGAGCACGAGGACGATCACGAGCGGCATCGGCAAGCCCATGTGCCACAGCACGCCCATCAGCGCGCTCGATGCGCCGAGCACCGACGCCACCGACAAATCGATCTCCGCCGCGACGATGACGAGCGTCATCGGCAGCGCGATCAATGCGATCTCGGTGAAGTCGGCGAGCATGTTCGAGATGTTCGCCGTCGACAGGAACAACGGCGACAGCACGCGCCCGGCGACGAGCGATACGACGAGCACGATCGCGAGCATCGCTTCCCATTGCAGAGGGCGGCGTTTCGTCGTGGACAGAGCGGAATCGGGTTTAGCCATGATCGCGTTTCCTCATCATGCGGCGCGCGACGGAACGCGCGAGCAAGGTATCGAGCGCGATCGCCGCGACGATCAGCGCGCCTTGAATCGCCTGCTGCCAGAACGGCGACACGCGCAGCACCACCAGTGCGATGTTGATGACACCGAGCACGAGCGCACCGAGCGTCGCGCCGGCGATGGTCCCGACGCCACCCGTGATCGCGACGCTGCCCACGACGGCCGCGGCGACGACTTGCAGTTCTATGCCCTTCGCCGTGCTGGCATCGACGGTGCCGAAACGCGCGAGCCACAGCACGCCCGCGAGCCCCGCGATCGCGCCGGAAAGCAGGAAGCCGATCATCACGCGGCGATCCACGCGTATGCCCGCAAGACGCGCGGCCTCGGGATTCGAGCCGATCGCATAATGCTCGCGGCCGCCGCGATACTGCTTCAGATACACCGACAGCGCGATCAGCACGACGAGCGCGATCAGCACGAGATTCGGCACGCCGATAAGCGAGCCCGTCGCGATGGACGCGAATGCGTCGGGCAGGCTCGTCGCGTTGATCTGGCCGCCGTGGACCCACGCGTAATCCGCGCCGCGCACGATATAGAGCGCCGAGAGCGTCGCGACGAGCGACGGCACGCGCCCGAACGTGACGAGCGCGCCGTTCACCGCGCCGATCACGAAGCCGATGCCGATTCCCGCGAACATCGCCACGATCACCGGCATGTGCGGGAACATGACGAAGAGGCTGCCGACGCCATACGCGCTCACGCCGACGACCGACGCCACCGACAGATCGATATGCCGCATCAGCATCACGATCGTCATGCCCGCCGTCAGCAGGCCGATGATCGACACGTTGAGCAGCACGTCGCGCAGGTTCTGCAGGTTCAGGAAATCGGGCTTCACCGCGGCGGTCGCGCCGATCAGCACGAGCAGCACGATGAAGAGCGTCAGCTCGCGGCTCTTCGCGATCGTGACCGCGAGGCTTTCGCGCTTCGTATCGGCGGCGTGCATCGCGGGGAGTGAAGATGTATGTCGAGTCATCATGCTGCGTGCCCCAAAACGGCAGGCGATGCGCCCAGCGCAGCGCTCATTACGCGTTCTTCGTTCGCCTCGGCGCGCGCGATATCGGCGCTGATGCGGCCTTCGTGCATCACGAGCACGCGATCGGCCATGCCGAGCACTTCGGGCAGCTCGCTGGAAATCATCAGCACGGCCATGCCTTCTCTGACGAGTTCGGCGAGCGTGCGATACACCTCCGCTTTCGCGCCCACGTCGATGCCACGCGTCGGTTCGTCGATGACGAGCACCTTCGGATTCGTCGCGAGCCATTTGCCGAGCACGACCTTCTGCTGATTGCCGCCCGACAGCGTGCCGACGGGCGCATCGAGATCGCTGGCCTTCAGACGCAGGCGCTTGCCCCAGTCGGCGGCGAGCGTCGATTCGCTTCTCGCCGTGATGAGCCCGTGGCGCATCAATCGGCCGAGCACCGTCAGCGATGCGTTGCGCGCAATGCTCAACTCCAGCGCGAGCCCTTGCGCGCGACGATCTTCCGGCACCAGCGCGAGCCCGGCGCGCACCGCCGCCGCCGGATGCCCGAGCGCGAGCTTCTTGCCGGCGATCTTCACCTCGCCGCCATCGACCGGATCGATGCCGAAGATCGCGCGCGCCACTTCGCTTCGTCCCGCGCCGACGAGTCCCGCGAGCGCGACGATCTCGCCCGCGCGCACATCGAAGGACACGTTCTTGAACACGCCTTCGCGCGTGAGATTGCGCACCGAAAGACGCACGTCGCCGGGCGCGACATCGGCTTTCGGATAGAACGTGTCGAGATCGCGGCCGACCATTTTGCTCACGATCGCATCGATGTTCATGTTCTCGGTGAGCGCGTCGTGGACCTTCATGCCGTCGCGCATGATCGTCATGCGCTGCGTCAGCGCGAACACTTCATCGAGACGATGCGTGATGAAGAGAATCGCGGCATCGCGCTCGCGCAACGCACGCACGATCGCGAAGAGCCGCTCGACTTCGGGCAGCGAAAGCGCGGCCGTCGGCTCGTCCATGATGAGCACGTTCGCGTCGAGCGACAGCGCCTTCGCGATTTCCACGACTTGCTGATCCGCGATCGACAATCCGCGCACGAGCCGTTGCGCGCGCAGATTCACGCCGAGCGACGCGAGCAACGCATCGACTTCGCGATGCATCTCGTCGTAGCGAATGCGCCCGAAGCGATCGCGCGGCTGGCGGCCCATGTAAATGTTCTCGGCGATGGAAAGATCGGCGAAAAGCGTCGGCTCCTGATAGATCACGGCGATGCCCGCATCGCGCGCTTGCGCCGGATTCGCGAAGCGGCGCGCCTCGCCTTCGACGAGCAACTCACCCGCATCCGGCTGATAGACGCCCGCGAGCAACTTCACGAGCGTCGATTTGCCCGCGCCGTTTTCGCCGAGCAGCGCGTGCACTTCGCCGGGAAAGAGTTGCAGGCTGCCGTCGCCGAGCGCGCGCACGCGGCCGAACGATTTGCTGGCGTGTCTCAGTTCAAGACGTGGCGTCGTCATGTCGTTTTCCTCAGATGCGGTAGATGCGTTCCGCGTTGCGCACGAAGAGCGCTGCTTTCTCGCTGTCGCTCGCGTCGGCGACGATGCGCGCATACGCGTTCCACAACGCCGTGTACGTGCCGAACAGCCGATCCACCGGAAAGTTCGATGCGAACATCGCGCGCTCGACGCCGAACGTATCGATCGTCTCGTGCACGTAAGGACGCAGGCTTTCGATAGTCCAGCCGTGATCGAACATCGCAAAGCCGCTCAGCTTCACCGCGACGTTCGGGCAAGCGGCCAGCAAGCGCATGCCGTCGCGCCACGCGCGATAACCTTGCGTCGATGCGCGATCCACGAACATGCCCGCATGATTGACGATGAATTGCGTATCCGCATGCTCGCGCGCGAGTTGCGCCGCCTCTTCCATCTGCGATGGATAAAGCTGCAGATCGAACGACATGCCGAAGCGCTTGAGCAAGCCGAAGTGCCTGCGCCATTGCGGCTCGCGCATGTAATGACGCCCGACGTAGTCGTAGAGCTTGCTGTCATGCACGTTGAGAATCTGGCGGATGCCGCGCGTATTGGCGAACGCCGCATGCGCTTCGAGCACTTGCTGCGCGTTATCCGCCGACAGATCCGCGCCCGCGACGATGCCGTTCGGCATGCCTTCGATATCCGCGATCGATTGAAGCCAGCGCGTTTCCTCGACGGGATCGGCGGGATCGTGATTTGCATCGACGTGCACGAGCTTCAGCACTTCGATGTCTTCGGCATCGCGCAGCAGATCGGTGAGCAGATAGTCGTGCTGCAAGTCGCGCGCATCGCCGACGAACGACGTCTGCGGATTCGCAAGCCACGGGTAATGATGCGTCTTCAAGTCCCACAAATGAATGTGCGGATCGACGACCTGCATGATGGCGTTCCTCGCGAAAGAGGCGAACGTTTCAGGGAAGATGAAAGACCGGCACGAGCGGCGTCGTCACGGGCGAATTGTCCGCGTGCGTGTCCATCAACTCGGCCATGAGGTTCCACCACTTGCGCATGATGGGCAGCGTCGGCAACGCATCGGTCGTGTGCGTGTCGGTGCGCTGATAAATGGCGAAGAGATGCCCGTTCGAGTCGTCCAGAAAGATCCGGTAATCGCGGATTCCGGCGGCGCGCAACGCATCGGCCAGTTCCGGCCATATCTCGCGATGACGCTTCTCGTATTCCTCGCGCATGCCCGGCTTGAGGGTCATGCGAAATGCCACTGTCTCCATGGCGGACCGCCTTTTTATGTTTGGTGAATCCCTGTGTTCGGGACTCGTTGTGCTGCGACTATAATTCGCCGACCGATAACACGACAATCCGATTGCAGGATTGGCCGATCGCAAAAACGTATCGCTGCGCCGTATCATCGCGCGGTTCAGAGCGGACTGTCGAATGAACCAGAACGTGTCCCAAAGTGTGTCGTCCAGCCTTTCACCGATCGCGCTCGTCAATCGGCTGAAGTTCAAACATCTCGCCCTTCTCGTCGCGCTCGACGACGCGCGCAATCTGCATCAGGCCGCCGACGCGATCAACGTCGCGCAGCCGAGCGCGAGCCGTATGCTCGCCGACATCGAGGAAGCATTCGGCTTTCTGCTCTTCGAGCGCAATGCACGCGGCATGCAGCCGACGCCGCTCGGCACCGCCGCGCTCGCTTACGCGCGCCGCTCGCTCGCGGACCTGACGCGCTTCGCCGACGATCTCGACGCCAAGCGCCGCGGCGGTCACGGTCAACTGACGGTCGGCGCGATCATGGGCGCAGCGCCCGACGTGCTCGCGATGGCCGTCACCGAATTGAAATCCGAACGTCCGCTACTGAACGTGCGCATTCTCGGCGAGACGAGCGATCAGGTCGTGCAATTGCTGCATCGCCGCGAAGTCGACCTCGCGCTCGGACGCCTCACCACGCCGTTGCAGCACAACGATTTCGACTTCGAGCCGCTCGCGCGCGAAGCGATGCGGCTTGTCGTGCGCGCGGAGCATCCGTTGGCGGACAAGGCTTCGCTCGAGCTGCAAACGCTCGTCGGCTGGCCCTGGATTCTGCAACCGATCACGAGTCCCGCGCGCGGCCTCTTCGAAGACGAACTCGCGCGCGCCGGGCTGACGACGCCCGCCGATATCGTCGAATGCGCGTCGATCTTCGCGACGCTGCAACTGCTGCAAAACAGCGAAGCCGTCGCGATGCTGCCGGAATCAGTCGTGCGCGACTATCTGCGCGCGCAATTGCTGATCGAACTGCCGATCGAGATCGGCAAGAGCCTGTCCGGATTCGGCTTGTTGCGGCGCAAGTTCGAAACCTTGAGCGAACCGGCCGAGTACTTCATCGCGTTGTTGCGCAAGTACTCGGCGTCGTCGCGTCACTGAAGGTTCACGAACAGCCCGCCATCGACGAGCAAGGACGCGCCCGTCACATAGCGCGCCCGATCCGAAGCCAGAAACACGACGCACTGCGCGACATCGTCCGGTGCGCCGAGACGTCCGAGCGGGATGCGTTTTTCCATGTAGGCGCGCTTGTCCTCGTTCGAGAGATCGTCGGCGTTGAGGTCCGTCGCGATCGTGCCGGGCATCACCGAATTGCAGCGGATGCCGTACGGTCCCAACGCGATCGCGCAGGATTGCATCAGCGAATGCACGCCCGCCTTGGTCGGCGTGTAATGCGTCTGCATGCCGCCGCCGACGAGCGCGCTGATCGAACTCGTCGCGACGATCGCACCGCCCGTGCCCTGCGCTTTCATCTGGTTCGCGGCGGCCTGCGTGACGTAGAACGCGCCGTTCAGATTCACGGCGACCGTGGTTTCATAGACAGAAGCCGGCATGTCGAGGAACGCGTGAAACGGACAGATGCCCGCGTTGCTCGACAGCACATCGACGCGCCCGAACGCTTCCACCGTGCGCCGGATCAGTTCGATGCCGGTTTCGCGCTCGGCGACGTTGCCTTCGACCGCGATCGCGCGCCGCCCGAGCGCCTCGATCTCGCCGACGATCGATTCCACCGCCGACGCCTTCCCGTAAGACGTGTCGTTGTCGCGCCAGTAGTTAATCGCGACGTCCGCGCCTTCGCGCGCGCTCGCGAGCGCGATCGCACGGCCGATGCCGCGCGAGCCGCCCGTCACTACGACGACCTTGTTCTCCAGCAACATGCGATGCCCCTCAGTGTGTGTAAGGCCGCGTCAACGCGCATTCCGGATTCAGCCGCACGCCGAAGCCCGGCGTCTCCGGCACCTTCATGCGGCCGTTGACCGGCACGGGTTCGTCGAGCAGCAAGGGCGTGAACATCGGCACGACCTGATCGGCCTTGGGCGCCATCATCAGAAACTCGGCGAACGGCGAGTTATGGCGCGTCACGACGAAGTGATAGCTGTACACCGACGAACCGTGCGGCACGACGAGCACGTTGTGCGCGTCCGCGAGCGCCGAAATCTTGATGAGCTCCGTGATGCCGCCGCACCAGCCGACATCCGGCTGCACGAGATCCGCGCAACCCATTTCGAACAGCATGCGAAAGCCCCAGCGCGTCGCTTCGTGCTCGCCGGTCGTCACCATCATGCCGCCCGGCACCGAACGGCGCAGTTCGGCATAGCCCCAGTAGTCGTCGGGCGGCAGCGCTTCTTCGATCCACTTCAGGCCGTGCTCGCGCGCCGCGTTCGCGAGGCGCTTCGCGTAGTTGAGATCGAGGCTCATCCAGCAATCGAACATCAGCCAGAAATCGTCGCCGACTTTCGCGCGCATGTCCGCGAGCTTCGCGATGTTCTTGTGCAGCCCTTCCTCGCCTTCCGCCGGGCCGTGCTGCAAGGGCATCTTGCCGCCGATGAAACCCATCTCCTTCGCGAGATCCGGACGCGCGCCCGTCGCATAGAACTGCAGCTCGTCGCGCACCGGTCCGCCGAGCAGATGGAACACCGGCTCACGGCGCACCTTCGCGAGCAAATCCCACAGCGCAAGATCGACGCCCGAAATCGCGTTGAGCACGATGCCCTTGCGCCCGTAATAAAGCGTCGCGTTGTACATCTGATCCCACATCTTTTCAATGTCGGTCACGCGCTGGCCTTCGAGAAAGCGCGCCAGATGCTTCTCGACGATGAACGCGCCGATCTCGCCGCCCGTCGTCACCGCGAAGCCGACGGTGCCGTCGCTCGCTTCGATCTCGACGACGAGCGAGCCGAGCACGTTCAGCCCGAACGACTGGCGGCTCGCGCGATATTCGGGATAGCGGGCCATCGGCGTGGCGATGTGATCGTCGATCCAGTGATCGGCGCCCTGATCGTGGTAATCGGCGCCGCCGCCGCGAACGGTGAAAGCGCGTACTTGCTTGATCGTCGGCATGGACATGTGTTCGTCTCCTTCTCTGTTCTTTCTGTTCAGGATGCGCTGGCGGTTTCGCCGCGCGTAATCGAATGACGTTCGGGCACGCGCACCAGCACGACGATGACAAGCGCCGCGAGCACGCTCGCGCCCGCCAGCACCATCAGCCCCGCGCTCGCCGAATGGAACGCGGCTTCGGCGGCGGTGCGGGCCATCGGCGCGAAGAAGCCGCCGAGTCCGCCCAGCGAATTGATGAGCGCGATGCCCGCCGCGGCGGCCGCGCCCGTGAGATAACGCGTCGGAAAGGTCCAGAAGAGCGGTTGCGCGGCGATGAAGCCGCTCGCCGCGCAGCACAGCGCGATCAGCGACACGACCGGCGATCCCGCGATGCCCGACACGGCGATCGCGACGCCCGACATCGCGAGCAGCGCGACCGCGCACACGCGATGCCGGCCGGTGCGATCGGCGTAGCGCGGCACGATCCACGTCACGATCACGGCGGCCATCCACGGCAGCGCCGTCACCAGTCCCACGCGAAATCCGACTTTCGTGCCGAGCAGCGCCGACACCTGTTGCGGCAGATAGAACACGACGCCGTACACCGCCGCCTGAATCAGGAAGTACACGCAACAGAGCACGAGCACGCGCGGATCGACGAGCGACGCGAGCACACTGCGCGGTCCGTGCGACGACGCCGCGCGCGCATCGTCGTCGAGGCGGCTGGCGAGCAGCGCGCGCTGATCGGGCGTAAGCCAGCGGGCTTTCGCGGGATCGTCGTCGAGATACCAGAACGCCCACACGCCGACGATCGACGCGAGCAGTCCTTCGACCAGAAAGAGCCATTGCCACCCTTTCAGGCCGAACGCGCCGTGCAGATCGAGCAGCAGACCGGACAGCGGCGCGCCGAAGATGAACGCGAGCGGCGCGCCGAAATAGAACACGCCGAGCGCACGCGCGCGCGACGATTGCGGAAACCAGCGCGTGAGGTAATAGACGATGCCGGGAAAGAAGCCCGCCTCCGCCACGCCGAGCAGGAAGCGCAGGGTATAGAACGTCGTGGCGTTATGCGCGAAGGCCATCGCCGCGGAGACGAGGCCCCACGTCACCATGATCCGGCACATCCACAGCTTTGCGCCAACGCGATGCAACAGCAGATTGCTCGGCACTTCGAAAATCGCATAGCCGACGAAAAACACGCCCGCGCCGAAGGCGAACGCGGCGTTCGTGAGGCCGGTGTCCTGCTGCAGCGCCTTTTGAGCAAAGCCGATATTCGCGCGGTCCAGAAACGCGAGCACGTACATGAGCAGCAGAAACGGCAGCAGCCGGCGCATGACACGCGACGTGACCGCGCCTTCCGCCTGTGCGGAATGGTTCATGTGAGTCTCCCGATGATGCGTTTCAGTACGTCGCGCGTCCGCCCGACAGATCGAACACCGCGCCGGTGCTGAACGCGCAGTCCTCGGACGCGAGCCACAGAATCAGCGACGCAGCTTCTTCCGGCATCAGGAAGCGGTTCATCGGAATTTTGGAGAGCATGTAGTCGATGTGCTGCTGCGACATCGAATCGAAGATTTCGGTCTTGGCAGCGGCGGGCGTGACGGCGTTCACGAGGATGTTCTTGCCCGCGAGTTCCTTGCCGAGCGATTTCGTGAGCCCGATCAACCCGGCCTTCGACGCGCTGTAGTGCGACGCGTTCGGATTGCCTTCCTTGCCCGCGATCGACGCGATATTGACGATGCGCCCGTAGCCCGACTTCAGCATGTGAGGCACGACGGCGCGGCACGTCAGGTACGGCCCGATCAGATTGACATCGATCACGCGCCGCCATACGTCGGGCGCGAGTTCCCAGGTCGTGCCGTTGCCACCGGTGATGCCCGCGTTGTTGACGAGCACGTCGATCTTGCCGTGCGCCGCCAGCGCCTTGTTCACGGCTGCATCGACGGAGGATTCTTCGGTCAGTTCGACGACCGCGTCGCTGACTTTGCGCTCCCTGTACTTTGCCGCGAGCTCGGCGCTCGTGCGGGCGAGGCGCTCGCCGTCGACATCCCAGAGCGATACCTCGGCGCCGGACTGCAGCGCGCGTTCCGCCACAGCGAGGCCGATGCCACGCGCGCCGCCCGTGACGATCACGACGCGGTTCGCCAGGTCGATACGGTTCATGGATGCGTCTCCTTTCGTTGTTCGTTGCTTTGGATGGTCATGCCGTGAGAGGCACTATAGTCCGGCGGCAATAGCGCAACAATTCGAAAGGGCGATCGTTCGATAGCAAAAGCGGATCGGTGGCGGAGTCGAAGCGGGCGGGGGTTAAGATTTCTCGATACAAATCGCGGAAACGCGCCTAAAGTTATAATTTCTCGATAAACGTTAAGAAATCTCGATGACACCGATCGGTTATTCCCGACTCATCGCCATCGGCGAACTGCGCGTAACGCCGCCGCGGAGGCTGGCGTACGCCAGTTCGTCGGTAAACCGGCGCGTCGACAGCGAGAGCCATATTCTGTTTCCAAACAGCGTGGCGTTCGACGATACGCCCGTCGGTCATCTGGAGTTCGCGCTACGCCACGAAGGCGTGAATCTCGAGATTATCGATGCCGCGTTCGAGCATATCGAGCCGGAAGAACTCATCGCCCGTCTGCGCGCGACGCCTTCCGGCGAGCAGATTCGCCGCGCCTGTTTCCTGTGGGAATGGCTGACCGGCAAGGCACTGGATGCGGGCGTGAGCGTCCGCGGCGGTTACGTCGACCTCTTTGCGCCCGATGTCTATTACACGGCGCCGCAGCCCGTGAATTCGCCTCGCTACCGCGTGCGCAATAACGCGCCGGGCACGCCGTGGTTTTGTCCGGTTGTGCACCGCGCCGCGATTCCGGACGATCCGCCCTTGACAGACCTGCTTCTGGAAGCGCAAAGCGCGCTCGACGCGATGCAGGACCCCGATCTGTACAAGCGCGCGCTCGCTTTTCTGTATTTATCGGAGACGCGCGGCAGCTACGCGATCGAATCCGAAACCCCCAGCTCCGACAAGCAAGAGCGTTTTGTGCAGCTTCTGAAGCGCGCGGGCGAGCCTGCGAAGATCGACGAAGAATGGCTGGTGCAGTTGCAAAACGTGATCGTGCGGGACGTGTATAGCCAGGAAGCGTCGTATCGGACGAGACAAAACTGGCTGGAGGACGCTGCGGGCCGGATCGACTTCTTTCCCGCGCCGGTTGACGATCTTCGACGCGTGATGACCGATTGGGAAGCCTTCGTGAACGATCGGAAACGGTGCCCCGATGTGCTCGTGAAGGCCGCCTGCGCGGCCTTCGGCTTCGTTTATCTGCATCCGTTCTTCGATGGCAACGGCCGGCTGCATCGATTTCTCATCCAGCACGTGCTTGCGCGCTCGGGCGTGCTAGGCGCGGATACCGTGATTCCGGTGTCGGCTGTGATGGAGCGAAACATTCCGGCTTACCACGCCGTGCTGACGGCGTTCTCGCGCCCGGTCACGCGACTGTGGAATTACCGTCGCGTCGAGACGGAGCCGCTCGTACTGAGTGCGCCTTCGAGCCGCGCGTATCGGTTCTTCAACGCGGATCGTGAAGTCGCGTTTCTGCACGCGATGATCAAGGAGGCCGTGCGCGAGGAAATTCCGCGACGCCGCTTTTGCGCAACTGAACGACGAGTTCGACTTGCCGCGAAAGGATCTTTCAGCGCTCATTCGGATGGTTCAGTCGAACAAGGGGGTCCTGTCGGCGCATCGCAGGAAGCAGTATCAGCACCTTCCTCGCCCCGTACTCGACCGAATCGAGGAAGTGGTGCACGGTGCGTTCGCAAGCAGGGCGGCCGACTCGGAAAGTTAAGATTTCTCGAGTCAAACGCCAAAAATCCATCAAAAATCAAAATATCTCGTTGGGCGTGAAGAAATCTCGATTCCCTCGCCCCTCAGTGCGTTTGCCGGCGCTCGGGCCTTTCCATCCCGGAAACGTGGCCGCGCGGCATGGCGACCGAATCCTTGAAATGCTTATCGGCAAAAAGCGCGAATCCGAAAAGCGCGGCCACGCCGAGCGGGCAAATGACGAAAGCAGCAACGAGCACGGCAACCTCCATTCGATGATGCTCGCAGTGTATCCCGCGTAAAGCCGCCAATTGTCGCCAAAATCGACAATACTCCGTTCAATGTTCGCGAACTTTCACCCTGTTTGATTTGATGAGCGTGCGAATTCGCACCGGATCGTGGTGCCAGGCACGGCCGTTGCTACCTGCACCAGCCGTCGATCCCGACACCGAATCAACCTGGAAAAGCATGTTCACACCGAAAGCCTGCACCGCTACCTGCGTACTGGACGGAATGCCCGTCACGCTGACCTACTTCCCCGACACCACGCTGCTGCGGATCACCGACGCGAATGGCCGCTGCGTGCGCGAGACCCGCTGGCCCGCGCCGTGGCGGACGTTGCTCGCGACCTTGCGCGAATTCAGCGGACGCGATGCCGAAAGCCAGCTTTCGACTTTGCTCGACGAGATTCCCGCCATGTCGAAGCCGACGCGCGAGCTGGCATCGGCGCTCGCGTAGCGGAATGTTTCATCACTAGAATCAATGAGTTCCATCGAGACAATTTTGAGCGCGCGGACCCGCGCCATTTACAATGTCGGATCGGCTGCGCATGGGCTGCCCGGCCCGCGCCGATTCACGCCCCTCGCGGTCCCACTCTCACGCATCCGACTGGCTGTATGGTCACTGAAACGTCTTCATCGGAATCCCTCGCCGTCGCTGAACGCGTGCGCGAACTCATGGGCCGTCACGGCATCGGAAAGCGTCAGCAGACAGCGGAGCTGTGCCGCATTCTCGACCTGAGCTTCTCGCAGGGCCACCGGAAACTGCGCGGGAACAGTCCGTGGACGCTCGCGCAGATTCGCCGCGTCGCCGATGCCTTCGACGAACCCGCGCTCAAGCTCTTCGATTCGATCAACACGCGCCCCGACGAAACCGAAGGCACCGCGCACGACGCCGTGCTCAAGCTCGGTTCGGTGGAAATTCCCTGCATGGCGTGGGTCGGCAACGCGCTCGATGCGGGCAGCCGTCCGGATTTCATCGCGCAGAAACTCAACAATCGCTGGATCGTCACCAAGCACGAAGGCGTGCTGCTGCACGAAGCCAGCGACGTCCACAAGATCGAAATCCAGCCGCGCCGGCCGGATACCGACAAACCCATCATCGCCGTGGTCGACGACGATCACGCCTCGGCCGACAATCTGCACGACTATCTCGAAGCCACCGGATTCGCGGCGATGGCCTTCTACGGCCTCGACGCGTTCCTCGAAGCGCTGCAGACGCAAGTGTTCGATGCCGTCGTGATCGACTGGCTGTTCGGCGTGCATACGTCGGCGGATGCGATCCGCGCGGTGCGCGAGTCGGACAATCCGGACGCGCCGGTTTTCGTGCTGACGGGCGAGCTCACCACGGGCAAGGCGAGCGAATCGGAAATCAGCCAGGTCATCCGCGACTACAACGCGACGTGTTTCGAGAAGCCCGCGAGGCTCGGCATTCTCGTCGCCGATCTCTCCAAGCGGCTGATGCGCAATTAGCTGACGCGCCGGCGCACCGTCACCGCGCGATGCACCGCGCCCTTCAGCACCTCGTAGCGCACCGGCTTCAGCAGATAGTCGAAGAACAGCACGGCCGCGCTCGGATCCACCAGTTCGGGCGCGTACGCGCTCACCGCGATGATCGGCACGCTCGCGCCGGGCGCACTGCGCGCACGATACTCGTTCGCGAACGAATAGCCGTCCTTGCCCGGCATATGCAGGTCCGCGAGGATCACGTCGGCGTCGTTCGCGCGCAGCCACGCGAGCGCGCTGTCGACATCCGGCAGCGCGACCGCGTAATAGCCGAGATGCGTGAGCATTTCGATCAGAGAATCGCGGATCGACTCGTGGTCGTCGATCACGAGCACGCGCGACTTGCGCAACTCGGGCGCATCGGCTTCCGGCTCACGCCGGGGCACATGACGCGCCGCGACCGCCGGCAGGCTCACGCGAAACGCCGCGCCCTGCCCGACTTCGCTCGAAACCTCGATCTTCCCGCCGAGCAGCTCGACAAGTCCGCGCACGACCGCGAGGCCCATTCCCGCGCCGTCGAAGCGCCGCGTGCTCGATGAATCGAGCTGCGTGAATTCCTGGAAGATGAGCGGCAACTGCTCGCGGGAAATGCCCGGCCCCGTATCGATCACGGAGATGTCGAGGCGCTTCTCCGTGCGCGCGAAATGCACGTCGATGGAACCCGCTTCGGTGTACTTGATCGCGTTGGTCACGAGATTCGTCACGATCTGCCGCACCCGATGCGGATCGGATTCGATCGGGCCGCGCTCGCCCGCATAATCGCCGCGCAACGCCAGGCCCTTCGCGCTCGCGGCGGGTGTGTTCGCATCGACGATGGATTCGAGCAATTCGACCGGATCGAAAACGGCCATGCGCAGTTCGAGCTTGCCCGCGCCGAGACGCGCGTAATCGGTCAGATCACGCATCTGCGCTTCGAGATGACGCGCGCCCGCTTCCAGACGCTGCATGATCTTGCGGTCGGCGTCGCCGCGCGCGTTCAGCCCGAGCAATTCGACCGACGAGACGATCGCATGCAGCGGCGTGCGCAGCTCGTGGCTGATCATGCCGAGGAACGTGTCTTTCGCGACGCCCGCCTCGCGCGCCGCGCGCGTCGCCTGATGCTCCGCCGCCAGCGCCGCGCGCTGCTGTTCGATAAGGCGCGTGCGCCGATAGCCGTTCAAGAGCAGCAGGATCGTCGCCGCCGCCGAGAGCAGGCCGAGCAGCACGCCGCCGTAAATCAGATAGCGGCGCTTCGCCTCGAAATCGCGCACGATCGCCTCGCGCTCCGCGACATCCATCAGCCGACGCCCGCCCGCCAGTTCCGCGACGACGGGCGCGTTCTGCCGCAATACGCCGATCACGCGCAGGGTGCGCTGGTGCTCGCTCTGCAATCCGTCGATATCGCCTTGAATGGAATCGAGCGCCGTTTGCAACTGACGCAGAATCTCGCGCTGCCGGTTCAGCAGCGCCTGATGATCGTCCGACACCCCCGCCGATTCCGACACCTGCCTGAGCCGCGCCCGCAGCAGCCGATAGCTCGCGCGCACGCCCCCCGCGTCCTCGTCGATGCCATTGCGATACAGCAGAACGTGATTTTCGAAGCGCGCGTACGCGATCTGAAACTGCGCCGCGTCCCAGTACACGTCGTAAGGCAGAACGAGCCGATGCGTCTCGCGCGCGACCAGACCCGAATACAGCATGTAGCCGACCGCGCCGATCGGCGGCGCGACCGCGAGCGCGATCAGCGCCGCATACCAGAGCCGGCGAAACCAGGGTCGCGCGGCGTGTGCGCGCAACGGGGATTCGGTGCGGATGACGGCCATCCGCTATTGCAAGGCTTCGATCGCCCGGGCCGCGCGCTCGGACGCGACGACGATCAGCTTCATCGTCGCCCGCGTCGCGCCGACGAAGATCTTGCGCGCGGCCTGCTCGTCGAGCGCGTCGAAATCGACTTCGGTGAGAATCACGCAGGGCGCCGATTGCCCCTTGAAGCGATAGATCGATTCGAGCAGCACGTCGCCCTCGCGATACTCCGGGTTGCCGAACAGATCGTACGTTCCGGTGAAGGCGCGCAGCCGATGCGGGCCGAGGTGATCGACGGCAGTGAGCGCCGAACCCTCGCGGCCCCGGAACGACAGCACCGCGATGTCCTGCTTGCGAAAGCCGAGCGACAACGCGTGCGTGATCGCGCGCTTGGTCGCCTCGATGATTTCCTCGGGATGCCCGTCGGCGTAGGTCGAAACGCTCACGTCGGAGCCGTCGAAGGGACTGCCCGCATCGAGCCGCACATCTGGCCCGACGACCTTGCGGATGAAACCGAGCAGATCGCGCGGGCTGCGATAGTTCGTCGTTTCGCGCAGGATCGTCCAGCCCGGCAGCGGCACCGGCTCGCGCAAATAAAGGTTCTGCATCGGATCTTCGAGCCACCACCACGCGCCTTCAGGATTCAGCAGACGTTCGAGCGCCTCGACCCACGCCGCCTGAAAATCCTGGCCTTCATCGACGATGAGCACATCGGTCTTCCATTGCTCGGGCACGGGCACGGCGGCGAAGCGATCTTCGAGCGTCGCGAAGACATTCGGCTGACTGAAGTCGGGCGGACTGCCCGCATCGCGCGCGACGGCCGCGCTCAACTGATGGTAATTCGCGATCTTCGCCTCTTTCGGTGCGATCGCACGAATATGGTCGGCGAGCGGCCGGTTGAAGCACACGTAGAGCACGCTCTTGCCCTGCGCGAGCGCGTCGCGCATCACGCGCACGGCGAGTTGCGTCTTGCCCGCGCCCGCGGTCGCGATCACGCGCAGACGGAACGGTTCGAATTCGAGCCGCCGCGCCCACGTCGCGAGCCCGCCCGACAGACGCGTGACGAGCGTGTTCGCCGCACCGACGAGCGCGTTGGTATCGGGCGTGAGCGAAAGTTCGTCGGCGAGAAAATGATGGATGCGCGCCGCCGATTCGAAGCGCGGCTCGTCCGGCGGCAGGATTTCGAGCACGACGCGCGCAAGCTGCGACTTGCGGCTCGCATCGACGATGCGCGCCGGCGACACGCCCGCGATCGCCGTGTTCTTGACGGTGTAATCGGGGCAGTAAAGCAGTTCCTCGATCCGGTACGTGCCCGCGCCGAACGCCGCCGTGAACCGCCGATGCAGGTTCTCCAGCGTGCGCGCGAGCTGAATGGCGACGTTGCGCTCTTTCTGCAAATAGACCTTGACGAGACCTTGCCCCGTCTCGCGCAGAAAACCGGCCTTCTGCTCGATCATCAGCACGCGGCCGGACGGCGCGACGACTACGAAATCCGCTTCGCCGAAGACCGAAAATCCTTCGTTGACGCGAGTCCAGTGCACGCCGTGATAGACCGTGTAGTCGTCGGGCAGCTTTTCGAGGCGCGCGAGCGTTTCGAGTTCGCGCGCCGCCGCGCCGGTCGCTTCGAGGTTCTTCCAGTCGTCGGGAACGATTCGGGCCATGCGTCGCCTTTGGGCTGAGTGATTGCGTCCGAGTCATTGTACGCAACGCGCTTACCGTTCCCGCAATAGGCCGGATGGCTAGCTTGCGTAATCGTATCGGCCGCCTTTTTCGAGCGCGCGCTGATATGCCGGACGCGCGTGAATGCGTTCGAGAAAGGCGCGGATATGCGGCATCGACTTCGCGCCCGCGCGGGCGCTGCCGGCTTCGAGGGGAAAGCTCATTTGCACGTCGGCGGCGGTGAACGAATCGCCGGCGAACCACGGCGACTTTGCCAGTTCGGCATCGATATAGCCGAAATGCAGACGCAGTTGCGGATCGATGAAACTGCTCTGCATCGTCTGCGCGATGCGCCTTGCGATCGGCTTAGCGAAGAACGGCATTTTCGCGCTCTCCAGCCGCCGCGCGACGAGCTTGAGCAGGAGCGGCGGCATCGCGGAGCCTTCGGCGTAATGCATCCAGTAGTTGTAGCGCAGGCGTTCGGGCGTCGTGCCGGGCGGCGGCGCGAAACGGCCTTCGCCGTACCGTTCGACGAGATATTCGATGACCGCGCCCGACTCGGCGAGCGTGAGGCCATCGACGGTCACGACGGGCGATTTGCCGAGCGGATGCACCGCGCGCAACTCGGCCGGCGCGAGCATCGTGCGCGGGTCGCGCTGATAGCGCTTCAGCTCGTACTCGACGCCGAGTTCTTCGAGCATCCACAGCACGCGCTGCGAGCGGGAATTGTTGAGATGATGAACGGTCAGCATGCCTGGACTCTTCTTCATATTCGACGATGCCGCTCGCGGTACGCCACTTGCATCCAGCGAACTGATGCGCGGCCGGGCGTCGAAAGCATACGGCCCTTCGATGAAGGCCGCGCAACGATTTCTAACACACAACGAAAAAGGAGAAGTCGATGACGCTGATCATTTATCTCGTAGGCTGGCTGATTTTCATTGGCGGCGTGTCGTGGGCGCTCGTGGCGATGCACGTCTCGCAGCACACGATCATGATCGTGGCCGTCATCATGCTGGGCATCGCCGTCATCACGGGCGCGACGCGGGCGCGCAACCGCGACCGGTCCTAGGCGTTCCGGGCCGCCGTCGATGGCGGCCCGCGCGACTCACATCACATCACATCACCACACGGGCCCGAGCCGCGTCCTGGATCAGCGTGACGAGTTCGTCGGGATGCACCGGCTTCGTCATGAAATGCTGAAAGCCTTCGCCGATGCTGCGTAATCGGTATTCCTCGCCGCCGTGCCCCGTCAGCGCGATCGCCACGGACGGCGGCAGATTTCCGCGTATTTCGTGATCCCGCAAACGTTGGACGAGGTAGAAACCGTCCATCTCGGGAAGGTCGAGATCGCAGATCACCGCATCCGGAAGATGCTCGATCGCCGCTTGCGCGCCGTCTTCGGCGTCGGCTACGGCGATGACTTCGGCACCCTCTTCTTCCAGCAACGTCTGCAGCGACGCTCTGCTCTCGGGATCGTCTTCGATGAGGACGATCCGCATATGCCCCAGTCTTGCCACTTCGTTCATGATGTTCTTTTCTACTGCCAAAAACGGAATTCTCGCGTCGGTCTCCAGCTCTTTCCGCCGCGCGCGCGGTAGCGCGCACTAATTGACACGAGAACGCGGCGGGAATTCCGAACGCACCGTTTTTTATGCCGCGCGTACGCCGGTGCGGAACGCCTCGCGGTTTGTGACTGCGCCGACGCGAAAAATCGCCCGGTTGCAGCGTGCCTAAAAGAGCAAAAACCGGACCGGTTTGCATCTTTCGCCGCAAGCGCCGCGTCGCGCGGGCCTCCCGGCCGATCCGCCTCGCCCAAACGCTCGTCACACGCGCACGATCGTGTAATTCCGGCATCGGCCGTGCCCTGTTTTCCCATCAGACGTTTGTCTCGCGGATGGAATCGGGGCGCGAGGCGCTCGACGTGCCCGCCTGCAGCAGCGCGCGATATTCGCTCGGCGTGAGGCCGACCGTCGCCTTGAACTGGCGCGTGAAGGCGCTGTGATCGGTGTACCCGCACAGCGCGGCGACATCGGTGACTTTCTCCTGCGAGACGAGGAGCGCAGTGGCCGCGTCGAGCCGCGTTTTCAACAGCACCTGGCGCGGCGTCAGATGAAAGACCTTGTGAAAGTAGCGCTCCAGTTGCGCGATGGACATGTTCGCCATCTGCGCGAGCTGCCGCATGTTGAGCGGCTGCACGTAATTTTCCTGAATGTGCTGCACGACCGCCGCGAGCCGGCTGTACGCGGGATGCGTGCCTTCGGCCGCTTGCAGATCCCGCGAAATGCCCGCGAGCCCGACGATATGTCCCTGCGTATCGTGCAGCGGCTGCTTGCACGTCATGCACCAGCCGGGCTCGCGCCCCGGATACAGATGCAGTTCGAGCTGATCGATCAGCTGATGTCCCTGCGCGATGATCGCCTGATCCTGCGCCGTGTAGATGCGCCCGAAGCGACGCGGGAATACGTCCTCGGCGGTCTTGCCGAGCAGCGCGGATTTGTCGTCCTTGTGACCGCAGCGGCGCGCGAGCGTGCGATTGACCATCGCGTAGCGCGCCTCGCGATCCTTCACGAAGAACACGATGTCGGGCATCGCGTCGAAAACCGGCGCGAGCAGCGCGAAATGCGCGAGCATGTCGGCGAGCGTCGATGCCGGAGGTGGTGCGATCGTCATGCGTGCGGGTGTCGGTTGCGCTCGATGGATTCTGGCGACCGATTATAGGAGCGCCAATACGCGGACAAAATTGGCGCTGGCCCCACTAGAAATGACGCGTTTCGGTCAGTTCGCCCGCAGCGATCAGCGTGTCGATGCAAACCGGCGCGAACGGTGGACGCGCCACCGCGCGCGGCCATCCGAACAGGAGCGACGCCGCCTCGCCGCAGATGCGCCCCTGACACGGCCCCATGCCGCAACGCGTCTGCAATTTGGCATCGCGCCAGTTTGCGTATGAGGCGACTTCGCCGATTGAAACATCCTCGCAGCGGCACAGCAACGTGTCCGGCGATGGCATCGCGCGGGCGTCGGCGCCGAGTTCGAACGTACGTGCGACGCGTCGCGCGAAGGCACGCCAGCGATCGCGTTCGCGCACCAAACGCGCATCGATGGCGACGCCGAGCGCCGCCTGCGCCGCGATCGCGCCTTCGACGCGCGCGAGTTCCATCCCGCCGATGCCCGCGCATTCGCCCGCCGCGAATACGTCTCGCTGAGAGGTTCGCTGGGCGCCGTCGACGTGGATCGCGCCGTCGCGTTCGTCCGTCAAGCAGCCGAGTGCGAGCGCGAGCGTCGTGTTCGGCACGAGTCCGAAACCGCACGCGATGCGATCCGCTTCGAGCGTTTCATCGCGCCCGCGCGTGCGGATCGTGACCGCCTCCACGCGCGCGCTTCCATGCGCCTTCACGACGACGCTGCCCGTCCGGTAACACGCGACGCCGAGCGCGACGGCCTGCGCCAGCTTTCCCGGCGTCAGCGCCAGCGACGCGACGAATCGTGCCACCCGCGCGAACGGCGCCTGTTCGACGACCGCGACGACGCGCGCACCGTGACGACGCGCGGTATCGGCGGCGGCGAGCAACAGCGGCCCGCTGCCCGCCACGACGATGCGCTCGCCACGCACCGGCATGCCGCCTTTGACGAGCGCCTGCAAGCCGCCTGCACCGGTCACGCCGGGCAAGGTCCAGCCGTCGAAAGGAAGCAGCCGCTCGCGCGCGCCGGTCGCGAGGATGAGCTTGGAATACGCGAGCACGAGCGGCGCGCCGTCGCGTTCGAGCAGCAGCCGTTTGTCGCCGGGCGCTGCCGCGACCTTCGTCGAGTTCATCACGATCAGCTTCGCGTGCGAGCGCGTTTCGTCGAGCCATTGGCGCAATGGCGCGGCGGGCGCTTGCGTCGGACCTTGCCGCCAGATCTGGCCGCCAGCGCGCGGATTGTCGTCGATGAGCGCGACGCGCCCGCCCGCTCGCGCCGCCATTCGCGCCGCGCTCAAGCCCGCCGGTCCCGCGCCGACGATCGCGATGTCCACTCGTTCGATGTTCATCGCGCCGTCTCGATCGACAGGCCGTCGCGGCAAAGCGTCTGACAGCCGAGCACATGCGCGCGGCCATCGACCGTCACGCGGCATTCGTGACACACGCCCATGCCGCACAGCGCGGCGCGCGGCTCGCCGGTGACAGAGCGCCGCGTGCCACGAATGCCCCGCATCGCGATCGCGGCCGCGACGGTCGCGAACGCGGGCACGTCGAGCGATTCGCCGTCGATGATGACGCGCACGCGCTCAGCCATCGGCGTGCTCCGGCGCGAATCGTTGCGGGGAGAAAGCGTTCGTGTCGGGCATATCGAATGCAAGCGGCTCGCCGAGCATCTGCGCGACGAGGAGTTTCGCGGTGCCGAGCGACGTCGTCACGCCGAGCCCTTCGTGACCCGCCGCGAGCCACAGCCTGTCGCCGGGGAAACGCGCCGGTCCGATCAGCGGCAAGCCGTCGGGCGTGGCGGCGCGAAAACCGGTCCACGCGCGAATCGCATCGAGCCCGCCGATTCCCGGCAGATAGCGCGTCGCGCGCGCGAGCATCATCGCGAGCACGTTCATTTCGACGGCGGGATCGAGCGTGCCGAATTGACGCGACGACCCGATCAGCACTTGCCCGGTCGGACGCGGCTGCGCATTGAACGCGACCGACGTGCCGCGCGCGTGATGCGCGCTCTTGATATAGCCGAGCTCCAGCACCTGATGACGAACCGTGCCCGGATAACGATCGGTGATGAGCAGATGCCCCTTCTTCGCTTCGAGCGGCAGGCCCGCGATCAGATCCGGCGCGGCGAGCCCGTTGGCGATGACCACGTGCGCAGCCGTTCGTCGTTCACCATTCGCGAGCGTGACGCGCGCGTGCGCGCCGGCGGCGTCGACGGAATGCACCGCGCAGCCGGTCGATACGCGAATGCGCGTCGAACTCGCCAGCAGCCATTGCGCGGCGGCGGGCGCGTAGACGATCGCGTCGTCGTCGATGAGCAGGCCGCCTTGCATCGCGTGGCTCACCGACGGCTCGGATTCGCGCAGCGCGGCGCGGTCGACCATATGCGCGCGCACGCCCGCCGCGGCGAATGCGTCGCGCATCGCGCGCGCGGCGTCGAGTTCCTCGTCGTCTTCCGCGATCCAGAGCGTGCCGCAGCGCGAGAACGCATCGCGCTCGCGCAGTTGCGGGCCGAGCGCGAGCCACAGTTCGCGCGAAGCCCGCGCCAGCGCGAATTCGGCGGGCGAATCGTTCATCACGACGATATGGCCCATGCCCGCCGCCGTCGCGCCGCCGCCGATGCCGCCCGCGTCGAGCACATCGACCGTCATGCCGCGCGCGGCAAGCTCGGCTGCGCACGCCGCCCCGACAATCCCGCCGCCGACGACGATCACGTCCGCCGTCATATGCCTTTGATGAACGGATCGCGCGCGTCGAACACGAGCCGTCCTTCGCACATGACGTGCGCGTAACCGGTGATCGTCGGGATCAGCGCGTCGCCGTCGAGCGCGTAACTGCCCTCGAACACGCTGCCGATGATGCTCTCCTGGCGCCAGATGTCGCCCGGCGCGAGCGCGTCGTCCGCCGCGAGGCACGCGAGCTTGGCGCTCGTTCCGGTGCCGCACGGCGAACGGTCGTAGGCGCTGCCCGGGCACAGCACGAAATTGCGGCTGTCGACGCCGGCGACGGGCGAATCCGCGAACAGTTCGATATGGTCGATGAACGCGCCGTCCGCGCCGGTGATGCCCTGCGCATGCAAGGCATCGCGGATCGCCTCCGTGAACGCGGTCAGCTCGGCGATGCGCGCGGGCACCAGTTCGCGACCGTGATCCGCGACGAGAAAGAACCAGTTGCCGCCCCACGCGACGTCGCCGGTGAGCGTGCCGTGGCCGGGCACATCGACCGATACCGCCCGCCGATGCCGATACGCCGGCACGTTGCGCACGCTGACGCTGCCGTTCTCGTGCAGCGTCGCATCGACGGGCCCGACGGGCGTATCGATCCGATGCCGCCCCGGCGCGATCCTGCCCGCATGGGCGAGCGACGCGACGAGCCCGATCGTGCCGTGCCCGCACATGCCGAGATAGCCGACGTTGTTGAAGAAGATGACGCCCGCCGCGGCTGCGGGATCGTCGGGTTCGCAGAGCAACGCGCCGACCATCACGTCCGAGCCGCGTGGCTCCGTGACGATGGCGCGGCGCCAGTCATCGAAGCGCGTGCGAAACGCGTCGAGCCGTTGCACGAGTGTGCCGTTGCCCAGATCGGGGCCGCCCGCGATCACGAGGCGCGTCGGTTCGCCGCCCGTATGCGAGTCGATGATGTCGATGGTTTTCATGCCGCTATCGTAGAAACGCTTACGCCGGGCGTCTTGACGCGGCTGGACGGTTTGGATGACGAAATCGGCATAATCGAAGGTCGTCCGGAGGGGCTTTTCGCGCTGCGAAACGGCTATGCCGAAATCGGCACGCGGCGCGCGCGAATCATGCAAGACGCCTGATTTTTCGGTGCTTACACTGCGTACCGTCCAATCAATTTCGGAGAGCCGCCGTGACGCATATCTGGGAAGGCGTGATGCCCGCCGTGACCACCAAGTTCAACGCCGATTTCAGCATAGACCGTGCGTGGACCGCGAAGAACATCGACGCGCAGATCGAAGCGGGCGTGGACGGCATCATCGTGTGCGGCTCGCTCGGCGAAGCATCGACGTTATCGCTGGACGAAAAGCTCGACGTGCTCGACATCGCCGTGGACGCCGCACGCGGCCGCGTGCCGGTGCTCCTGACGATCGCCGAGAACAGCACGCTCGACGGCTGCCGCCAGGCCGAGCGCGCCGCGCGCCACGGTGCGGCGGGCTATATGGTGCTGCCGGGTTTGCGTTATCTGTCCGACCGGCGCGAGACGCTCAATCATTTCCGCATGGTCGCCGATGCCAGTCCGCTGCCGCTGATGGTCTACAACAATCCGCTCGCTTATGGCGTCGATGTCACGCCGAAGATGTTCGCCGAACTTGCCGAAGACAAGAAGTTCGCGGCGATCAAGGAATCGAGCGGCGACGTGCGCCGCATCACCGATCTCATCAACGAAACGGGCGACCGCTATGCGATTTTTTGCGGCGTCGACAATCTCGCGATGGAAGCGATGCTGATGGGCGCGCACGGCTGGGTCGCGGGTCTCGTGTGCGCGTTCCCGCGCGAAACGGTCGCGATCAGCAAGCTGATTCGCGCGGGGCGTGTCGAGGAAGCGCGCGCGATCTATCGCTGGTTCGCGCCGCTGCTCGCGCTCGACGTGTCGCACAAGCTCGTGCAGAACATCAAGCTCGCCGAGGCGATCGTCGGCCTGGGCACGGAGCCGGTGCGTCCGCCGCGCCTGCCGCTCGCCGGCGATGAGCGCAAGGAAGTCGAAACGCTGATTCGCCGGAGCATCGAGACGCGCCCCGCATTGCCGGCGCTTTAAGACGCGCGCGAAATGAAAAATGCCGCCGGTTTGTCAACCGGCGGCATTTGCTTTTTGATGGGCTTCAGGCCGCGATCTGCGCAGGCGCGGGATCGGTGAGACCGCCATCCGAATCCGCGCCTTCATCGTAGAGATGCAGCAGACGGTAACCGCTCTTGTACACCGGCTGCAGGCGGAAGTTGTTGACCGGCTCGATTTCCAGCGCGAGACGCAGGCGCGAAACGTGGCTGTCGATCGTGCGGGTCGTTTCGCGGAACTCGCGTCCCCAGACCATCGCGAAAATATGATCGCGCGACAGCACGCGCCCGATGTTCGAGAAGAAAAGCTGCGCGAGGCGGAATTGCGTGCCGCTCAACTGCACCGGCTTGCCGCGCACGGTGACGGTTTGCTGGCGTGCGTCGAAACGATACGGCCCGACTTCGAGGCATGCGCTCGACGTCGCGGGATACGCGCGGCGCAAGAGCGCTTCGACGCGCGCGCCGAACTCGCCCGGCCGGATCGGATACACGACGAAATCGTCCGCGCCGGCGGTGAGCGCGCAGACGACGTTGTGTTCGGCGCCGTCCGGCGTCGCGAACATGACCGGCACCCGTTCGCCGAAGCTCGAGCGCACGGATTTCAGCAGATCGAGGCCGCAGAGGCCCGTGGAATTCCAGTCGAGAATCAGCAGATCGACCGTGGAGCGGGACAGCGCCTTCGACAGCACGAGGCCATCGCCGAAAGTCACGCAAGTGTGGCCGAGTCGTTTGACGACATCGCTGATGAGATTTCGATAACTGGGGTCGGTTTGCAAAACGGCGACGCGCATAGTGTCTTACCTGATGAGTCCAAGGGACATGAAGCGGAGGCCGTTTTGCGGCGCCCGCCGGGCGTCTCGTCGCGGGATGAGACGGGGATTTACAAGCTGCGAATTCTGGGCAGCGATGCGACCCTTTCCCATCGGACTCATCCGAATTGTCAACGCATGTGACTGCGTAGCGCCCGGAACGGGCGGCGTCTGATGCGCGCAACCATCTCGAAATTAGAACGGGTTTTCGCTTTTGCGCGCGCTTTCATCCTGTAACATGCCGTGTTTGGCTCAAAAGTTCCCGCTTCCGCCGTTTTACCGAGACGTCGCGTAGCAAGCTGCGCCGCGACTGTCCGTCGCATCGCGCAGCGCGGATGACGGGCAGCGGCTTTCGAATCCGCGCCCGCTGGCTTCCGGCCCGGATCGTTCGCGTTCCGCGCCCGGGCCTTCGCTTCGCGTCCACCCGGCGCGTTTAGTCACTCCCGCAGGGCAAAGCCTCGTTCTACCGCGCGTCATGCGTGGCTTTTCCACTTACGGGTTCTTTTCCGATGCAGGCAACACCTCTGTCCGACGCCCCGCGCGCGGCCAGCCGTGCGCTCACGCGCGGCGATTACAAGACGCTCACGCTCGCCGCGCTCGGCGGCGCGCTCGAGTTCTACGACTTCATCATCTTCGTGTTCTTCGCGCCGGTCATCGGCCAATTGTTCTTTCCGCCGTCGATTCCTGACTGGCTGCGTCAATTGCAGACTTTCGGCATCTTCGCGGCGGGTTATCTCGCGCGCCCGCTCGGCGGGATCATCATGGCGCACTTCGGCGATCTGCTCGGACGCAAGCGCATGTTCACGCTTTCCGTGCTGCTGATGTCCGTGCCGACGCTCCTGATGGGCCTCCTGCCCACGTACGCGTCGATCGGCCTGATGGCGCCCGTCCTGCTGCTCGTGTTCCGCGTGATGCAGGGCGCGGCGGTCGGCGGCGAAGTGCCGGGCGCGTGGGTGTTCGTGTCGGAGCATGTGCCGGGGCGTCATATCGGCTATGCGTGCGGCACGCTCACGGCCGGCCTGACGGCGGGCATTCTGCTCGGCTCGCTGATCGCCACGGGCATCAACAAGGCGTTCGCGCCGGCCGAAGTCGCCGATTTCGCGTGGCGCCTGCCGTTCCTGCTCGGCGGCATCTTCGGTCTGTGCTCGGTGTATCTGCGTCGCTGGCTGCATGAAACGCCGGTGTTCGCCGAGTTGCAGAAGCGCAAGTCGCTCGCCGCGGAACTTCCGCTCAAGGCCGTGCTGCGCGATCACGGCCGCGCCGTCATCGTGTCGATGCTGCTGACGTGGATGCTTTCCGCCGCGATCGTCGTCGTGATCCTGATGACGCCGACGCTGCTGCAGAAGCAGTTCCACATCGCGCCGGCGACGGTGCTCGTCGCGAACTGCGCGGCGACGCTGTGTCTCACGATCGGCTGCGTGCTGGCGGGCGCGATCGCGGGCCGCATCGGCGCGGGCAAGACGATCTTCGTCGGCGGCGTGGCGCTCGCCGTCACGTACTGGATGATGTTCCAGCAGGTCGCGGCCGATGCCTCCGCGCTTTTGCCGTGGTACGCGCTCGCGGGCTTTTTCGTCGGCGTGATCGGCGCGATTCCGTTCGTGATGGTCAAGTCGTTCCCCGCGGCCGTGCGTTTCTCCGGCATCTCGTTTTCGTACAACGTCGCGTATGCGGTGTTCGGCGGACTCACGCCGATCGTCGTCTCGCTGATGATGAAATCGAGCCCGATGGCGCCCGCGATCTACGTCGGCGCACTGTGCGCGGTCGGCGCGCTGACGACGTTGTTCATCAAGCAGGCGCGCTGATCCGGCGTTAGCGTTCCACACGCGAAGTGGCGCACCGTTCACGCGGTGCGCCATTTTTCATTGCGCTTTCACGTTTCGGCCCACGCCGAAACATCGGCCGCGCCGCGCGCCTACGATGGCCGGCATGAACTCGAATCTTTCTTCATCCGAAACGCGTCTGTCCGCACGGCAGACGCTCACCGTGACGGCGACCAGCGTCGGCTTCGTCGTCTCGCAACTCGATGTCTCGATCGTGAATGTCGCGCTCGCGCGCATCGGCCACGATCTGGGTGCGAGCGTCGCGAGCCTGCAATGGACCATCGACAGCTACGCGCTCGCCTTCGCCGCGCTCATGCTCTCGGCCGGTTCGCTCGGCGACCGCTTCGGCGCGCGGCGCATGTTCGTCGGCGGACTCGCGCTTTTCGCGCTGGCGTCGCTCGCGTGCGCCTTTTCCGGCGACGCGACGCAACTCATCGCCGCGCGCGCCTTGCAGGGCGTCGGCGCGGCGGCGATGCTGCCGAACTCGCTCGCGCTGCTGAATGCGGCGTGCGGCCACGACCGGCGTCTGCGCGCGCGAGCGGTCGGCTTGTGGACGGCGGCGGGCGCGGTGTCGATCGCGGCGGGGCCGATCGTCGGCGGCGTGCTGATCGCGGCGTTCGGCTGGCGCAGCATTTTCTGGGTCAATCTGCCGATCTGCGCGGCGGGCATCGTCGCGACGCTCGCGTGGATAGAAAACGCGCGACCCAAAGATGCCGGTCGTGCGCGCGGCATCGACCTGCCCGGCCAGGCGCTGGGGATCGTCGCGCTCGCCTCGTTCGTCGGCGCGGTGATCGAATTGCGCCCGCTCGGACCGATGCATCCGCTCGTCATCGGCGCTTTGCTGCTCGCGCTGGCGGCGGGCGGCGCGTTCATCGCGATCGAGCGCGAAAGCCGCACGCCGATGCTGCCGCTGTCGCTCTTCGCCGAGCGCACGTTCAGCGCGGCCGTGGCCTTCGGTATCGGCGTGAATCTCACCTACTATGGAATGGTCTTCGTGCTGAGCCTGTATTTGCAGCGCGTGCTCGGTCACACGCCCTTGCAGACCGGCCTCGCGTTCCTGCCGCTGACGGGCGGATTCCTGATCTCGAACCTGGCGAGCGGCCCTGTCGTCGCGCGCTTCGGCTCGCGCGGCCCGATGATCTTCGGCGCGCTGCTCGACGCCGCCGGTTTCGCCGCGCTCGCCTTCGTCGATGCGACGACGCCCACGGCCGCGCTGCTCGTGCCGTTCCTGCTGATTCCATCGGGGATGGGACTCGCGGTCCCGGCGATGACGACCGCGCTGCTCGGCACCGTCGGCCAGCCGCGTGCGGGCACGGCGTCGGCGGTGCTCAACACGGCGCGGCAGGCGGCGGGCGCGATCGGCGTCGCGGCGTTCGGCGCGCTCGCGGCTCATGGCGACGGCGCGGCGAGCGCGCACCAGATCGTCGATGCGGTGCGCTGGTCGGCGGCGATCTCCGTCGCGCTTCTGTTGTGCGCCGCGTCGATCGCGCGTCATGTGAACAATCCGGCGAGCGCGAACGCCGAAGAACGTGTTACTTAGAGACGGACGTCGGGAACGGCCGTTGCAACGCCCAGGTAAAGCCGCGAATCTTTTGAGGACAACACCATGTCGACAATGCCCCGCTCCCCCGAGGAGCCGCTCGAACCGGACCCGGACAAGCTGCTCGATCCCGACGCCGCGCCGAACCCCGAAGATCCGGACATGCCTGACGGCCCGGATTCCGCGACGCCGATGGTGCCCGCCGATCCGAAAAACGGCGAACCGCGCATGTAGAACGCCGGGCGGCCATCGCGCGCATAAAGCAATGCCCGCGCGGCCTTGAAAGCGGCGCGGGCATTCTTACTGATGCTCGTGGACGAAGAGCGTTACAGGCTAGTGGTCTGCACCGCGCCGGTTTCCAGCGCACGCTCGATGAGCGCTTCCTGCTGCGCCTTGCGAACGGCATCGGCGACGAGCGTATCGGGCGCTCCCACTTCGGCCTTGATCGCGCCGATGATGCCGTCCGCTTCGACGATCACGAGCGATTCCGCCGAATCCGCACGGCTGATGATGACGCGCAGCGGCCCGCCGCCCTCCGCGATGCTGGCGCAAAACTGCATCGTTTGCCCGCCGATCACTTGTTCGAATGTTTGAATCATCGCTGCCTTCCGCGTTGGTTGGACAAAAGCTGACACAGGCTGCGCGCCATGCGGCGCGCAGCCTGCTTTCTCATTGATCCGCGCATGTCGACTAGGTTCAATTCTGTAAGCATGCGCGGCGCGACGCAAGCTCAACGTCTTGCGTCGGCGAGTTCGCGAAGGATGGCGGCGGTCGAATTGTCGGCGGGAAAGAAGGCTTCGATCGCAAGCTCCGACAACGTGATGTCGACGGGCGTGCCGAAAACCGTCGTCGTGCTCAAGAACGACAGCACGCCGTGCTGCGTGCGCAAACGCAAGGGCACGACGACGGGATCGGTCTCGCCGCGCGGCTCGTGGGTCGCGTGACGCGGCGCGGGATACGCCTCCAGTTCGGCCAAGAGCGCGACGAGCGTCGCATCGCCGGACACGTCGATTTGCCGGCGCAGGCGCGCGAGCAGATGCGCGCGCCACTCGTGCCAGTTGTCGATGGCATCGGCGAGACCTTGCGGATGCATCGACAGCCGCAGCACGTTGACGGGCGGCACGAGCAATTGCGCATCCGCCGATGCGACGAGCGGCGCGAAAGCCGCGTTGGCCGCGATCATCGTCCAGTGACGATCGACCGCGAGCGCGGGATACGGCTCATGCCCTTTGAGCACGAGATCGACAGCACGCCTGGCAGCGGAAAGTTGCGGATCGGCCAGCGCGCGCTCGCGATAAACCGGCGCATAACCGGCCGCGACGAGCAGCGTGTTGCGCTCGCGCAGCGGCACGTCCAGTTGCTCGGCGAGGCGCATCAGCATGTCCCGGCTCGGCAGCGAGCGGCCCGATTCGACGAAGCTCAGGTGACGCGTGGACACGTCCGCAACGCCTGCGAGATCGAGCTGGCTCATGCGCCTGCGCTGACGCCATTCGCGCAATAGCGCGCCGACGTCCGATCGAACGGCCGGATGTACGAGGGTCGAGTTCATGCAACCGATGTTAGACGAAACATGATCACGCGATCCATTACCTGCGAAGTAAGCGGCGCCACGAACGTAACATTTACGCCGCAAACATTGCGAAGAAAAACTTGCGCGCGACACCCTAAATCTCCGGCACTTTCGCGCCGATAAGTCCAACAACAAGCGAACAATGCGTCGCGAGCCGTGCGCGTCTCAATCCCGAGCACGCACGGCCCGCGGCGCCCGGACTTTTGCGGAGAAATCATGTTTGTCATCATCGGATGGTTGTTGGTCATCGGCTCGGTGATCGGAAGCTTCGTCGGCGTCGGCGGCCACCTCGCGGCCCTCGTGCAACCGTTCGAGCTGCTGTGCATTTTCGGCGCGGCGATCGGCGCGTTCGTCGTGTCGAATCCGACCGCGACGCTCAAGAAAACGTTGCAATCGATTCCGAAGGCGTTCAAGGGCGGCGGCTACACGAAAGAGAAATATCTCGCGCTGATCGCATTGCTCTACGAACTGCTTCAGAAGGCGCGCAAGGAAGGCATGATGGCGCTCGAAGCCGATGTCGATGCGCCCGAGTCCAGCCCGGTCTTTCAGAAGTACGAGCACGTCATGGCCGATCATCATCTGCTCGACTTCATCGTCGACTATCTGCGCATGATGTCGGCGGGCAATGTCAACGCGCTCGAAATGCAGGATCTGATGGACGAAGAGCTCGACACGCACCACACCGAAAGCTCGATCGCCGCGAACGCCATTCAGAAAATGGCCGATGGCCTGCCTGCGTTCGGTATCGTCGCCGCGGTGATGGGCGTCGTGCACACGATGGGCTCGGTCGGCGCCGCGCCCGCCGTGCTCGGCGAGATGATCGCGGGTGCGCTCGTCGGCACGTTCCTCGGCATTCTGCTGGCGTACGGCTTCATCGGCCCGCTCGCGGACCTGCTCAACGCGAAGGGCGCGGCCGAAGCGAAGCCGTTCCAGTGCGTGAAGTCCGTGCTGCTCGCATCGATGAACGGTTATGCGCCGACGATCGCGGTCGAGTTCGGCCGCAAGGTGCTCTTCACCGCCGATCGTCCGAGCTTCAAGGAACTCGACGACGCGGTTCGTGCCACCAAGATGCCGAAGGCGGCTTCGTGATGACATCGGGTACGCAAAGGACCAACGCACATGGCTGAGAAACCGTCACGCGATCCGCTGCAGTCCGTGCTTGCGCCGACTGTCGTCGTCAAGCGCAAGAAGAAGGCGCACGGACACGGCCATCATGGCGGCGCATGGAAGATCGCCTACGCCGACTTCGTCACCGCGATGATGGCGTTCTTTCTGTTGATGTGGCTGCTCGGATCGACATCGAAGTACGACAAGGAAGGCATCGAGCAATACTTCAATACGCCGCTTTCCGCATTGTTCGGCAACGATGGCGGCGCGTCGGCGCATACGAGCGTCATCGCGGGCGGCGGCAGGGATCTGTCGAGCACGCGTCCGGGTGAAGGCAACAAGACCCAGACGCAACCGGTGCCGCAATCGATCGCGCGCGCTGCCGTTGCAATGGACGACTTGCGCAAGCTGCAGCAACTCAAGCAGAAGCTGATGGCGCTCATCGAGCAGACGCCTGCGCTGCGCGCGTACAAGGATCAGATTCGCATCGCGATCACGAGTGAAGGCTTGCGTATCGAGATCGTCGATTCGCTCAAGCGGCCGATGTTCGCATCGGGCAGTTCGAGACTCGAAAGCTATGTGACGACGATTCTGACGAACATCGGCGCATCGCTGAACGATGTCGATAACCGCGTGTCGATCGCGGGGCATACGGATGCGGTGCCCTATTCCGGCGGTCAGGCGGGCTATTCGAACTGGGAGCTTTCGAGCGAACGGGCGAATGCCGCGCGGCGCGCGCTCGTCGCGGGCGGCATGAAGGAAAGCAAGGTGCTGCAAGTGCGCGGACTGTCCGACGTGCTGCCGCTCAACAAGGATGTCGTCGACGAGCCGACGAATCGGCGGATCAGTATTCTCGTGCTGAACAAGGCCGCGGAACAGGCGTTCTTCCGCGATGGCGGCAGAACCACGGTCGATGAAACGCGGCCTGTCGAAGCGGCGCTTCCCGCGCCGGTCTCGGTCAAGTCGGATGCGCCGGCGGCGGTGGTAAAGTAGACAACGCTCGCGGCTTGACGAAGCGCCATGCACATCGAATCGTGCATGGCGCTTTTTCATTTCAGCCGAGCCACTCCGCGACCGTCTGCACCACGAGCCAGACGTTCGCCGCGCTGATGACCACGAACAGCGCCCACGCGACGAGCTTCATGAACGGTTTGTTCGAGAACGCTCCCATGAGGCCGCGATCGCTCGTCATCCGGATCAGCGGATAAAGCGCGAACGGCAGTTGCAGGCTCAGCACGACCTGACTCGCGACGAGCAGCTTGCCGACCGCGCCGTTGCCCATCACGTACACGCCGATCAACGCTGGCACGAGCGCAAGCGCCCGCGTGATGAATCGGCGCTGATAGCACGGGATTTTCAGTTGCAGGAACCCTTCCATGATGACCTGCCCTGCAATGGTCCCGGTGAACGTCGAACTCTGGCCCGATGCAAAGAGCGTCACCGCGAAGAGAATCGCCGCAAGCCCGGTTCCCACGATAGGCGCAAGCAGCTTGTACGCATCTTCGATCTCGGTCACTTGCGTGTGTCCCGTCGCGTGAAATGCCGATGCCGCGAGAATCAGGATCGCCGCATTGATCAGCAGCGCGAGAACGAGCGACACGATCGTATCGAGCCGCGAAAGATTGATCGCCGATGCAAGGCTCTTCGCATCGCGATTCACCACGCGGGTCTGCACGATCGAGGAATGCAGATACAGGTTATGCGGCATCACGGTCGCGCCGAGAATGCCTATCGCGAGATAAAGCGGCTCGCGATCGCTCAACGCGTGAATCGATGGTACGAGCCCGGCAGCAACCGAAGGCCAATGCGGTTTGACGAGCACGAGCTCGACGATATAACCGACGCCGATCGTCGCGATGAGCCCGAGCATGATGGCTTCGAGATCGCGAAAGTTCTTGCCTTTCAGGCCCAGCACGATGAGCGTATCGAATGCGGTGAGCACCACGCCCCACATCAGCGAAACGCCGAACAGCAAATGAAACGCGAGTGCGCCGCCGAGCACTTCCGCGAGATCGCACGCGATGATCGATAACTCCGCGAGCATCCATTGCACGCTCGCGACCGGTTTCGCGTAACGCTCACGCGATAGCTGCGCGAGATCCTTTCCCGTGACGATGCCAAGGCGCATCGAAAGACATTGCAGCACCATCGCCGCAAGACTCGACAACACGACGACAAAGAGCAGGCTATAGCCGTAGCGTGAGCCGGCTTCGATATCCGTCGCCCAGTTGCCCGGGTCCATATAGCCGATGGAATGAGCAGGCCCGGCCCCGCGAATTGCAGAAGCTTCTTCCATAGCGGCGCGCCCGGCGAAACGGCGACGGAGCCTTTGACTTCCGATGGGCAAAACGGCGCGGTGGCCGTGGTCGGCAGATTGAACGGCAATTTATCGAGTCCTGATGGGATATCGGGGACAACATCCGCGAACGATGTTGTTCAGGTAGCTTACAAGGCGCGTCTCGCGGGCGAGTCTATCACCGGCTGCGCGCATTCACAGACAGCCCCAATCTGACCAAAGCGTCATCTCATCGCCAGCATCTCGTCACGGTACGACAAATAGAATTCAGTGGTGGCTGTAGCGAGCGTGCCGACGCTGCATATCGCGCAACCGCATGTCCCGTTCATCTTTACCCGCATGAGGAGTGCGCCATGAAACTAGTCACACGCATCGCTGTAATTGCCCTTGCTGCCGCGCCGCTCGCCGCGCTCGCACAATCCGAAGGTCTCACGCGCGCACAGGTGAAAGCGGATCTGCAACGCGTCGAACAAGCCGGCTATAACCCGTCCGAGCGCGATGCGTTCTATCCGAACGACATACAGGCAGCCGAAGCCAAGGTCAGCGCGCAAAGCGCATATGGCTCGTCCAGCGACGGTTCGTCGTCTTCGGGACGCACGATGTCGACGACGCCGCTCGGTCAAACCCCGCAGTAACGCACGCTCATCGAACGAGACACGCGCGGCCTTCCGCGCCGTCTCGCTCGCGTCCCTTCGAAGCGCGTAACCCGCGCTCGCGCTTCGCTATTCCCCGCTGTCCGATGCGAATGCTCCGCCCTACCATGGGCTTTCGCAAGCTTGCTTTCAAACCGCCTTATCTGACATCGGCGCCATATTCACGTCATATTGTCGTTGGCACCCGGCCACTACCATAACGACACTGATGGCGAACCGCACGCCCCGCTCCGTCATTGCGTCCCGCGCGTTGCATTCGCCTCATTCGCAGCGCCCTCTCCCAGCTTCTTCCGAACGACTCAATGTGGATAGTCAACGTTGCGCTTAAGCGGCCATACACGTTCATCGTGATGGCCATCATGATCCTGCTGGCGACGCCGTTCGTCCTCATGACGACGCCTGTGGACGTGCTTCCCGAAATCGACATTCCGGTTGTCAGCATCATCTGGAACTACACAGGCCTTTCCGCGCAGGACATGGCCAATCGCATCACGTCGGTCAACGAGCGCAGCCTCACGACCACGGTGAACAATATCGAGCACATCGAGTCGCAATCGCTGCAAGGCATCGCGATCATCAAGCTCTTTCTGCAGCCCACCGCGAACATCCAGACCGCGATCGCGCAAACAGTGGCCGTCGAACAGGCGCAAGTGAAGCAGATGCCGCCGGGCGCGACGCCGCCCCTCGTCATCAGCTATTCGGCGTCGAGCATTCCGGTGATTCAGCTCGGGCTTTCGAGTCCGAAGCAATCCGAGCAGGACCTGAACGATACCGCGCTCAATTTCTTGCGCCCTCAACTCGTGACGATTCCGGGCGCGGCCGTGCCTTATCCGTATGGCGGCAAGACGCGCCTCATCTCCGTCGATCTCGACACGCGCGCGCTGCTCGCGAAAGGACTCACGCCGACCGATGTCGTCCAGGCCGTCAACGCGCAAAACCTGATCCTTCCGACCGGCACCGCAAAGATCGGCCCGCGCGAATATACGGTCGACATGAACGGTTCGCCCGCGACCGTCGCGGGCCTGAACGACATTCCGGTTCGCACGATCAACGGCGCGACGACCTATCTGCGCGAAGTCGCGCACGTCCGCGACGGCTTCTCGCCGCAGACCAACATCGTGCGTCAGGACGGGCATCGCGGCGTGCTGATCTCGGTGCTGAAGAACGGCAACGCGTCGACGCTGTCCATCGTCAATACGTTGCATGATCTCTTGCCGCAAGCGCGGGCGTCGCTGCCTTCCGATCTGAAGATCAGCGCGCTCTTCGATCAGTCGGTGTTCGTGAAGGCCGCCGTGCAAGGCGTCGTGCGCGAAGCGCTCATCGCCGCCGCGCTCACCGCCGCGATGATCCTGCTCTTTCTCGGCAACTGGCGCAGCACCTGCATCATCGCGATCTCGATACCGCTCTCGATTCTCTCGTCGCTGATCGTGCTGCATGCGCTCGGGCAGACGATCAACATCATGACGCTCGGCGGCCTCGCACTCGCAGTCGGCATTCTCGTCGACGATGCCACCGTCACGATCGAGAACATCGAGCGTCATCTGCACATGGGCACGAATCTGCACGACGCGATCCTCGAAGGCGCAGGTGAAATCGCGGTGCCCGCGCTCGTCTCGACGCTGTGCATCTGCATCGTGTTCGTGCCGATGTTCTTTCTCACCGGCGTCGCCAAGTTCCTGTTCGTGCCGCTTGCGGAAGCCGTCGTGTTCGCAATGCTCGCGTCGTACATCCTTTCGCGCACGCTCGTGCCGACGCTCGCGATGCTGTTGATGGGCCACGCGCACGCACCCGATGCGAAGGCAAAGCCGAATCTCTTCGTGCGTCTGCATCAGCGCTTCGATCGCGGCTTCGAGCGCATGCGCGGCGCGTATATCGTGATTCTGTCGAGCCTGCTCGTGAAGCGGCGTCTGTTCGCGACGCTCTTTCTCGGCTTCTGCCTGTTGTCGGCGGGCCTCGTGTTCGTGCTCGGCGAAGACTTCTTCCCGAGCGTCGATGCGGGCGATATTCGCCTGCACATGCGCGCGCCGACCGGCACGCGCATCGAGGAGACCGCGCGACTCGCGGATGAAGTCGAAAAGGTCGTGCGCCAGATCGTGCCGCAAGACGAACTCGCGACGATACTGGATAACCTCGGTCTGCCTTATAGCGGCATCAACCTGTCGTACAGCAATGCCGGAACGATCGGCACGCTCGACGGCGAAATTCAGGTCGCGCTCAACGCGGATCATTCGCCGACGCAAAAGTACATCGACGAATTGCGTGCGCTCCTGCCGCGCCGCTTTCCCGGCGTCGAATTCTTCTTCCAACCTGCGGACATCGTCACGCAGATTCTCAACTTCGGCTTGCCCGCCGCCATCGACGTGCAGATTCAAGGGCAGAACGGCCAGGCGAATTTCGAAGTCGCGAGCAAGCTGATGAAGCAGATCCGCATGATTCCCGGCAATGTCGATACGCACATCCAGCAGAAGCTAGACGAACCGGCCATCGATTTGCAGATGGATCGCACGCGCCTGCAGCAACTCAATCTGTCCGCAAGCAACGTCGCGCAGAACGTGCTGGTTTCGCTTTCGGGAAGCTCGCAAACCGCGCCGGGATTCTGGTTCAACCCGCGCAACGGCGTCGAATACAACCTCGCGGTGCAGACGCCGCAGTATCAGATTTCATCGATCGACGAACTGCTGCGAACGCCCGTGTCCGCATCGCTCAACGGTCCCACGCAACTGCTCGGCAATCTCGTGCGCCTCTCGCCGAAGAATCAGTTCGCGGTGGTCACGCACTACAACATCCGGCCCGTGATCGATCTCTTCGTGAGCGTCGAAGGCCGCGATCTCGGCAGCGTCGCGCGCCAGGTTAATCAACTCGTCGATGAAGCGCAGAAGACGCTTCCGCGCGGCAGCCAGATCGTCGTGCGCGGTCAGGTCGAGACGATGCGGACGTCGTTCGTCGGCCTCGGACTGGGCGTCGCGATGGCGATCGTGCTCGTGTATCTGCTGATCGTCGTGAACTTCCAGTCGTGGATCGATCCGCTCATCATCGTAAGCGCATTGCCCGCCGCGCTCGCGGGCATCATCTGGATGCTCTTTCTCACCGGCACGCACCTGAGCGTGCCCGCGCTGACCGGCGCGATCATGACGATGGGCGTCGCCACCGCGAACAGCATCCTGATGGTCTCGTTCGCGCGACAGCGTCTGAACGCGGGCATGCCGCCGCTCACCGCCGCGCTCGAGGCGGGCGCGAGCCGCATACGCCCCGTGTTGATGACCGCGTTCGCGATGATCATCGGCATGATTCCGATGGCGCTCGGCCTCGGCGAAGGCGCCGAGCAAAACGCGCCGCTCGGCCGCGCGGTGATCGGTGGCCTGCTGTTCGCAACGGTTTCCACGCTCTTTTTCGTGCCGCTCGTCTTCGCAGGCATTCACGCACGTCTTGCACGGCGCGCCGCGCGAAGAGGTAACACGCAACATGAAGACGGCAGCGGCCAACACTGACATCAAAGCATCCCGACGAACATGACTGAAAAGAACCACGCATCGCTTGCGATTCCCGCTCGCGACCCGAACGAAGGGCCCGCGCTGCCGCCGCGCAACGTCGAATGGAAACGCGCGAAGATCGCGCTCGTGATCGTGCTCGCGTTGCTCGCGATAGGCGCGGCGCGCACGGTCGTCACCGATGTGCTGCATAGCCATTCCATCGCCGCGCGCACGCAGCAGAACGCGCAGCAATACGTGAACGTCGTCATGCCTAAAGAGACCGATGGCGGCGGCGAAACGACGTTGCCGGGGACCTTGCGCGGCTTCGTCGAATCGCCGATCTATGCGCGTGCGACGGGTTATCTGCTGCACTGGTACGTCGATATCGGATCGCGCGTGAAGCAAGGCCAGTTGCTCGCCGATCTCGACACGCCCGAGATCGATCAGGAGCTTGCGCAAGCGGTCGCGCAACGCGATCAGACTGCATCGAGCCTCGGACTCGCGAAGAGCTCGCTCGAACGCTGGCAGCAATTGCGTCAGCGCGATGCCGTGTCGCAACAGGAACTCGACGAGCGTCAGAGCACGTACAACCAGGACGTCGCGAATCTCGCGGCCGCCGATGCCAACGTGAAGCGTCTGCGTCAGCTCGAATCGTTCAAGCGCATCGTCGCGCCTTTTGCGGGCGTCGTCACGCAGCGCAATGTGGATGTCGGCGATCTGATCGATGCGGGCAGCGGCACGAGCCGCGCGCTCTTCGCGCTCGCCCAGTCGGACCCGTTGCGCGTGTTCGTGCAGTTGCCGCAGGCTTATGCGCAGAACGTATCGGTCGGACAGGACGTGACGGTCACGCAGGCGGAGCTGCCCGGCGAACAGTTCCACGGCAAGATCGCCCACATCTCCGGCGCGATCGACGTGCCCACGCGCTCGTTGCAAGTCGAAGTGACGCTGCCGAATCCCGATGGGCGGCTACGGCCCGGCGCGTATGTGCAGGTCGCCGTGCCCGCGACCGCGCACGCGCGTCTGCTCGTGCCAGGCAACGCGCTGCTCTTCCGTTCCGAAGGTCCACGTCTCGCGGTCGTCGATGGCAACGGTCATGTGAGCCTGCGCAAGATCGTGATCGCGCAGGATCTCGGACAATCGCTCGAAATCGAGAGCGGAATCGACGCGACCGACAAGGTCATCATCAACCCGAGCGATTCGATCGCCGATGGCGATCACGTCGTGATCGCGCCGCAGCAAACGCAACGACAGCCCGCGTCGGGCAGCAAGGCCGCATCATGAAGACCGCGCTTGGCATCACGCTCGTCTCGCTGCTTGCCGCGTGTACGGTCGGGCCCGACTATCATCGGCCCGTCGCCGCAACGCCGCCTACGTGGAAGACGGATTCGTACTGGCGCGTGGGCGAGCCGTCGCATGCGCCGCTCGCGCTCGACTGGTGGCAAGGCTTCGGCGATGTGACGTTGAACGGTCTCGAAACGCAGGCGCTCGCACAGAATCAGACGCTCGCCGCGGCGAGCGCGCACTACGCACAGGCTCGCGCGACGCTCGCGCAAACATCCGCGCTGGGGCTGCCTGAAGTCGATCTCGGTGCAAACGCGTCGCGCTCGCGCATTTCGAAGAACCGGCCCGTCACCAACTACGCGACGCCGAGCAACGCTACCGTTCAAAGCGATCTGAAGCTCGCGCCGACGGTCAACTACGACGTCGATCTGTTCGGCCGCATCCGTCGCGAAGTGGAGGCCGCGCATGCATCGGCGGATCAGTCGCGCGACGATCTCGCGAATGCGCGTCTCGTGCTGACCACCGATCTCGCCAGCGACTACTTCTCGATGCGCGAGCTCGATGCGGAGATCGACGTGCTGAATCGTTCTGTCGTGCTGCAAAAGAAAGCGCTCGATTACGTGCAGGCGCAACACGATCTCGGCGCGGTGTCAGGCCTCGATGTATTGCAGCAGCAAGCGCAACTCGATCAGACGCGCGTGCAGGCGCAACTGCTGCTCAATCAGCGCGCGCAATTCGAACATGCGATCGCCGCGCTCGTCGGGACGCCCGCGCCGCAATTCTCGATCGCGCCTGAATTGAACGAACGCCCGCTTCCGCCGATTCCACTCGGCGTGCCGAGCGATGTACTGCAACGCCGGCCGGATGTCGCATCCGCCGAGCGTGCGATGGCCGCGGCCAATGCGCAGATCGGCGTCGCGAAAGCGGCGTTCTTTCCGAGCCTCACGTTGAACGGCACGGTCGGCTGGGAAAGCACGGCGTTCTCAAGTCTGATTTCCGCGCCGAGCCTTTTGTGGACCATCGGGACGATGGCAAGCCAGGTCATCTTCGATGGTGGACGGCGCTCCGCAGCCGTCGATTTCGCGAACGAAGGCTATGTCGCGGCCGTCGCGAATTATCGGCAGACGGTGCTCGGCGCGTTTCAGCAAGTGCAGGACGGCATCGTCGGATTGTCGGTGCTGGACGGCGCGGCGAAACAGTCGCACGCCGCGGTCGTCGATGCGCAACGCTTGCTGTCGCTCGCGAACGATCGTTATTCGGGCGGGCTCGTCGCCTATCTCGACGTCATCACCGCACAGCAGCAATTGCTCACGAGCGAACGACAGGACGTGCAGATTCGCGGACAGCAGCGCACCGTATCGGTGACGCTCGTGAAGGCATTGGGCGGCGGATGGGACACTGCATCGAACGACGATCAGAAGCTTGCGAACGCAACTACTTCGGGCGAGTAGAAAGAAAACGTAAGCACGATGCCCGCGAGGCTCGTATAGTTAGCAGTTGAACAATGCGGTAAACACACACTGAACGCGCACAGGTGCCAGGCATGAAAGTCCTGATAGTCGAAGACGAACACAAAGTGGTGGATTACCTGCGCTCGGGGTTGACCGAGCAAGGCTGGGTCGTCGATGTCGCGATGGACGGCGAGGAAGGCACGCATCTCGCCATCGAATACGACTACGACGTGATCGTGCTCGACGTGATGCTGCCGAGACGCGACGGCTTCGCGGTATTGAAGGCGCTGCGCCTCCAGAAGTCGACGCCGGTCATCATGCTGACCGCGCGCGATCACATCAACGATCGTGTGCGCGGCCTGCGCGAAGGCGCGGACGATTACCTCACGAAGCCGTTCTCGTTTCTCGAACTCGTCGAGCGTCTGCATGCGCTCGCCCGCCGCACGCGCGCGCAGGAATCGACATTGATATCGGTCGGCGATCTCTATGTCGATCTGATCGGCCGCCGCGCAACACGCGACGGCGTGCGGCTCGACCTCACCGCGAAGGAATTTCAGTTGCTCTCGGTGCTCGCGCGCCGTCACGGCGACATTCTCTCGAAGACCGCGATCACCGAGCTCGTCTGGGAAGTCGATTTCGAAAGTCACACGAACGTCGTCGAAACGGCGATCAAGCGGCTGCGCGCGAAACTGGACGGACCGTTCCGCACCAAACTGCTTCATACCGTGCGTGGCATGGGCTATGTGCTCGAAGTGCGCGAAGTTCGCGACACGCGCGAAGCAAGGGAAGACGCGAGACCATCATGAACACGCAGTGGATATCGTCGACGCCACGCGAGGCACGCGACGCGCGCGAGCCGCGCACGCAACGCTCCATTTCGCGGCGGCTCGCCGTCATGTTCGCGCTCGTCGCGCTGTTCGTGTTCGCGCTCGTCGGCTCGGGACTCTTTCTCGTGCTGCGCGTGCAACTGGAGCAGCATTTGCGCGACTCGCTCGACAATCGCGCGGAGATTGCGCGGCTCATCGTCACGCATGTATCGACGCCGGAGAAATGGAAGATCGCGAAGGAGAAGCTCGCCGACATCACCCCGCGCGACGGCTCCACGCTCTTTGCCGTGTCCAGCAACGATCCGCGCTATGAATACGGCTCGCCGCCCGCGGGCCGCGTCGTCAAGCGCGTGATGGGCGGTTACGTTCACTTCCGTCCGGAAGATCGCGCCTACGACATGCTGATGACCACGCTCACGATTCCGCCCAACGGGGATCGTCCGCCGCTGCAGCTCTTCGTCGCGATCGATTGCTCGCCGAACGTTCATACGATGCGCGCGTTCGGTCTCGCGCTCGCCGCGCTGATGGCGCTCGCCACGGTCGCGGTCCTGCTGCTGAGTTATTCGGTCGCGCGGCTCGGCCTCGCACCGCTCACGCGCCTCACGCGCGATGCATCGAAGCTGAGTCCGACCAATCGATCGCAACGCCTGAACACGCGCGCGCTGCCGATGGAACTCGAAGATCTCGCGAAGTCCTTCAATGGCGCGCTCGAACGGCTCGATCACGCATATGGCCGGCTCGAATCCTTCAACGCCGATGTCGCGCACGAATTGCGCACGCCGGTCACGATTCTCATCGGTCAGACGGAAGTCGCCTTGACGCGCGATCGTTCGATCGACGAGCTGCGTCACACGCTGCAATCGAATCTCGAGGAGTTCGAACGCGTGCGCGCGATCATCAACGACATGCTGTTTCTCGCGCGCGCCGATCAGGGCGAACGCGCGACGGGACTCGTCGAAGTGTCGCTCGCGGCGGAGGTCAATCGCACACTGGAGTTTCTCGAGATTCCGCTGGAAGAAGCGCGAGTGCGCGCCGTCGCGAACGGCGATGCGCGCGCATTCGTCAATACGTCGCTATTCGGCCGTGCGCTGTCCAATCTCGTGATGAACGCAATTCAGCATTGCGCGCCCGGCGCGACGATTTCCGTGGCCATCACGCGGGAACATGGGCGCATTCGCATCGCCGTGGCCAATCCCGGCGAATCGATCCAGCCGCATGTGATGGCGCATCTCTTCGACCGCTTCTATCGCGCGGAAAGTTCGCGCACGAATAGCCGCGAGAATCACGGCCTCGGGCTTGCCATCGTGAAGGCGGTGGCCGAGATGCATCGCGGCACCGTGTCGGCGACGAGCGAGAACGGCGTCAACACGTTCTCGTTCTCGGTCGCGCGTTTCGGCACTGAATCGCGACCCGTCGAAGACGTCGCCTTGCCCGTGCCACCGGTCGTGGAACGGAAGTCCGCCACGACATGAAGCGCGTGCATCACTGACAGAAGTATTCATCCGATGCGGCCATCGGCGCTTCGGCTGTCGCCGGCCTGAAGTGGCTGTACTTGCGATACGTCTTGCCGTTCACCGTCACCGATTCGGCGGCTTCGGTCTCGCCCATTGCCGACGCGATCGCGCTGCTATGCGCTTCGACGTTGCCATTGCCCCAACTGCTCGCGCGCGCATACGATCCGCCTTTCGACGTATCCGTCTTGTTCGCTTCCGAGATCGTGCTCGTGACGGGATTGCGGAAGCTCTTCGTATCGATCGACGATTTCGGCGGCACGTAGCCCCACTTCGACGTGACCGTGCTCATGTCGATCTGCTGCGGCTTCCAGCCGATCACCTTCGCGCCGATCGCGAGCGGCGACAACTCCACTGCGACGATCTGCGTTCCGCGCCGCGCGACGAGCAGGCACTTGCCGCCCGACGTCTGCAAGGGCACGTAGCCGCTCGAAGGCAAGAGCGCGAGCGCCTGCGCATCGGGCATCGACTGCACGCCGACCGGGCTCGCGGCCCAGATCACGCCGGCGCTTGCATCGGCGCGCGCGCTCATCGGCATCATCGAGACCGTCGCACTCGCCGCGAGCGCGATGGCCGCCATTTTCTTGTGACTCTTCATCGCATGCCTCAGCGGGAAAACGAGGGTTGACTCTCCGGGACCAGTCTTTCAAAAGCCAACCCTTCAAAGGTAGAGACGGCCCGATTGCTCAGGCGCGTCTCTCTCGCTCCATGGCGTCACCCTGCCATTGGACCTGTTGCTTCCTCACTTCACCAGCGAGACTTCGATCTTTTCGCCGATGGGCGTGCTCGCCACTTCGACGCCATTCGTATCAGCCTGATCGTACACGCGAGCGGCGACCGGCGTCGGCTGCGCGACCTGCTTCGCGGGCGCCGGCTGAGCCTGCTTGGCCTCGTTCTGCGTTTTCATGCTGACTTCCGGATTGTTGGCGGCGGTCACCGGCAGGCCGAGGCGCGCGCGCACCAGCGGATCGCGATACTTCTCGTCATCCGACAGCACCGCGTCCTCGCCCGATTTCGCGAGCGGCGTGGTCGTGCCCGGGCACAGATGACCCGTCGCCTCGACGGCGCGGCGGTTCGCTTCGCTCTGGCAGAGGAGCGCGAGCGCGACATCGGTCAGGCCCATTGCGCGGAATTCGCGTGCATCGAGGCGGCGTACGCAAGCCTGATCGACGAGCGTCGTGCCGCCGGTCGCGCCGAAGCCGGTGATCGACAGGCCGAAGCTGGCCGAGCCCATGCAGGTGTCGGAGAGCGTCGTGGTGAGCGAGGGTGCGGCGATCGACGGCGTCGTGCGGACCGAGTACGAGCTCTGGTTGTAGTCGACCGTCGTGCGCGTGTCGAAGGCGCTCGTGCCGGGGCCGCTCGTGGCCGCCTTGCCGGTCGCATCGGCGCCGCTTGCATCCGTGCCGGATGTCGTCAGTTGCGGCATCGTCAGCGAGATGTTCACATTCGATGAGCCGCCCTGCGCGGTCGAACGGCCGCCGCTCGCCGTCGCGACGCCGAGGCCGCCGACCGACGACGAATTGGAACTGGTGTTGGCCGTCGAATTCGCCGACGTGCCGATGTTGTTGAGGCTCGATCCGCCGCCCTGGCCGATGCCCGTCGACGTCGAACCCGAAACCGAGCCCGACGAGGAATTGGCGGTGGTGTCGGCGTGGGCGAGTTGCGCGGCGCAAAACAGCACCGCGCATGCCAATTGCAGAGTGGTCTTGTTCATTTTGGTTCTCCGGAAGAAAAGGGGAACGCCACAGCGCATGACGGTCCCGGACGACTTAGAGTATTTTTATGAGTTCGGCAAAGGCGGTATCCCGCAAGCGCACGCTCGTCATGACGCCGCCCCTGCCTTGAGTCGCCGACCAGCTTAGCGCCAGCCGCCGCCGAGCTTGCTCCATGCATTGGCCGCTGCGTCCGCGCCCGAGGTGCCGCCCGCTTGTGCGTTGCCGTGGCCGAAGCCGCTCACCGTCGACGTATTCGTGTGGCTCGTCGTTGCGTTGGTGGCGTTGCCCGTCACGCCGAACTTGTTGCCGGCGATCGATTGCGCATTGCCGTTGGCCGTGCCCGAGTTCGTCGCCGTGAAGCGGCCGAAGCCCGAGACCGAAGCGGACGTCGTGCCGCCCGAGGTCGAGGACGAGCTGGAGTTCGTGGTCGTGGCCATCGCGGCGACGGAGACGAACGAGAGCAGTGCAGCAGCGATCAGAGTGCGTTTCATGATTTGCATTCCTTATCGAATCGGTAAGATTGGATTTCGTTTTTTGTTGTTCGAACCGGGATCACATCGGTTGCGGGAAAGCGAACCCCGTTGCGGCGAAGTTCGCCGTCCGTCGCCGTGTGCTTAGCGCCAGCCGCCGCCCAGCTTGCTCCAGGCATTCGCGGCAGCGTCGGCGCCCGAGACGCCCGTCGCCGTCGAGCCGCCAAAACCCTTGCCGCCCACCGACGACGTGTTGATGTGGCTCGTCGTCGCGTTGGTCGCGTTGCCCGTCACGCCGTAGCCCTGGCCGGCGATCGACGAAGCGTGGCCGTTGGCGGCGCCCGCGTTGGTTGCGGTGAACGAGCCGAAGCCGAACACGGCTGCGCTGGTCGTGCCGCCCGAGGTCGAGCTCGAGCTGGAGTTCGTGCCCGTTGCGAAGGCAGCGGCGGAAACGAGCGAGAGGACGGCGGCTGCTGCGATCAGTTTGCGTTGCATGGTGAGGTCTCCAAGTGTAGGCGCACAGTCAATTCCAGCTACATCGACGCCGATATGTAGCGGATACAGCAAATATCGTTTCGTTAGTATTCCTTCTCCGACGTCTGATCGAATCTGGCTTCGATGGATCAGCGAGCGTTTGAGAAAGGACGCCCCTTTGGGGCGGCTTGACGAATCAGACTGGGAATGAGGCTCGCACGTCGATCAGAAGTCGTCGTTCGTGCAACAGGTCGATGCTGGCCTGGGATGAGCGGATCGTGGCGCGCTGGCCTTCCGCTTGTTCGAATAGTTTTGCGTTCTTCATCGCAATCCCCGTATTACCTTTTGGTGTTGTTTTCAGGCATCCGTTTGTTTAGTGCCTGTGTTTTGAGGTGACTGTACGGAAGATGAACCGGCGAATGCGTTGGCAATCCAACACACCATTTCACGTGGTAATAAATCGTAAGGAGTTTGGTTGGCGAGCGCTCATTCGAGCATACCAATAGCCCGGAAACGCCCTGTTTTCGAGGGTTTGTCCGGAGATCTCCGCAGGAATCGGAAGGCTTGAAAACGCGAAACGCGGGCGACATGCGCCCGCGTTCGTTCGTTAGACCACGGACGAATCAGACCGTGGAGAGACGCGCCATTTCCGTCTCAACGATGAGCTTCTTCAACTCCGGCACGCACGATCCGCAGTTGCCGCCCGCCTTCACGCACGAGGTGATTTCGGCGGCTGTCTTCAATCCCTTGTCGCGGATCGCGTTGCAGATCGTATTGCGTCCGACGCCGAAGCACGAGCACACGGTCGGCCCGGTGTCCTCGCCCTTGCCTATCGGCTGACCGAGCAGGAGGCTCGCGCGGTCCTCGTCGTCGAGGCGTCCCTTTTCGAACAGCGTCGCGAGCCACGCACGCGCGGGCAGATCGGGCCGCTCGGAGATGAACACGCAACTCTCGATACGCTCATTGACCACATGCGCCGCGCGATACACGCCCGCGCTCTTGTCCTCGTATTCGATCCAGTCAGCGTGCTCATCGTCGATATGAAAGAGCGCACGCGCCCAATCGTGATGATCGCCATGGGATGCATCGAAACGATTACGGCCCGCCATTTCGTAGCGGACGAAGCCCGTGCCATGCACGCGCGTCCAGTGCGTGACCATGTCGAGGTCCGGCGCGGCGCGAGAGAGCGAAAAGCCGTGCCATGTCACGTGAAACTTCTCGATTGCGACAGGCGTGTGCTTGAACTCCGGTTCGCCCGAAACCGGATCGACGACGGGATTCACCACCGCACCGACGCGCGCGTCGGAGGCGGTCTGATCGTTCCAGTGGATCGGCACGAACACGCTGCCGCGCGGCATGCCACCGCCATGCTGCACGCGCGCGATCATCGAGCCCCAGCGACTCGACACGCGCGCGAGTTCGCCTTCGCGCACGCCGCATGCGAGCGCGTCTTGCGGATGCATGTCGATGAACGATTCGCTGATATGGCCCGCGAGTTTCGAGGAGCGGCCCGTTCGCGTCATCGTGTGCCATTGGTCGCGCACGCGCCCGGTGTTGAGCACGAGCGGATAGTCGTCATCGGGCGCGTTCACGGGCGCGCGTGCAACGGTTGCTACGAAGCGCGCACGGCCATCTGCATGACTGAAGCGGTGATCTTCGAAGAGCCGCTCCGTTCCTCCCTCTGCCGAGTCGCGCAACGGCCATTGTGTCGGCTGCAGCGCATCGTATTGCGCGCGATCGAGCCCGGCCAGTCCACCGATATGAAACGCGCGATGCACGCCCGCCGACGCATCGTTGCGATACGCGCTCAACCGTGCGTGCTCGTCGAAAATCTCATGCGGACCCGCAAAATCGAAGCCTTCGAAGCCCATGCGCCGCGCGACATCGCAGATGATGCGCCAGTCCGCGCGCGCCTTGCCCGGCGTCGGAATGAACGCGCGTTGACGCGAGATGCGCCGCTCCGAGTTCGTCACGGTGCCATCCTTCTCGCCCCAGCCGAGCGCGGGCAGCAGCACATCGGCGAACGCGTTCGTATCCGTCTTTTCGATGATGTCCGATGCAACCACGAGCTCGCATTTCTCGAGCGCGCGCTTCACGCGATCGCCATCGGGCAGGCTGACGACAGGATTGGTGCCCATCACCCATACGGCTTTCACGCGGCCCGCTTCGATTGCATCGAACAACTCGACGGCCTTCAATCCGGCGCGCTCTGCAATCGCAGGCGAATTCCAGAACGTCCGCACCATCTCGCCATGCAGCGGATCGCCGAACTCGAGATGCGCGGCAAGCGTATTCGCGAGGCCGCCGACTTCGCGTCCGCCCATCGCGTTGGGCTGGCCGGTGAACGAGAACGGTCCCATGCCAGGCTTGCCGATTCGCCCCGTCAGCAGATGGCAATTGATGATGCAGTTGACCTTGTCCGTGCCGGCGCTCGACTGATTCACGCCTTGCGAATAGACCGTCACCACGCGCTCCGTGCGCGCGAAAAGACGATAAAACTCCATCAGATCATGTTGATCGAGCTTGCAGTCTTTCGCGGTTTGCGCGAGATCCGAAGAACCCGCCGCTGCGAGCGCGTCGTCGGAACCGCTGGTATGTGCATCGACGAAAGCCGCATCGATTGCGCCGTGCTCCGCGAGGAACGCGAGCAGGCCGTTGAACAGCGCCACATCGCTGCCAGGCTTGAGCGGCAGATGCAGATCGGCCATTTCGCAAGTCGCGGTATAGCGCGGATCGATGACGACGATCTTCATCTCCGGTCGCTTCTCCTTCATCTTCACGATGCGCTGAAAGAGAATCGGATGACACCATGCCGTGTTCGATCCCACGAGCACGACGAGGTCCGCGAGTTCGAGGTCCTCATAACTCATCGGCACGAGGTCTTCGCCGAACGCGCGCTTGTGTCCCGCCACCGACGACGACATGCACAGCCGCGAGTTCGTATCGATGTTTGCGCTGCCGATGTAGCCCTTCATCAGCTTGTTGGCGACGTAGTAGTCCTCGGTGAGCAACTGACCCGATACATAGAACGCGACCGCGTCGGGACCATGCTCCGCGATGATGCGCGAAAAGCCGCTCGCAACCGTGCCGATGGCATCGGCCCACGATGCATCGGTAAGCGCGCCGCTGCGGCGGTCGCGCAGTTTCGGATTGAGCAGACGCCCTTCGAGTCCAATCGTTTCGCCGAGCGCCGAGCCCTTCACGCACAGACGGCCGAAGTTCGATGGATGCGTTTCATCGCCGGCGATCGACACTTCGGTCGCGCTCTTCGGCGATGCGTTCACACCGCAGCCGACGCCGCAATACGGGCAAGTCGTTTTAACAGAAGCCGTTTGAATGGGGATGATGGACATGCTCACGTTTCTCTATCCTTGGCCGTATTCAGGCTTCACAAAGCGTCTTGCCGAAAAGAAGCTTGCCGCGCAGATGCGATACGTCCGCGCGGCTCTGAATCAGATCGAAATACCAGCCGCCGTCCTTCACGTCGCCGTACAGCACCGCGCCGATCACGCGTCCCGCCTGCAGCACGACACGCTTGTACACGCCGCGGCGCGGATCGCGCAGCACGAGATCCTCGCTGTCCTCGCCGCCGATGAAATCGCCCGCCGAATACAGATCGACGCCCGTCACCTTGAGCTTCGTCGCCGTCGCGCGCTGCACGTAACGGCGATGCCCCGCGCCCGCGAGATGCGCGCCCGCCACGCGCGCCTGATCCCAGATCGGTGCGACGAGACCGAAGGTCGCCGAGCGATGCTGCACGCATTCGCCCACCGCATACACGCGCGGATCGAAAGTCTGCAAGGTGTCGTCGACGACGATGGCGCGCTCGCAGTGCAGCCCCGCCTCTTTCGCGAGCGCGATGTTGGGCCGCACGCCCGCCGTCATCACGACGAGATCAGCGTCGATCTGCGTGCCGTCCGCGAAACGCACGGCGCGCACGCGGTCGTCGCCGACGATCTCCGTGGTCTGCGCGGCCATCGCGAAGTTGAGGCCTTTCGCTTCGAGCGAACGCTTGAGCAACGCGGACGCGGTGGCGTCGAGCTGACGATCCATCAGGCTGCCGCTCGCATGCACGACCGTTACCGACATGCCCTGCCGCTGCAAGCCGTTGGCCGCTTCGAGCCCGAGCAGACCGCCGCCGATGATCACCGCGTGCCGATGATCGCGTGCCGCTTCGATCATCGTTTCGACATCCTGAATGTCGCGAAATGCGATCACACCGGAAAGCTCGCAACCCGGCACCGGAATGATGAATGGCTTCGAGCCGGTCGCGATCAGCAGACGGTCGTAGTGCGCTTCCACGCCCTTCTCCGAACGCACGACGCGCCGCGCACGATCGATTTCGATCACGGCATCGCCCGCATGCAGCGTGATGCCGTTCGCGTCGTACCATTCGCGCGTGTTGAGAATGATGTCGTCGACGCTCTTCTCGCCCGCGAGCACCGGCGACAACAGAATGCGGTTGTAGTTGCCGTACGGCTCGGCGCCGAATACGGTGATGTGGTACAGCTCGGGCGCGATCTTCAGCAGTTCTTCGACCGTACGCATACCGGCCATGCCGTTGCCGATCACCACGAGCCGCTGGCGCGATGCGGCGTGCTTCAACGCCGCCATGGCCGCAACCGCATATTCGGTCTTCATGCCGCGACCCACACCTTGCCGCCCGCGACCTTCACGCGATACGCGCTCACCGAAAGCTCCGGCGCTTCCAGGCATTCGCCCGTGCGCAGATCGAAGTGCTGCTTGTAGATCGGCGATGCAACGACGATACGCTCGCCCAGACTTCCCACGATGCCGCGCGAGAGCACCGCGGCTTGCGAATGGGGGTCGTAGTTGTCGATCGCGTACACGGCTGCCTCTTCGCCCGCGACATGAAACACCGCGACTTGCGTGCCCTTCACGAGCGCGCACACGCCCGTATCCGGCACGATGTCGTCGAGTTCACAAACGGCGGTCCAGTCCTGTTCGATACGGTCGTTCATGATGTTTTTCCTCACGCGTTAAACGGTTTCGGCAAGCTTCGACTTGCGCTCTTCGAGCGTGGCGGGGCGAATCTGGCCGCGCTCTTCCACGAAGGTCACGTTCGCATCGCCCTGTTCGCTGTTGACGAAGTGACGGAAGCGCTTGCGCGTATGCGGATCGGTGACGGCCTTCTTCCATTCGTCCTCGTAGGTATCGACGACGAGTTGCATCTCCGCTTCGAGCTCGGCGGCGATGTCGAGCTTGTCGTTGATGACGACGTCGATCAGATACTCGAGTCCGCCTTCGAGGTTGTCGCGCCATACGCTCGTGCGTTGCAGGCGATCCGCCGTACGCACGTAGAACATCAGGAAGCGGTCGATGTACCGCACGAGCGTGTCGTGATCGAGATCGGACGCAATAAGCTCGGCGTGACGCGGCTTCATGCCGCCGTTGCCGCATACGTAGAGATTCCAGCCCTTCTCCGTCGCGATCACGCCGACGTCCTTGCCTTGCGCTTCGGCGCACTCGCGCGTGCAGCCCGACACGCCGAACTTGATCTTGTGCGGCGTGCGCAGACCCTTGTAGCGATTCTCCAGTTCGATCGCGAGTCCGACCGAATCGCCGACGCCATAACGGCACCACGTCGAGCCGACGCACGACTTCACGGTGCGCAGGGCCTTGCCATACGCATGACCCGATTCGAAGCCCGCCGCGATGAGCTCTTCCCAGATGAACGGCAATTGCTCTACGCGCGCGCCGAACATGTCGACACGCTGGCCGCCCGTAATCTTCGTATAGAGGCCGTACTTCTTCGCGACCTGGCCGACCGCGATCAAGCCATCGGGCGTCACTTCGCCGCCCGGCATGCGCGGCACGACGCTGTACGTGCCATCGCGCTGGATGTTCGCGAGGTAGTAATCGTTCGAATCCTGCAGGCTCGCGTGCTCTTTCTTCAGCACGAACTCGTTCCAGCACGAAGCAAGAATGCTCGCGACGGCAGGCTTGCAGATATCGCAGCCGCGTCCCTTGCCGTGCTTCGCGAGCAGCGTGCCGAACGTGCGATGTCCTTCCACGCGCGCGATGTGATAAAGCTCCTGACGCGAATACGGGAAGTGCTCGCACAGATGATTGTTCACCGCGAGACCCTGCCGCTTCATCTCCGACTTCATCACTTGCGTGACGAGCGGCACGCAGCCGCCGCACGATGCGCCCGCCTTGCACGACGACTTGATCGCGCCAATGCTCGTTGCGCCCGCGCAGACAGCCGCGCAGATTTCAGCCTTGTTTACGTTGTTGCACGAACAGATCTGCGCCGCATCGGGCAAGGCTTCGACGCCGAGCGCGGGCTTCGCTTTTCCATCGCTCGACGGCAGGATCAGGAATTCGGGCGCTTCGGGCAACTCGATCTTGTTCAACATCATCTGCAGCAGCGTGCCGTATTCCGCTGCATCGCCGACCATCACGCCGCCGAGAAGAAACTTGCCGCAGTCGGACACGACGATCTTCTTGTAGACCTGCTTGCGCTCGTCGCTGTACTGATACGTCCGGCTGCCGGGCGTCTTGCCGTGTGCATCGCCGATGCTCGCCACATCGACGCCCATCAGCTTGAGTTTGGTGCTCATGTCCGCGCCCGCGAACGCCGCCTCCTCGCCGATGATCTGCTTCGCGACGATGCGCGCCATGTCGTAACCCGGCGCGACGAGGCCGAACAACTGGCCCTTCCACAACGCACATTCGCCGATGGCATAGATCGCTTCGTCGCTCGTGCGGCAGGCGTCGTCGATCACGATGCCGCCGCGCGCGCCGATGTCGAGACCCGCGGCACGCGCGATGTCGTCGCGCGGACGAATGCCTGCCGAGAACACGATCATGTCGGTGTCGAGATGCGTCTCATCGGCGAAATTCATGCGGTTGGCCGCGCCTTCGCCATCGACGATCGCAAGCGTGTTCTTACCCGTATGAACCGTGACGCCGAGTTCCTCGATCTTCGCGCGCAGCACGCGTCCGCCGCCGTCATCGACCTGCACGGCCATCAGGCGCGGCGCGAATTCGATCACATGCGTTTCGAGTCCCATGTCGCGCAGCGCCTTCGCTGCTTCGAGACCGAGCAGACCGCCGCCGACGACCGTGCCCGTCTTCGAGCGCGCGCCGCATGCCTGCATCGCTTCGAGATCTTCGATCGTGCGATACACGAAGCAGCCGTCGCGATCACGGCCTTCGATGGGCGGCACGAACGGATAGGAGCCGGTCGCGAGCACGAGCTTGTCGTACGCGAGCACTTCGCCCGTCGAAGCCGTCACCGTGCGCGCCGCGCGATCGATCGACACCGCGCGCGCATTCAGTTTCAGCGCATAACCCGAACGTTCGAAGAAGCCCTCTTCGACGAGCGAGAGATCATCCGCGCTCTTGCCCGTGAAGAATTCGGTCAGATGCACGCGGTCGTACGCGGCGCGCGGTTCTTCGCACAGGACCGTCACGTCGAGCGCTTCGTTGCCGCTCTCGGCGAGACATTCGAGGAACTTGTGGCCGACCATGCCGTGGCCGATGACGACGATTTTCATGACGGGGCCTTCTCAGTTTGCAATGACGTTATTGGCTGCGAGCGCGCTTTCGCGCAGTGCCGCTTCGCGTGCCTTGTGTTCGGGGGAGAAGCGCACGGCGAGCGCGCAGAGCGCCGTCGTCGCGACGATCACGCCGAGCATCGAGAGCGTGGCTTGCGCGTTGCCGAGGCCTTTCATCAGGAAGCCCGCTGCGACCGCGCCGACGTTGCCGCCGGCGCCGATCACGCCAGCCACGCCGCCGAGCGCCTTGCGATCGATGAACGGCACGAGCGCGTAAGTCGCGCCGCATGCCATGTGCGTGAAGAGGCCGAACGCAAGCATCGCGACGATGGCGAGCACGACGCTCGGCGCATGCGCGAACGCATAGAGGCCGATGCCTTCGCCCGCGATCAGCGCGAACAACAAGGTCGCGCGGATATCGAGGCCTTTCTTCGCGGCGGCTTTATCGGAGAGCCAGCCGCCGAGCGCGCGGGCGAAGAGCGCGAGCAGACCGAAGCTGCCCGCCGCCATGCCGGCTTGCGCGAGCGAGAGGCCGAAGTGATCGACGTAATAGATCGCCGCCATGTTGTGGATGAACACTTCGACGCCGAAGCACGCGCCGTACGTGACGAAGAGCATCCACACGCGATAGTTCGAGCACGCGGTCAGGAAGCTCTGCCAGCCGCCCTTCTTGCCGCCGTCGATCGCGACGCCGGCACGGCGCAGCGCGACGAAGTCGCCTTGCGGGCAATCCTGCGTATAGCGCCAGTAGAAGAAGGCCATCACCGGCATCGCGATGCCCGGCACGATCAAAGCGACGCGCCATGCCGATGCTTCGCCCACGCCGAGCGCGATCGCTGCCGCGACGAGAAGCGGAATGATCGCCTGCGCCGCGCCCGCGCCCGCGTTGCCCCAGCCGGCAGTCGTTGCGTTCGCGGTGCCGACGACGTTCGGCGCGAACATCACCGACGTGTGGTACTGCGTGATGACGAAGCTCGCGCCGATCGCGCCGATCGCGAGACGGCACCACAGGAAGCTGTCGTAGCCCGTAGAGAGCGCCGCGCCGATGACAGGCACCGAACCCGCGAGCAGCAGCGCGCCATACACGCGGCGCGGGCCGAAGCGATCGCACATCGGTCCGACGACGAGGCGCACCAGAATCGTCACGGCGACGGCCGCGATATTGATGTTCGCAACTTGATCCGCCGTGAGTCCGTATTCCCGCTTGATGAGCGGCATCAGCGGCGCGCAGGCGAACCACGCGAAGAAGCATACGAAGAAGGCCATCCACGTGAGATGGAAGGCGCGCATCGGCGCGCTGCGCATGCTGAAGAGATCGATCCGGGTGGCTTTGTCCATCGTCTTTCCGCAAAAAAAGAAAGGCGTCCCGCGCATGGGCCGGGAAGCCGATGCGGGGGACGCCGTTGTCCGATGCCCGCATGTTCTTCACTTGCCGGGCGCTGTATTCAGGACGGATCGCCGTTGATCCGATGGCGAGACATAAGGCAAGGCCTATGCCATGCGCGCCGCATCGACTTCAGACGCTTGTCGCGCAAGGCTTTGCGCGTTATATGCACGGACTGCGCGCATGAGCTTCACGTCATGTTTCGATGCAGGCGGGCACAGGGATGGTGCGACGCAGCACTGATGCCGTGCGAACGTGCAAGCGATCACTTCGTACGCTCCTCGACTTTGTACTGCACGGTTAACGCACGCAATCACATCGAGCAAGCGCCCATGCGCCCTCGCGGTGCCACCCGCGCACAACGACAGTGCGGATAACGTGCTCGAAGCCTTATTCGACCAATGGCCCGCTTATTGCATTGTCGAAAGCGCTGCGAGCAACGGCGTTCGCGGCGCCCCGATACATGAAAGCAAGGACAAAGGCGTCCCCATCGTGCAACGATACGAGCGGACGCTATCTGCGTTTGCCGCGCCGATGCCTCACATACGAAGCACGCAGACTCAGGAAGCAACGATGAGCACCATCAAAGGCAAAGTCACTCTGTTGAGCGCGGGCCCCGGCGATCTGGACTTGCTGACCTTGCGCGCCGCGAAGGCGCTCGCCGCCGCCGACGTCCTTCTCGTCGACGATCTCGCCAACGCCGACATCGTCACGCTTGCGCCGAACGCGCGCGTGATTCGCGTCGGCAAGCGCGGCGGATGCAAGTCCACGCCGCAAGCCTTCATTCAGCGCCTCATGCAGCGATACGCGAAGAAAGGACTGCATGTGGTGCGCGTGAAAGGCGGCGACGCGTTGCTCTTCGGACGCGCGGGCGAAGAGATCGCCGCATTGCGCGGGGCGGATATTCCGGTCGATATCGTCAATGGCGTGTCATCGGGATTCGCGGCGGCGGCTGGACTCGGCATCTCGCTCACGCATCGCGATCATTGTCAGGGCGTGACGTTCGTCACCGCGCACATGCAGGATCACAGTCAGCCGGATTGGGCCGCGCTCGCCGCAACGGGCACCACGCTCGCGATCTATATGGGCATGAGCCGCATCGCGAGTCTGACGGCATCGTTGCTCGATGCGTTGCCCGCGAGCACCCCTGCGGCCGTCGTGCAGCACGCGGGATCGTCGCAGGAAAAGCGGCTCGTGACGACACTCGATCGTCTTGCCGATGATGCCAACGCTGCCGGCCTCGGCAGTCCGGCGGTGATTCTGATCGGCGGTGCAATCGGCGAAGCGGCGGAATTCGCGGCGCATATGCAGAGCGCCAAAGGCTTCGCTCATGCCGCGTAAAGCGGGTTCTCAAAGCGCGGACGGCGCGTTAAAGTCTCAAGCGTCCCTCGCATGACCGCTTCCGCTTCCCGCATGCTTCGCGTTCTTCTCGTCACCGACACCGACAAGCCCATAGGCGATTTGCGCGAGCAACTCGCGCGCATGGGCTATGACATGCTCGCCGAAGCGGCCGCGCCTTCGGCGCTGCACAAGGCCGTCGAGAGCCAGAAGCCCGATGTCGTCATCATCGATACCGAGTCGCCCTCGCGCGACACGCTCGAACAGCTCGCGGTGATGAACAAGGCCGCGCCGCGTCCCGTGCTGATGTTCAGCAACGACGCGGATCAGCAGTTCATTCGCGCGGCAGTGGGCGCGGGCGTCACCGCGTATTCCGTCGAAGGACTCGCGCCCGAGCGTCTCGCGCCGATCATCGAAGTCGCGCTCGCGCGTTTCGCGCATGAAGCGCAGTTGCGTCAGCGGCTCGCGAAGGTCGAGGACGAACTGGAGCAGCGCAAGGTCATCGACCGCGCGAAACGTCTTCTGATGGACAGGCGCGGCATGTCCGAAAACGAAGCCTATGCGGCGCTTCGCAAGCGCGCGATGGATCAGGGCGTGAAGGTCGCCGAGATCGCGCGCCAATTGCTTTCGATGGCCGATCTGCTCTAGCTTTATCGACATCTCATGAACATCACTTCCTCCCAACCCGAACGCACGCATCTGCGGCTCGGCTTCGTCGCCCTTTCCGATGCCGCGCCGCTCGCCGTCGCCGCGTTGCGCGATCTCGGCGCGCGTCATGGCATCTCGATCGAGCTGTGCCGTCAGCCGTCGTGGGCGGCCGTGCGCGACAAGCTGCTGTCCGGCGAGATCGACGCGGCGCACGCGCTCTATGGCCTCGTGTACGGCGTGCAACTGGGTATCGGCGGGCCGCAGGCGGACATGGCCGTGCTGATGGTCCTCAATCGCAACGGTCAGGCGATCACGCTGTCGCGTCCGTTGGCCGATGCGATCCGGAACGGCGCCAGCGTGAAGGAAGCGTTGCATTCGCTCGGGCGGCCGCCGGTCATCGCGCAGACTTTTCCGACCGGCACGCACGCGATGTGGCTGTATTACTGGCTCGCGGCGCACGGCGTGCATCCGTTGCGCGATGTGCAGAGCATCGTGATTCCGCCGCCGCGCATGGCCGATGCGCTCGTCGAGGGCGCGCTCGACGGCTTCTGCGCGGGCGAGCCGTGGCACGCCGTCGCCGAGGCGCGCGACGCGGGCAGGACGGTCGCGTACACGAGCGAGATCTGGCCGGATCATCCGGAGAAGGTGCTCGCGTGCCGGCGCGATTTCGCGGCGCTCTATCCCGCGACGGCGCGCGCGCTCGTTCGCACGATGCTCGATGCGTGCGCCTGGCTCGATACGCGGGCGCATCGCGAGGAGATCGCCGAGGCGCTGTCGTCGTCCGCGCTGCTCGGCGTGCCGCGCGCGCTGATCGAGCCGCGCCTCGCCGCATCCGATGGCGGCGATGCGCGCGCGCTGCCCGTGCGTTTCTTCGATGAAGGCGCGGTGAACTATCCGCGCGTATCGGACGGCGTCTGGTTCATTACGCAATACCGGCGCTGGGGCATGCTCGGCGCCGATATCGACGATGCGGCCATCGCGGCGAGCGTGAATCAGACCGCGCTTTATCGCGAGGCGGCGCAGGCGGCGGGCATTGCGATTCCCGGCGAACGGCGCGCGGCGACGTTCTGCGATGGCCGCGTCTGGGACGGCGGCGATGCGGCGGCGTATCTCGCGGGGTTCGAAATACGCGCGTAGAAAAGCGCCTACCATGGAATTTCCAGCGCGCACCGGAGATCCGCCATGGAACTGCTCGCCATCGCCATCGACAAGCCCGAGGAAACCAACTTCATCCTCGGTCAGTCGCATTTCATCAAGACGGTCGAGGATCTGCACGAGGCGCTCGTCGGCGCGGTGCCCGGCATCCGCTTCGGACTCGCGTTCTGCGAGGCGTCCGGCAAGCGGCTCGTACGCACGTCGGGCACGGACGAGCATGGCGTCGAGCTGGCCGCGCGCAACGCGCAGAACATCGGCGCGGGACACAGCTTCATCATCGTGCTCGGCGACGGCTTCTTTCCCGTCAACGTGCTCAATACCGTGAAGGCGGTGCCGGAGGTGTGCCGTATCTTCTGCGCGACCGCCAATCCGACGCAGGTGCTTGTCGCGCAGACGGATCAGGGACGCGGGATCGTCGGCGTGGTGGACGGGTTCCCGCCGCTTGGCGTCGAAAGCGAAGACGACGTGAAGTGGCGCCACGACCTGCTGCGCAAGATCGGCTACAAGGCCTGAAGCGCGCCGCGAAGCCTGCCGCGCCTTGACTTGACGGCGCAAATCGCGAGAATGAGGCCCGCCGCCGCGCGCCCATCCGGAGCGATTTTCCCGGCCGGGGCGCGACATCATGGAAAATATCGGGATACGGTATAAAGGCCGTTGGCGTTTTTCGTGCCTTTTCTGAAAAGCCGCACGGGCAGACATTCCCGGCATCACCCCGCCGATACGGCACCGAACACCGGCCACCCGCGCCGCCCGAGGATAGGGTCGTCCTCGCGCGGCCTACAGGAGCATCACATGACCGACATGAATCCAGGCTTTTTCGGCAGGATAGGCATTGCCTTCGGCGCCTTCTTCGGCATTCTCGGCAATGCATCGTTCGCGGGCCGCGTGCAGCGCCTGCGCGAAGCGCCCGAAGCGCCTGAAGCCCCCGCAGCCGCGCCCGATTTCAAAGCCGAAGCGCCGAAGCCTGCCGCCGCGCCGGTTCAACCCGCGCCGTCCGCGCTGAAGGAGGCGAGCCCGGTCGCCGCGTTGCAACTGCTCGGCCTTTTGCAGCGCGACGCGCGTTTCATCGATTTCGTGGAAGAAGACATCGTCAATTACAGCGACGCCGATATCGGCGCGGCCGCCCGCCTCGTGCACGACGGCTGCCGTAACGTGCTGCGCGAGCATTTCACGGTCAAGCCCGTGCGCACCGAAGCGGAAGGCACGCGCATCACGCTGCAGGAGGGTTTCGATGCCGCCGCCATCCGGCTGACGGGCAACGTCGTCGGCAAGCCGCCCTTTTCGGGCAGCATCAGCCATCGTGGATGGAAGGTCGAGGACACGCGCCTGCCGAAGCTCGCGCCGTCCCATGATGCGAGCATCGTCGCGCCCGCGGAGGTGGAACTGTGAGCGACATTCAAGCGAACGATAACCCGGCGCGCTACTCGATCGGCGTCGATCTCGGCACGACGCATTGCGCGCTCTCCTACGTCGACATGAGCGCGAGCGACGGCGAAAAGACCGCGCAAGGCGTGCTGCCCATCTCGCAACTGACCGCGCCCGGCGCCGCCGAAGAACGCGATCTTTTGCCCTCGTTTCTCTATCTGCCGCACGAGAACGAGCTCGCGCCCGGCGATCTCACGCTGCCGTGGACGCAGGAGCGCAGGTTCATCGTCGGCGAACTCGCGCGCAGCCGGGGCGCGGGCACGCCGATCCGCCTCGTTTCCAGCGCGAAAAGCTGGCTGTGCCATCCGGGCGTCGATCGCCGCGCGTCAATCCTGCCGTCCGATGCGCCCGAGGAAGTCGAGCGCGTGTCGCCGCTGGAAAGCTCGGTGCGCTATCTGACGCATTTGCGCGAAGCGTGGAACCACGCGCATCCCGATGCGCCTTTCGATCAGCAGGACGTCACCGTGACGATTCCCGCGTCCTTCGATCCCGCCGCGCGCGAACTCACCGCCGAAGCCGCCGCCGCAGCCGGCTACACGCGCATGACGCTGCTCGAAGAGCCGCAGGCCGCGCTCTATAGCTGGATTCAAAAATCGTCGGGCGGCTGGCGCAAGCAGGTCAAAGTGGGCGATGTGATTCTCGTCGTCGATGTCGGCGGCGGCACGACCGACTTGTCGCTGATCGCGGTCGTCGAGCGCGAAGGCAATCTGGAACTGCATCGCGTGGCCGTTGGCGAGCACATCCTGCTCGGCGGCGACAACATGGACCTCGCGCTCGCGCATACCGTCGCGCGCAAGCTCGCGCAATCGGGCACGCAGCCCGATCCGTGGCAGTTGCGCGCCCTCACCTACGCGTGCCGCTCGGCGAAGGAAACGCTGCTTTCCGATCCGTCCGTCGATGCGGTGCCGCTCGTCGTCCCGAGCCGCGGCTCGAAGCTGATCGGCGGGTCGCTGCGCACCGAACTCACGCGCGCCGAACTCACGCAGATCCTGCTCGAAGGCTTTTTCCCGCAAGTCGATGCCGCGGCTCGCCCCGTTTCGCGCGCGCGCGTCGGTCTCACGCAACTCGGTCTGCCGTACGCGCAGGACGCCGCCGTCACGCGCCATCTCGCCGCGTTCCTCGGCCGTCAGGTCAACGCGCTCACGGAAGTCGAAGGCCTGCAGCATCAGGCGCCGCAGGGCGCGACGCTGCTGCATCCGACCGTCGTGCTGTTCAACGGCGGCGTGTTCAAGTCGCCGCTGCTCGTCGAGCGCGTGATGACGACGCTGAATTCATGGCTCGCCTCCGAAAACGCGCCCGCCGCGCGTCTGCTCGAAGGCGCGGACCTCGATCTCGCGGTGGCGCGCGGCGCGGCCTATTACGGCTACGTGCGGCGCGGCAAGGGCGTGCGCATCCGTGGCGGCACGGCGCGCGCGTACTACGTCGCGGTCGAATCGGCGATGCCGGCCGTTCCCGGACTGGAGCCGCCCGTGCAGGCGCTGTGCGTCGCGCCGTTCGGCATGGAGGAAGGCACGGACGCCGAATTGCCCGCGCAGGAATTCGGGCTCGTCGTCGGCGAGCCGGTGCATTTCCGCTTCTTCGGCTCCTCGGTGCGTCGTCAGGATCAGGTCGGCACGCTGCTCGATTACTGGCAACCGGACGAATTGCAGGAACTCGAAGAGATCGAAGCGTCGCTGCCGCCCGAAGGCCGCACGCCGGGCGAGGTCGTGCCCGTCAAGCTGCACGCACGCGTGACCGAAGCGGGCACGCTCGAACTCGAAGCGATTCCGCGCGGCTCGTCCGAGCGCTGGAAGGTCGAGTTCGACGTGCGCGGCGGCGCGAACGCGGGCGCGGATCAGGGCATGGGCCTGTAAGTGTCCGGGCGCAAGAAAAAGGTGTCCGGCGCGCGGTACAGCGTCGGCATCGATCTCGGGACGAGCAATACGGTCGTCGCGTACGCGGAAATCGGCTCGAACGATATCCGCGTGTTCGACATCGACCAGCTCGTCGGCGCGGGGGAAGTCGCGGCGCTGCCGCTTCTGCCGTCGCTGCGCTATCACTTCGCGCCAGGCGAACTCAAGTCCGAGGATCTGCAATTGCCGTGGGGCGAGATGGAAGCGCCCGCCGTCATCGGCAGATTCGCCCGGATGCTCGGCGCGCAGGTGCCGGGACGGCTCGTGTCGAGCGCGAAAAGCTGGCTGTCGCACGCGGCGGTCGATCGCCTCGCGGCCATCTTGCCGTGGGGCGCGGGCGACGACGTCGAAAAAATCTCGCCGGTCATGGCGAGCGCGAGCTATCTCGCGCACGTCCACGCGGCGTGGAACGAGCGCTTTCCGGATGCACCGCTCGACACGCAGGACGTCGTGCTGACCGTGCCCGCCTCGTTCGATGAAGGCGCCCGCGCGCTGACGCTCGAAGCCGCGCGCATGGCGGGACTCGAAAAACTGCGGCTGCTGGAAGAGCCGCAGGCCGCGCTTTACGACTGGCTGTTTCATCATCGCGCGACGCTCGCGGATGATCTGAAGGCGACGCGGCTCGTGATGATCGTCGACGTCGGCGGCGGCACGACCGACCTCACGCTCATCCAGGTCGCGATGGAGAACGGCGAGCCGGTGTTGACGCGCATCGGCGTGGGCAACCATCTGATGCTCGGCGGCGACAACATGGATCTCGCGCTCGCGCATCTCGTCGAGAAGCGTCTCGCGGGCAGCGATGCGCGTCTTTCCGCCGGACGCCTGTCGCAACTCGTCGAGCGCTGCCGCGCGGCGAAAGAGCAATTGCTAGGCGACAACGCGCCCGCATCCACGTCGATCACGCTGCTCGGCGCGGGCTCGAAGCTGATCGGCGGCGCGCGTTCGGCCGATGTCACGCGCGACGAGATCGAGCGGATCATCGTCGAAGGATTCTTTCCGATGGTCGCCCCGAGCGATCGCCCCGGCCGTTCGCGCGGCGGCATCGTCGAATTCGGGCTGCCGTATGCGAGCGACGCGGCCATCACGCGGCATATCGCGGCGTTTCTCGGCCAGCATGCCGGCGAGGCGAAGAAGGCGCTCGGCCTCGTCGATGCGCCCGCCGAAACGCTCGCCATTCCGGACACCTTGCTGTTGAACGGCGGCGTGTTTCGCGCCGCTCCGCTCGCGCGCCGCATCGCCGATACGCTTTCCGGCTGGCGCGGCGAAGCCGTCAACGTGCTCGCGAACGGCAATCCCGATGTCGCGGTCGCGCGCGGCGCGGTCGCCTACGCGCTCGCGCGCGCGGGCAATGCGCCGAAGATCGGCGGTGGCTCGGCGCGCAGCTTCTTCCTGCTGCTCGAAGACGATGCCAACGCGATGCGTGGCGTCTGCGTCCTGCCGCGCGGCACCGAAGAAGGCCAGGCGATCCATCTCGCCGATCGCACCTTCGCGCTCACGCTCGGCGCGCCGGTGCGCTTTCACCTGGCGTCGTCGGTGTCGGAGACGGCTTACGAAGCGGGCGCGCTCGCAGACCTCGCGGCCGCATCGGGCGATTTCATCCGTCTGCCGCCGATCGCGACCGTCGTCGATCCGCATGCCGCCGGCAAGGGCCGAGCGCGCGAAACGGCGGTTCAGCTGACGACCTCGCTCACCGAAGTCGGCACGCTGGAGATGCACTGCATCGCCGTCGACGATCCCGCGCAACGCTGGCTGCTCGAATTCCAGTTGCGCCGCGAGGCGTCGCAGACCGACGAGACCGTGAGCGAATCGCATCCGGCGCTGCCGAAAGCCATCGAACTGATAGACCGCACGTTCGGCGCGAAGTCGCACGATGTCGGGCCGAAGGAAGTCAAACGCCTGCGCGCGCAGCTCGAACAGACGCTCGGCCCGCGCGACACCTGGGACATCGCACTCTTGCGCGAGGTCTTCGGCGCGCTGTTCGAGCGCGCGAAAAAGCGCCGCCGCACCGCCGATCACGAGCGTCTGTGGCTCAATCTCGCGGGCTACTGCATGCGTCCGGGCTTCGGGCATCCGCTCGACGAATGGCGTGTCGAGCAACTCTGGACGCTTTTCGATCAGGGCATTCAGTACAGCAACGAAAGCCAGATCTGGTCCGAATGGTGGACGCTCTGGCGCCGCGCGGCCGGTGGCCTGCCCGAAGCGGCGCAACTCAAGCTGCTCGACGACATGGCCTTCGTGCTGCAACCGCCCGGCACGAGCCGCTATCGCAAGGCGGCGGGCGCTGCGCGCGCGGGCTACGAGGACATGGTGCGGCTCGCGGCGTCGCTGGAACGCGTGCCGGTCGAGCGCAAGATCGAGGTCGGCGAATGGCTGCTCACGCGCCTGAAAAAGCCTTCGGAGAGCGTGCAAAGCTGGTGGGCGCTGGGCCGCATCGGCGCCCGCGCGCCCTTTTACGGCAGCGCGCACGGTGTCGTGCCGCCCGAGGTCGCCGTCGTCTGGCTCGATGCGATCCTCGCGCTCGACTGGAAGAAGGTCGATCCCGCCGCGTTCGCCGCCGTGCAGATCGCGCGCATGACCGGCGACCGCTCGCGCGATCTGCCCGACGATGCGCGCGCGGCTGTCGTGCAGCGTCTCGAAACGATGGGCGCGGCGCAGGCGTGGATCGCGATGGTCCGCGAGACCGTCGAGCTCGATCGCGCCGAGGTCGGACGCGTGTTCGGCGAAACGCTGCCGGCGGGGCTGAAGCTCATCCACTGATCGCGCTCGTCGCGCTCGTTGCGGGCATCGGGCGAAATGCTTCGCTCTCAGAAGTTTTTTGGCCGATGCGCCGCGCGAGAAGCCCGCCGAGTCTTGAATACCGGCTGACCGCATCCTATGGTTATCAATGTGTCGATATGGACACATACTGAAGGAGGTCAACATGCCATCCCCACGCAAGGCTCAAGCGAGCCAACCCGCAGAAACGGAAATGTCGAGCCGCAAGAAAACGGCCGGCAGCAAGGCATCGCCCGCGAAGGCCGCAGGCGCGAAGGAAACGCAGGTCACGAAGCGCACCACCAAGGCCAAACCGAAAAGCTGAACGGTTCTCCTCGAGACCGCCCTCGTCATCGTGCGGGGGGCATTCGTTGTGGCTGTCCTTCGAATCGGCGGGCAAACGATCAAACGCCCGCCGATCGGCTCCCTTCCTCCTTCCTTCCGTCTCGCCGCGTGCCCTCGCAACTCGCCAAAAAAGCGCAATAATTGCCGGAGATAATGGCCGATTGCTAAAAAAGGCGTATTTGTCTGACCGCGTTGGCATAAAGTAGATATCCCGATTCCCTGAGCGAGCATGAAGATGGCCGTACCGCAACGCGCCGCCGGCGTGCGCAATCCAGGCATTCTTCTCTCGGCGGCCCGCGAGGCCGGCGCGAGCCTGGTGCGCAATCTCTCGATTCCGGCGCCGTTTTCCGATCCCGTCCTCGAAGCGCAGTTTCTCGAAGACCACAGCCAGCGCTTCTGCGCATTCCGGCGCGCGTCGACGCTGCTCGCGCTTGCCATCTGGACGTGCTTCCTCTGGTGGGACTTCAGCTTCGCGCGGGGCAACCGCGCGCTCGATTCGCGCCTGCCCGACATCCTCGCGCTGCGCTTCGCGGGCATCGCGCTGCTGTTTTTTGTCGGCGTGCTGGTGCTGCGGCCGTCGTTCCGCTCGCACGCCACCGCGCAACGCATCATTCTGACGGGCATTTACGGGCTCTTGTGCCTGATCCTCGCAATGGTCGCGATCACGCCCGCGCCCTATAACTACACGCAGCATTTCATCGGGCTGTGCCTTGCGCTGTTCTTCCAGTTCAGTTTCTTTTATCTGCGCTCTCGCGTCGCGCTGACAGCGGGCATCATCACGCTGGCGTCGATCGTGGTGTTGCAGGTGACGATTCATCTGCTCAACCCCGAGGATTTCTTCGCGGGGCTCTTCTATATGTTCAACGTCGTGGTCGTGGGGCACGGCGTCTGCACGCACGCCGAGCGCGTCTCGCGCGAGCGCTATAGTTCGGAGCGCGCGCTGGCTTCCCTCAACGACGAATTGCGCACCGCGAATGTTTCGCTCGGCCGCAAGAATCGCGAGCTCGAAGTCTCCAAGAAGGATCAGGAGAACAAGACCAACGCGCTGCTCGCGCTGCGCGAACAGCAGATGATCGCCGCGCAGACCGCGAGCCGCGAGAAATCCAACTTTCTCGCCGCGGCGACGCACGATCTGCGTCAGCCGATGCACGCGCTCAATCTGTTCCTGCAGGCGGCGGCCGAGGCCATCCGCAATGGCGAATTCGATCAGGCCGAACGGCTCATCAACGAGTGCGGGCGTTCGTCCGTGATCCTCGCGCGGCTGCTGAACGCGGTGCTCGATCTCTCGCGGCTGGAATCGGGGCGCGTCGTGCCGCGCTATCACGTATTCGACGTGCGACAGATCGTCGAGGAAGCCGCCGAGCAGTTGCGTCCGTTCGCGATGAGCCGCGGCGTCGAATTGCGCCTGCGGCTGCCGAAGGACGATGTCGTCTGCGTGCGCAGCGACGCGCACTGGCTCGGGCGCGCCGTGGCCAATCTGGTGTCCAACGGGATCAAGTATGCAGATCAGAGCAAGACTTCGAAGCCGACCGTGATCGTCGGCGTGGTGCGTTCGCCGACGCGCGCGCGTATCGACGTGCTGGATAACGGCATCGGCATTCCGGCCGATTATTTCGATGCGATTTTTCAGCCGTTCTTTCAGGTCGACAATCCCGAGCAGGATCGCGACAAGGGGCTGGGGCTCGGGCTGTCGATCGTCAATGCGGTGATGTCGATGCTCGATCAGCATCGCATCGAACTGAAGTCCACCGAAGGGCGCGGCTCGCGCTTTTCGCTCGAAATGCCGCTGTGCGGACCGTCGCCCGACACGCCGTCGGCGCGTGCGCCGGCGCGTTCCGAGGCGGCGGAAATGGCGCAGCTCAAGGGGCGTTATGTGTTGCTCGTCGAGGACGATGGGCTCGTGCGGGCGTCGACCGAAGCGCTGCTGTCGCAATGGGGCGTGCTTTATGACTCGGCGGCGAGCTTCGAGGAGTTCGAGACGATTCTCGGCGATATCGAGCGGTTTCCGGATCTCATCATTACCGACTTTCGACTTCGTGATGCCAAGACCGCGCGGGAAGTGGCGATGCTCGGTGCGACGCGGCTTGGGCGGCCTTGTCCTTGTCTCGTCGTTACCGGTGAACCGGCCGCGTGTATCGTGCCGCTCGCGTGTGAGCAGGACGTGCTTTCCAAGCCCGTTAGTCCTGTGGAATTGCGGCGTGGGATGCTTGCCTTGATTGCTGGTTTTTGTGACTCGGGTGCGTGAGTCTTTTTTTCGCCGGATCCCGGTTTCGCGTCGGTCTATTAGCACTGCCCCTGTGCGGGGCGGCACTCACTTTCTTTGCTGCTGCAAAGAAAGTAAGCAAAGAAAGCAGCTTCCGATACGCCCGCGGTCACACGCAATTTGGGTAGTCCTCTCGTCCATCGTGGGCTGCCTAAAGAGTGCCCCCAAACACCCCATCGGGCTTGGCTCGCGCACGGTCTGTCACATCGCACCACACAACAAACTGGTTCAGCACCAAATAGCTCCGGCCCGCTTCGCGGCCGACCGGTCAAGCGGGGATGCATGTGCTCCGCTACTAACGTCTCCATCTCACTGCAATCGCCGCCCTTTGGTTTCCCTTGCATACCCGGCGGCAGCGCGTAGCGCTGTGCCGAAGCTCTTTCGTGCTGAACCAGTGTCCTCAACGTCTTCGGACGGCGGACCGTGCGCGATCCAAGTCCCGTTATTGTGATGAGGGCACTCTTTAGGCGAGTGCCATCGAGGACGAGAGGACTACCCAAATTGCGTGTGACCGCGGGCCTGAAAGCTGCTTTCTTTGCTTACTTTCTTTGCAGCAGCAAAGAAAGTAAGTGCCGCCCCGCACAGGGGCAACGCTAATAGACCGACACGAAAACGGGATCCGGCGAAAAAAAACCTCACCCTCGCAACCGCCCCCCCAACCAAGCCCGCAACGCCTCAACCTCCTCCATACAAACCGAATGCGCCATAGGATAGGCATGCCATTCGACCTCACACCCTTGCCCGCGAGCGAATTCGCACGCCTGCTCACCGAGAGCCACATTGAGCACATCATCGAAGCTCCCATGCGCGGCAAAGATGGGAACCGATCGGTTCGCTTCGGAAAGCGATTCATCGATCAGCCCTTCGGAAGGAATGTAGCCCGACAGCACGATCAACCCAGCGAGCTTCTCGGGATGAGTGAGCCCCGCCTGATAGGTCATCGCACCGCCCTGCGAAAATCCCGCGATAAAAATGCGCTCACTGGGAATTCCCCGCGCGTTCTGCGCCTCGATAAGCGCCCGCACGCGCCCGACCGAAGCGACGATGCCCGCCTCGTCCACGCGCCGGTTGATGCCCTCGAACGACAGAATGTCGTACCACGCGCGCATCACATAGCCGTTATTCGCCGTCACGGCGATCTCCGGCGCGTTCGGAAACACGAAGCGGATCGCGGGCGCATCGGCGAGACGCAATTCGGGCACGAGCGGCACGAAGTCGTTGGCATCGGCGCCGAGGCCGTGCATCAGGATCACGGCGAATTCGGGATTCGGCGCGGTTTCGATCTCGATGGTCGAAGCTTGATCGGTCATTGCCCTTCACTCCTCGTCAGATGATGGGAACGAGAATCTGCACGATGCCCACGACCGACACCAGCCACACCAGCGAGCGCACGAACGGCACGCCGGCAGCGTAGAGCGGCACGTAGACCAGACGCGCGACGAAATACGCGAGCGCGCCATAGTGCGTGAGCGTGTTCTCGCGCCCCGTGACGTGCACGATCAGCACCGCAATGGCGAAAATCGGCAGCGTCTCGAACAGATTCGACTGCGCCCGCATCAGCCGTCCGGAAAGCTTGCTGGGCGGCGGCGTGGCGGCATCGCGCGGGCCGGCCTGGTATCTGATGCCGACTTCGCGGTTGCGCACGACCGCAGGGAGCAACACTTGCACCAGCGCGAGCACGAGCGTCCAGGCAAGCATCGTCAGTTCGAAACTCATGGCGTCTCCACAGTAAGAAATAGCCACGGCGGACCGCGCCCATGATGCCACCGCGATCCGCCAGCGTGTAGTCTTGAACGTGATCCTCTACGAGTCCTTCATCCATGCATGCGATGACCCTTCGTCTGTCGCCCGGCGACGATCTGCGCGCCGCGCTCGATCATGCCTTCCGCGCACACGCGCTCTCCGCCGCGTTCGTCCTTCAGGGCATCGGCAGCCTGAACGTCGCGCGTCTGCGCTACGCGGGCCGCGACGAAGCCGTTGAATTGCGCGGCGATCTCGAAATCGTCACGCTCGCCGGCACGCTGTCAGCGCAAGGCCCGCACCTGCACATGAGCATCGCCGATGCCGATGGCCGCGTCTCCGGCGGCCACGTCACGCCGGGCTGCATCGTGCGGACGACGGCGGAGATCATCGTCGCGCATCTGCCCGGCGAAGGTTACACGCGTGAGCACGATGCCGCGACGGGCTTCGCCGAACTCGTCATCCGGGCGACGTGACAGCATCCGTCGGTTGCGCGACGCCGAGCGCGAGATCGTGGCGCGCGATCATCTCGAATGCTTCGGTCGTCTCCGAATAGTCCCAGCGTTCGACCGTCGCGCGACGCCCGTCGCCATTGCCAACGCTTGCGTCGTGGCGGATCACGTTCACCGAATTGTCGATCGTGCCGCGCGTGCGCGACGACAGCGCCGTGCCCGCCTGCACCGCCCACATGCGGCGCGTGAGTCCCGCGAAGGTATCGTGCAGCGGCAACACGTAGGGCAGATGAATATGCCCGCCGAGAATCAGGTCCGCGCCCGCACGCGCCCAGCGCGGCACCGCGCGCTCGCGTCCGTGCAGCAGATTCTTTTCGTCCTGAGTGCGCGTGACGGCCACCGGCTGATGCGTGACCACGACGCGCAACTGCGCCGCGCTCGCCGCCTCCAGCCGCGCGGCGACGCGCCTCACCTGCTGCATCGACACTTCGCCGTCCTTGTGACGATACGCCCGCGTCGTGTTCACGCCGAGCACGAGCAACCCCGCCGAATCGAACGCCGGTTCGAGATCGGCGCCGAACGCGCGCTGATGATTCGCGTACGGATAACACAGCCGCGCGAGCGGATCGAAAAGCGGAATGTCGTGATTGCCGGGGATGACGAGCGTCGGCGTCGCGCCGAGCGCATCGACGAACGCGCGCGCCGACGCGAACTGCCGCTTGCGCGCGCGCTGGGTGATATCGCCGGACAGCACGACGAGATCGGGAGCGAGCGCATCGGCGAGCCGCAGGAGCGCTGCGACCACCGGCGGCCGCTCGGTGCCGAAATGCGTATCGGAAATCTGCAACAGCAAGGTCATGAGCGATTGGCTTCGGCCACTGTCGGCTCAGGCTTGAGCAGGAAAAGCGGTTTGTCGGACACGCGAAATTCCAGCGGCATCTGCAGTTTCGCGACCTCGCCATCCGTCGCGATCTTGACGAGTCTGCGCTTCTTCGACGGATGCGTCACCGTGATGCGCTCGAACGTGAAGCTCACGACGTGATCGGAATCCGACAGACGCCCCGCCGCGCCGTGCAGCGACAGCCACAGATGCATGAGCCGTCCGACCGGCCGCGGCGCAATCGCGACGAGCAAGCCCTGTTCCAGCGCGCGCGCTTCGTCCGGCATGCCGATCTGCTCCATCTGCAGGCGGTTGTTGCCGACGAAGAGCGTCGACGAGCGAATTTCGGTCGTGCTGCCATCGTGATCGATATGCAGACGCAGATGGCGATGCGGCTTGAGCATCGTGGAAAGCGCCGACCAGAGCGCGACGAGCCGGCTGCGCCCGAATTGCCGCTTGTAGATTTCGCGATCTTCGAGCAAGCGCGGATAAAGCCCGAGGCTCGCGTTGACGAGAAACATGCGCGCGTTCACGAAGCCGACCTGCACCGGATAGGCGCGCGCGTCGAGCAGAAGTTTCGTCGATTGCTCGAGATCGGCGGGAATGCCGTGGTCGCGGCTGAAGTAGTTGAACGTGCCGCGCGGCAGCACGGCGAACGGGCAGCCGGCGTCGTGCGCCGCGTGCGCGACCGTGCAAAGCGTGCCGTCGCCGCCCGCGCCGACGAGCACGCCGCCCGCTTGGCACGCCGCCGCCGCGGTTTCGCGCGCGACGTCCGCGAGACCGCGCGGATCGTCGACGACGCGCAATTCGAAACGTCGCCCGGCCGCGCCGAGTTCGCTTTCGAGCAGGCTGCGGGTCGCGTCGGACTGACGGCGTCCCGAGCCCGCGTTCATCACGATGAAGAACGGCGCGTCGGCGGCGAGCGTTTTTGCGGTGTCGGCGGATGGAGATGCGGATGCGGCAGTCGGTGTCATCGGCGGCGCTCCCTCGATGCTCCGCGCGCGCGGATCGCGCACGACGAGCGTGGCTCCGCGCTCATAGGCGAAGCCTGCCGATTATAACGAAATGCTTACAGCCGGACCGCCGGCAATCAAGTGTGCTCGCCGCGAATGTAGTACTCGAGCTGCTGGATGGTGTACTGCTGCTCGGCCATGATGTTCTTCACCAGATCACCGATGGAGATCATGCCGATGAGCTTGCCGTTGTCGATCACCGGCAAGTGACGCATGCGCTTGTCGGTCATGAGCGCCATGCAGTCGTCGGTGGTCTGGTCGGGGCGCACGTAGCGCACGTGCGACGTCATAATGTCGCGCACCGGCGTGTGCTTCGAGACGCGGTCCATCAGGACGACTTTGCGCGCATAGTCGCGCTCGGTCATGATGCCCACGATCTCGTCGCCTTCGGTGACGATCACCGCACCGATGTGCTTGTCGGCCATCAGCTTGATTGCATCGAAGACCGACGCCGTGGCTGGAACGGTAAAGACCGTCTGGTCGGGTTTCGAATTCAGAACCTGTGCGACTGTTGCCATCGAGCGCCTCCGTTATGAGCGGGGAACGTTGTTGCGCCTGGGCGACGGGTAATCTTGCGCCTGTATGCAGCGTAAAGCCTCGCGCGCGATGCCTTCATCGGCATTAACCCGACCATTCAAAAAAAGTATAGATCACCGGCGCCGCGCGAGACGTGCGCCGCGCGTTTCATCTCGCGCGTCGTCACGCGTGCCTTCAGTTTCGCCGATTAATGCCGCTAATCAGGCATCTGGTGGAAAGTGAAGCCACCGGCAAACACACGAAGGCATCGCTTAGAGGGAGAACGAGGTGAGCAGTTCACAACAGGATATCGAGCAGCGCGTGCGGCTCGCGGGCAGCAACATGTTCGAGTTGCTTCTGTTCAGGCTCGGCGAGTCGCCGGGCTCGGAGCAACGGGAGCTGTACGGCATCAACGTGTTCAAGGTGCGCGAGATTCTCGCGATGCCGACGATCACCGCCGTCGCCGGTTCGAGCGAGGAGATTCTCGGCGTCGCGGATATCCGCGGCCAGATCATTCCCGTGATCGATCTCGCGCGCATCACCGGCTGCCGGCCGAAAAACGGTCCGAAAATTCTGCTCGTCACCGAATTCGCGCGCACGACGCAAGGCTTCGCGGTCGAGGAAGTCGACGACATCGTGCGGCTCGAGTGGAATCAGGTGCTGTCGGCGGAATCGCACTCGGGCGGCAAGACGGTGACGAGTTTCGCGCGGCTCGATGGCAACGTCGACGGCTCGCGGCTCGCGCAGGTGCTCGACGTCGAGCGCATCGTGCGTGATGTGCTGCCGTCGCAGGAAACGGATATCACCGAGGCCAACACCGGTCGGCTGCAGCTCAAGCCGGGCGCGCGCGTGCTTGCGGCGGACGATTCGGGCGTCGCGCGGGCGCTCATCGAGCAAAGTCTCACGGCGATGGGCGTGCCCTTCGTGATGACCAAAACCGGCCAGGAAGCGTGGGACGTACTGGAAGCGGCGCTCAGAAAGGCGGAGAAGGACGGCACCGAGGTCGCGGATCACATCGCGCTCGTGCTCACCGATCTGGAAATGCCCGAAATGGACGGTTTCACCCTCACGCGCCGCATCAAGGCGGAGACGGGGCTGATGCACATTCCGGTGGTGATTCACTCGTCGCTGTCGGGATCGGCGAACGAGCAGCACGTGCGCAAGGTCGGTGCGAACGCGTATGTGTCGAAGTTCGAGGCGTCGGAGCTCGCGAACGTGATGCGCGGCGCGCTCGCGGCCTGAAATGCGTTCGGCGCGCGCAACGCAGACCTTTTGAGCCTGCGCGGCGCGCGCCGAATCAGTCTTTCAGCCTGTCGGCCCGGCGGATGAGCCGGGCTGGCCGAACCGGTTATTGACCGAAGAAGACGGACTGAGCCTTGTTGGCCGATTGCGTGCGGGTGCCCGACTGAGCCAGCGCGTCGCGCGAGCCGCCGAAAGCGGTCGTGCTCGTGCCGTTCGCGTTTTCTTCGGCGGCGATCGCTTGTGCGCTCGGACCTTGTTGCGACGTCGGCGCGCCGACAGCCGGACGGTAGAACGGAGCCGGACCGTAGCCGCTTGCAAAAGCGGGAGCGGCGAGCGTGGCGGTAGCGGCGATCAGAAGGGTAGCGAGAAGATTGCGTTTCATGGTGTGAGCTCCAAAGACGGTTGACGTTCAATCAGAAAGCGCCGCAGCGGTCTTGCGAGAAACTGTCTGCTACGTCGATGGAATGCAGTGTATACCCCTACTATCGCTTTTTTATCTCCATAAATTTCAATTCAGTTTTCGATATGGACCAACAATAGTTGGCCGCACGATCGTTCAAAATCGTCCTAAACGTCCGCCTGGCGGGCGATTGCGCGTGTTGACAAGCGGCGCGCTCGGCTGCTTCGTTTAGCGGGGAACGAACAATTATTTAGCGCACGGGCGTGCGAATTTCCCGCTAGCGCGAACGACATCCCGCGTTATCTCAGTGAACGAGCCGTCCGATCAGGCGGAGCAGTTCCGTGGGCGGGTTGCCCTTCTGGCAATAACCGTCGAATCCGGAATGCATGCCCTCTGCCCGCACGATGTCCTCACCGAGCGCCGTGAACGCGATGATCACCGCGTCGCGCGTGCGGGCGATACGGCGAAGCACGCGCGCGGTTGCGAAACCGTCGTGTTCCGGCATCGTGATATCGAGAATGACGATTTGCGGCACCCAGTTGTCGATCGTATGGAGTGCATCGACGCCGGACAACGCAAAACGCGTGTCGAAGCCCTCAGCTTCGAGCGCGGCGCAAAGCGCTTCGGCGCTATGGGCGTTGTCGTCGACGATGAGGATGCGCCACGAATCGCGGTCGACATCGACGCTGCGATTCGTCCAAAGCGCGCAATGAGGAGAATGCAAGTACAGGGGCATGGGCGTTCGACGGAAACATACGACTGCCCAACAGCATGTTTCGCGCCCGCCCGCCGCCAAGCTCAGGCGTCGCCGCTCTTCCGGCTTTTGCGACGCTTTCCCGACGCGCTTTCGCTCTCGCGCAGCCGCGCATTCGCCTCGACGAGCGATGCCGCGTCGCGCTGGCGCAACGCGACATCCAGTTCTCCGAGCGCCCCGAACAGCGCGGACTGCTCCGTCTCGTCGAGCGGCGCGCCGCCGGGTTCGGATACGCGCCGCGCTTCCTTGTCGAGCCGCTTGAGGAGCTTCGCGCCGAAGCGCGTATCGATCGCGCCTTCGCGCGCCAGTCCCGCAATCACCGACGCCAGGCGAACCAGCCCGTTCGCGGTGGTTTGCGTCGCCCCGTCCATGTCGTCATGGTCTTCCACTGCCTTCTCCCCAGTTTCGCGCGCGGCGCCTCGCGTGCGCCCGTCTTGCGTGGCGCGATGATACGCCGACAAAATGACAGTCATATTTGCACGGCGCACCGCGTTCGTGGCCGTCGTTTCGCTCGCGTTCACGCGATACGATCGCGATCCGGGGCGCGACCGATGGCACACTAGCGCGTGGCGACGCGCATGCCAGAAGCGTCGGGGCCGCGTCATCCGCCGACACGCCGACATACTCAGAATGTAACCGAACGCCCGCATGAATCCCGCTACCCTGCAAAGACCGCCTTACGGCTCCGACTTTTCCGGCCTCGTCTGCGGTTTCCGATTTCATGCCGATCTGCCCGGCGTGCCGATCGATGCCGAAGCCGCAAGCGAATGGCTCGCCCGCGACGACACGCCCAAGGAATTCGTCTGGCTGCACTTCGATCTCGCGAACAGTTCGTGCGAACGGTGGATGCGCGGCCGCCTCGGCCTGCCCGACGCGTTCTTCGACACGCTCAACGAAGGCTCGCATTCGACGCGCATCGAGCATCAGGAAGGCGCGCTCCTCGCCGTCATCAACGATGTGATGTTCAACTTCGAGCTGACGCCCTCGGAGATCGCGACGCTGTGGGTCTACACGCATCAGAAGCTGATCGTGACGGCGCGGCTCAAGCCCTTGCGATCGGTCGATTCGCTGCGCGAGTCGGTTAGACGCGGCGAAATTTTCCGTTCGCCCGCCGAGTTGCTCGCGCATCTGTTGCGCGATCAGGCGGATCTGCTCGTGCATATCGTGCGGCGCACGAGCGTCGAGGTCGACGGCATCGAAGACCGTTTCCTGTCGATGCGCGGCGCCGCGACCCGCACCGATCTCGGCGGACTGCGGCGCGTGCTCGTCCGGCTGCAGCGCCTGCTCGCGCCCGAACCCGGCTCCGTGTTCCGGCTGCTCGCGCGGCCGCCGCGCTGGCTGCATTCGCAGGACATTCAGGACCTTCGCGACGCGACCGAAGAGTTCTCGCTCGTGCTCAACGATCTCGCCGGGCTCGTCGAGCGCATCAAGCTCCTGCAGGAAGAAGTCGCGACGCGCATGGACGAGCAAAGCAACCGCACGCTCTTCACGCTGACGCTCGTGACCGTGCTCGCGCTGCCGATCAATATCGTCGCGGGTTTCTTCGGCATGAACGTCGGCGGCATTCCGCTCGCGGAAAATCACCACGGCTTCTGGCTGCTCGTGGCGATCGTCGCGACCTTCACCGCGCTCGCCGGATGGTGGGCGTTCCGGCGACGACGCGATATGTAGCCGGCCCCGAAGTCAGAAGCCCAGGTCGCTCAGGCCCGGATGATCGTCGGGCCGGCGACCGAGCGGCCAATGATATTTGCGGTCCGCTTCCTTGATCGGCAGATCGTTGATCGAGGCGTGACGGTGCGTCATCAATCCCGCTTCGTTGAATTCCCAGTTTTCATTGCCGTAGCTGCGATACCAGTTGTTCGCGTCGTCGTGCCATTCGTACGCGAAACGCACCGCGATGCGATTGCCCGTGTACGCCCACAATTCCTTGATAAGCCGATAGTCGAGTTCGCGCGCCCATTTGCGACGCAGAAACGCGACGACTTCCTCACGCCCGTTCGCGAATTCGGCGCGATTGCGCCAGCGCGTGTCCACGCTATACGCGAGCGATACGCGCTCCGGATCGCGCGTGTTCCAGCCGTCTTCGGCGAGACGGACTTTCAGCTTGGCGGATGCTTCATCGAACGGCGGAAACGGCGGCTTGGATTCCATGGCGAGTCCTCTTTGCTCTAAGCGATGAGATGAGTAGACAGGTCTGTCTACCCGACGCACTCTAGCGCAGGTAGACGAACCTGTCTACAATCGATTGCATGAATACTTCCGCAATCTCCAGCGATTTCTCCGAGCTCGCGCCGGACGCGCGCATCCTGTACACCGCGCACGATCTCTTCTATCGCGATGGCATTCGCGCAACGGGCATCGATCGCGTGATCGCCGAATCGGGCGTCGCGAAAAAGACGTTCTATCGCTATTTCCCGAGCAAGGACGATCTGATCGTCGCGTTCCTCACGTTTCGTCACGATAACTGGATGGCATGGTTCCGCGACGCGCTCGCGCGCCACGGCGGAACGCTCAACGCGCTCGTGCCCGCGCTCGCCGAATGGTTCGGCAGCGAGAATTATCGTGGCTGCGCGTTCATCAATTCGGTCGTCGAAGTCGGCGCGACGCTGCCGCAGGCCATCGATATTTCACGTCGCCACAAGCGTGACATGACCGCGGCGATCCGCGCGCTGATGCCGGCTTCGCGCACCGCCAAAGCCGATGCACAAGCGCTCGCGCTCGCCGTGGATGGCGCGATCGTCGCCGCGCAATTCGCCGATTCGCCCGCCGATGCATTGAAGGCGCTCGCACGCGTCGTCCGCGCGGTCCGGCGCGGCGCAGCCGAGTAGCGCGATGAACGGCTTCATGCCTGCGCGACCTGCATGGGCGCCATTGCGTGCTCGATCACATCGGCGAGCTTCGCGAAATTCGGCGCGATGTCATGATTCGGCACGCACGCGTAGCCAAGCATCAAACCGCGCAACGCCTCGTCGCGGTTCATGAAGTAATTGACCAGTGGGCGCGTGACGACGCCGGCCGCCAGCGCATCGGCGGCGACCGCGCGATCGTCGACGAACTGCGGCAGTTCGAGCACGAAATGCAGTCCGGCTTCGTCGCCGCGCACGGCGAGCGTATCGCCGAAACGCGCGCGGATCGCGTTGATCAGCAATTCGCGACGCTCGCCGTACAGTCCGCGCATGCGCCGCACATGCGACGTCAGATGCCCGTCGAGAATGAACTCGGTCAGCACCGCCTGCTGCATCAGTTGCCCTTCGCGATACAGTTCCGCCACGCCGATGCGAAACGTTTCGACAAGCTCCTCCGGCACGACCATGTAACCCATGCGCAAGCCGGGATAAAGCATCTTGCCGAGACTGCCGACATAGATCACCTGCCCCGCGTCGTCGAGTCCCTGCAACGACGAAAGCGGCCGGCTGCCGTAGCGGAACTCGCTGTCGTAATCGTCCTCGATGATCCACACCTTGTGCTGGCGCGCGAACTCGAGCAGCGCGCGACGCCGCGCGAGACTCATCACCATGCCGAGCGGATATTGATGCGACGGCGTCACGAGCGCGATGCGCGGCGGCTCGGTCATGTCGCGCGCGGCCGGATTGAGCCCTTCCTCGTCGACGGGAATCGGCACGAGCGTCAGCCCCGACGATTGCAGCACGCTGCGCGCGCCCCAGTAGCACGGCTCCTCGACCCACGTGCGATCGCCGAAATCGGTGAGCAGGCGCACGGCGAGATCGATCGACTGATGAATGCCGGTCGTGATGATGATCTGGTCCGGCTGACACTTCACGGAGCGCGCGACGCGCAGATAATCCGACAACGCGCGCCGCAGCGGACGATAGCCGCCGCCCGGCGCATACGTCAGCAGATCGGGGTTCGCGCGCTTCCATAGACGCGCCTGCAAGCGGCTCCATGTGCGTGCCGGAAACTCGGCGACGTCCGGCACGCCGGGCATGAACGCGCCCCACTGTTTCGGCGACACGCCCGCCTGCGCGATCAGGCGCTCGCCGCGCCGCGAGATCGTGCACGACGCCTTCGTTTCCTCGGCTTTCGCTTTCTTCGCGACGCCATCGCGCGGCGCGGTGTCGGCGACATACGTGCCGCTGCCGGTCGTCGAATTCACATAGCCTTCGGCCGTGAGCTGATCGTAGACATGCAGGACGGTATTGCGCGCGATGCCGAGATCGATCGCGAGCGTGCGCGAACTCGGCAACTTCGTGCCCGGCGCGAGCTGGCTCGTGAGAATGGCCTGCTGCATCAGTTCGAGCACTTGCCGGTACATCGGCTCGGCGGCCGTGCGATCGAGCCGCGCGCTCAGCCAGTCGGCCAGGATGATCGTATCCACGGTATCTCCCATCGCATGAAAACCACTATTCCGGTCACCCTCAAGTGGTTCTATTTTGAATATTGAAATGGCTCCACATTGTAGAACCGTGGCGGGCTATAGTTATCGCAGGTAGTGGAAATAATTTCCGCACGTCGGCAGCCGTCCGGCAGTAAGCAACAGGGTTTTTCCGAAGGAGACACGGACAGATGAAATCCGATCAGGTGATCGTCAGTTTTCGCGGCGTTCGAAAGACGTACGACGGCGAAACGCTCGTCGTCAAATCGCTCGATCTCGACATCTATCAGGGCGAATTTCTCACGCTGCTCGGGCCATCCGGCTCGGGCAAGACGACCTGTCTCATGATGCTCGCCGGCTTCGAGTTCCCGACCGGCGGCGAGATCTGGCTCGACGGCAAGTTGCTCAACAAAGTGCCGCCGCACAAGCGCGACATCGGCATGGTGTTTCAGAACTACGCGCTCTTTCCGCATCTTTCGGTGCAGCAGAACGTCGAATATCCGCTGACCGTTCGGAAGATGTCCGCCGAAGAGCGCGCGCATCGCGTGAACAACGCGCTCAAGATGGTTCGCATGGAGAGCTTCGCGAAGCGTTATCCGGCGCAGCTTTCCGGCGGGCAGCAGCAGCGTATCGCGCTCGCCCGCGCGCTCGTGTTCGAACCCAAGCTCGTGCTGATGGACGAACCGCTCGGCGCGCTCGACAAGCAGTTGCGCGAGCACATGCAGATCGAACTCAAGGCGCTGCACGAGAAGCTCGGCGTCACGTTCGTCTACGTCACGCACGATCAGGGCGAAGCGCTCACCATGTCCGACCGCGTCGCCGTATTCGACAAGGGCATCGTGCAGCAGCTCGACACCGTCGATCATCTGTATGAAGCGCCGTGCAACGAGTTCGTCGCGAACTTCATCGGCGACAGTAACCGGCTGCGCGGGACCATCGAACAGATTCAGGGCGAGTTCTGCGAGATCCGTTTAGCCGACGGCACGCGCGTGTCCGGGCTCAATGTCGCGAACGCGAAGCCCGGCGCGGAAGCGATTGCGTGCATCCGGCCCGAACGCATGAAGCTCACGGATCTCACGCAAGGCAACGGCCATGCGAACGGCAACATCAACGCGCTGTCCGGCGAAGCGAAAAGCCTCATCTATTTCGGCGACCACGTTCGCATGCGCTGCGGCGTGCGCGAACAGGACGAATGCTTCGTCAAGGTGCCGCTCGGCACGCCCGCGCTCGACGGCTTCACGCCCGGCGCGCCCGTCGCGCTCGAATTCGCGCCCGAGCATCTGCGCGTGTTCGCCTGAACTTCCCAACCGTAGGTCCACTGACAAAACCAAGTCGAAGAAGAGAGGAAACCATCATGAAGAAGTTCGCTTTGTGTTCCATGGCGGCGGCGCTCGCATGCGCGTCGGCAGTGTCGGGCGCGGCGGAAATCACCGTCGTCAACTTCGGCGGCGCGAACGGCGACGCGCAGAAAGTCGCGTTCAACCAGCCCTTCGAGCAGTCGTCGAAGAACAAGGTCACGGCCGTCGAATACAACGGCGAGCAGGCCAAGGTCAAGGCGATGGTCGAAGCGAAGCACGTCAACTGGGACGTCGTCGAAGTGGAATCCGGCGATCTCGGCCGCGGCTGCGACGAAGGTCTCTATGAAAAGCTCGACTGGTCGAAGATCGCGAAGAAATCCGATCTCGTGCCCGAATCGCCGCAAACCTGCGGCGTCGGCTTCTTCGTGTGGTCCACCGCGCTCGCCTACAACGGCGACAAGCTGAAGACCGCTCCGGCCGGCTGGGCGGACTTCTGGGACACGAAGAAATTCCCCGGCAAGCGTGGCATGCGCAAGGGCGCGCGCTACAACCTCGAATTCGCGCTGATGGCCGACGGCGTCGCGCCGAAGGACGTCTACAAGGTGCTCGGCACCAAGGCGGGCGCGGATCGCGCATTCAAGAAGCTCGACGAACTCAAGCCGTCGATTCAGTGGTGGGAAGCGGGCGCGCAGCCGCCGCAATTCCTCGTCGCGGGCGATGTCGTGATGTCCACCGCGTACAACGGCCGTATCGACGCTGCGCGCAAGGAAGGCAAGAACCTGAAGGTCGTCTGGAACGGCAGCATCTACGACCTCGACTACTGGGCGATTCCGAAGGGCTCGCCGAACAAGGACGTGGCGCAGCAGTTCATCGCGTATTCGGTGTCGCAGAAGCCGCAGGAAACCTATGCGAAGAACATCGCGTACGGCCCGGTGAACAAGGCCGCGATCGCCGCGCTCGACGCGAAGACCAAGGCCGACATGCCGAACTCGCCTGAGAACGCGAAGAACGCCGTGCTGCAGGACATGGCGTTCTGGACCGATCACGGGGACGAGCTCGAGCAGCGCTTTACCGCGTGGGCGTCGAAGTAAGCACTGGCTGGCGCGACGGTCGCGCGTCGCCAGGAGGCGCGACCGTCAAGAAGGAGACACAAGCGTGAACACCATGACGATCCCCGCGGAAGAATCGCGCGAATCGAGCGCGCGTCTGAAGCGCGAACTGAAGATCGCCGATGCGAAAAAGCGCGCGATGGCGCTCGCGCTGATCGCGCCGCTCGCCATCTTCCTGTTTCTGATTTTCGTCGTGCCGATCGGCGCGCTGCTCACACGCGCCATCGAAAATCCCGAAGTGGCCAATGCGCTGCCGCACACCGGCGCCGCGCTCGCGAAATGGGACCGCAAGACGCCGCCATCGGATGAAGCGTATGCCGCGCTCGCGCAGGATTTGACCGCGATTTCCGAAGGCGAATCAATGGGCGCCCTCGCCCGCCGGCTGAACACCGAGATTCCGGGCTACCGCTCGCTCGTCGCGAAGACCGCGCGCGCGATGCCGCTCACCGGCGACGACGGCAAGCCACTGCCCGCCGCGCAGATCAAGTCGAAGATCGTCGAACTCGACGAGCGCTGGAACGATCCCGCCTATTGGCAGGCGATCGCGAAGAACGCCGGCCGCTATTCGCCGTTCTATGTCCTCGCGTCGCTGGATCACAAGCAGGACGGCTTCGGCAATATCGTCCATGCGGACCCGGATCAATCGATCTATCTGAACGTATTCGGCCGCACGTTCGTGATCGGCGTCGGCGTGACGCTGTTTGCCTTGCTGCTCGGCTATCCGCTCGCGTACTGGATTTCGACGCTGCCCGAACGCCGCGCCAACCTCGTGATGGTGCTCGTGCTGATCCCGTTCTGGACGTCGGTACTGGTGCGTGTCGCCGCCTGGATCGTGCTGCTGCAAAGCGAGGGCCTCGTGAACACGGCGCTGATCGGCGCGGGACTGATCGGCTCGCCGCTCGCGCTGCTGTTCAATCGTGTCGGCGTGTATATCTCGATGACGCATATCCTGCTGCCGTTCATGATCCTGCCGCTCTACAGCGTCATGAAATCCGTGCCGCCGACGTATCAGCGCGCGGCCGTGTCGCTCGGCAGTCATCCGTTCGCCGCGTTCTGGCGCGTGTACGTGCCGCAGACGTATCCGGGCATCGGCGCGGGCGTGCTGCTCGTGTTCATTCTCGCCATCGGCTATTACATCACGCCGGCGCTCCTCGGCGGGCCGAACGATCAGATGGTCAGCTATTACATCGCCTACTTCACCAACGTGACGATCAACTGGGGCATGGCGTGCGCGCTCGGCGCGCTGCTGCTCGCCGCGACGCTGCTGCTCTACGTGGTCTACGGCCGCTTCACGCGCGCGAACGTGAGCCTGGGGTAAAGAAGATGAAACTCGCCAAACCGATGTTCGCGCCGCACACGTCCGCGATCGAGCGCATCTGGTATTTCGCGCTGCGCATCCTGTGCGTGCTGACGCTCCTGTATCTGATCCTGCCTGTGCTCGCAATCGTGCCGCTGTCGTTCTCGTCGAGTACGTTCCTCGTCTATCCGATTCCGGGCTGGTCGATGCGCTGGTATCACAATCTCGTCATGTCGCAGGAATGGCGCATGGCGGCGAAGAACAGCTTCATCGTTGCACCTTCGGCAACGCTCGTCGCGACGATCCTCGGCACGCTCGCCGCGGTCGGACTGACGAAGGCGAATTTCATCGGCAAGAGCGTGCTGATGGCCGTGCTCATCTCGCCGATGATCGTGCCGGTGATCGTCGTCGGCGTCGGCATGTATCTGTTTTTTGCACCGCTCGGCATCGCGAACACGTATTTCGGGCTGATTCTGGCGCACGCGGCGCTCGGCGTGCCCTTCGTCGTGACGACCGTCGGCGCGACGTTGCAGAACTTCAACCACAATCTCGTGCGCGCGAGTCAGTCGCTCGGCGCGAGCCCGCTCAAGACGTTCTTCCGCGTGACGCTGCCGGTCATCGCGCCGGGCGTGATTTCGGGCGCGCTGTTCGCGTTCGCCACTTCGTTCGACGAAGTCGTGGTCACGCTCTTTCTCGCCGGCGCCGACCAGACGACGCTGCCACGCCAGATGTTCACCGGCATCCGCGAAAATATCAGCCCGACGATAGCGGCGCTCGCAACGATTCTCATCGTGTTCTCGACGAGCCTGCTGCTCGCGTTGGAGTGGCTGCGAGGCCGCGCGGCGGCGCGCGCCGTCGCGTAAATTGGCCGGTCCGCGACACGCATCGCGGACTATGCGAAGGGCCCATCCCGCGAGGCTCCGATCGGGGCTTCGCTGTCGCTCTCGCATCCGCGCCAGGTGCGCTTGCCGTACAAATCGCGCAAAACCCTCGCGAACGAGGGAGATTCCGATCGATTTTTCGGTCTGCACCGGTCCGCGAGCGAGCTTACGAATCGCTTAAACGCCCGCCCACCAAGGCGCGACGAAGGGTCGCTTGTGTTGCCGCCCGATTATTCGCAGCAACGGGATAGTGTATTCACTGATGCGGTATTTATCGGAATATGCTTAATGACGTACGTTCTAGGTCGAGTCAAAGCCTGGAACAATGCCATGACAGCTTTTACGAAAAGAGCGGACCCGTGGTCACAGACGGTTCACCTGCTCGAGGCGATGCCCACGGATATCGCCCGCACCGCACCTTCCCAGAAATCCGCCCGCGCGGAGAGCGCGTTTCTCGAACGCCTGACGCGCGACTGGAATCGCACGCATCCGCATCATTCGGATGATCGGCTGCCGTTTCCGCAAGCCATCGTGCGCGTGATCGAGCGCCCGAGCAGCGCGACGGCGCTCGTGTACTGGTCCGATCCCGGTACGTGCCACTACGGCTATCAGGGCTGGCGCGCAACCACGGCGACGGCCGAAGGCGTATGCTCGCTATCGGGAATGCCGATTCATCGCGGGGATCAGGTTTATCGGCCGTCGCAGCGCGATCCGAAGCCGCAAAACGCATCCGCGATGATTCTGGCCGCCGCGATGCCCAAAGACGCCGAGCAAATGGAAGTCGATTTGCACGGCTGACGGCGTTCAATATCCGATGGTGATGCGCTGTTTGATGTGCGATTCGCGTTCGAACTCGTTCAGAAACGCGATCGCGTAATCATCGAACGAAATCCAGCTACGGCCGCTGCCGTCGACGAGCAATTCGTCGACGCCGAGCCGGAATTTCTGCGTCCGCGGACCCGGTACGAATTCCGCCGACGGCGAGATGAACGTCCAGTCGACGTCGCGTTCGCGCCGCAACGCGTCGAGAAATGCCGCGCCCGCCGTAGCTTCCGGTTTGTACGGCGGGGGGAAATCGGGCAAATCGAGCACGCGCTGGCCGGGCGCCGCGTACAGGCTGCCCGCGCCGCCCACGACCAGCAGGCGCCGCACGCCCGCCCGCTTCACCGGCTCCACGATGGCCGGCTCGGAGACCGTGGCGAAGCGCGTCGCGCTGAACACGGCGTCGTGTCCGGCGAGCGCGGCGGCGAGCGCGTCGGCATCGAGGGCATCGACGTTCAGCGGAGTGAGGCCGTCGCGCTGCGCGAGCCCGAACGTATCGCGCGCGATCGCCGTGACCGTGTGTCCGCGGCGCAACGATTCTTCTACCAGACGGCTGCCGACATTGCCCGTCGCCCCGATGATCGCGATTCTGCTCATTGCCACTTTCTCCTTTGCATGTGCGGCAGGCGCGCCGGCGTGATCCGACCGCGCGGTTGATGATAGAGCGAAATAACCGGCGCCACAGCCGACGCTTTCGATGGAGTTTGTTTCCGGAGAATACCGATTCGTAGAATCGAATAGCGTGCGGCGATGATTAAAAACTTACCTGATAAACATGGACTCATGCAATTTCCGGGCCGAATTCGCGAGGCGGGCGCAATATCGGCATGCGATCGTCATAATGAAACGGCGCTTTCGGAGGCGCGCCGCACCATTAAACTAGAGGCCCCGCACTCTTTCGAGATGCGCGACAGCGGCGATTACCGGCGCGCCGCCCGCAGCAGTTTCGGAGCGAGTTTCCAAATCGAAGTCGCCAAAATGTCATGACATTGGTTTATATTGCAGTTCCTCGCCGCTCCATTACCGGAAGGAGTTAACCGTGAAGAATCCGCAATTGCAGGGTGCCATCGAAGGACGCGACAATCCGGCAGGCGAAACCGCCTACGAACCGATTCCGGTTCACGCTGTCCCCAAGGAGTCCGCCGACGAACCCGGCTACTCCGATTCGCTGGACATCCCGCTCAATTACGGCATTGTGATGGACGCAGTCAGGGACGCCGTACGCGCGAATCCCTGAACGTTCGAAACGTCATACGAAACGCCCCATTCGGGGCGTTTTTTTTGGCCTTGCGACACGCTTGAAGCGGCGTTTCGATTGCCTGTCGGCCGTTGCCTGCGGGAGATAAATGCCCCGCAACGCGTCCGATTGCCTTTAGGCCGTTTAATCAGACAAAACAATGGCTTAGTTCACGCCGTGGCTGCGCCGATTCGCGAAAAGTCAATCGGTGTGATTCAGAGCCAACGCTCTGATTTTGCTCATTAACGAGATGGTACACTTCCGCCGCCGTTGCGGGCGAGCGCGAATCCGACTTCCGAATAGCGCGCGTCTGTCGATATTTCGTCCATCCTCGCGAGGGCCGAACGCCCGAATTGGGTCGTCTGCTGCGTCCTGATCGCCCGATCCGACAAAAAATCCTCTGCTAGTGTTTCTACTGGCGAAAACAACTGCATTGAAGTAAGTTCAGACGTGTCATAGCGCCTGGACAAACGTCCGGATCCATCGTCGCGGTTCGGCAGTCCCCCGCGAGAACGCAAACAAGTCTGCAGGACCGATCAACCACGCGCGGCGGCTCACGCCCTGCCGAACAAAACATGGCCGCTATTTTCGATTATCTGTTGGACAGTCAGATTTCCAGACAATGGCGCGGCCTTTTGGCAGCGCTCGCGGAGGAGTTCGAAGCGCAGATCGGGCGCAACGAACTGCGTCAACTGATGCACAACGTCGGCAGCCGCTTCGCCGAAGCCCGGCCGCTGCCGCCCTGCGATTCCACGTCGGCGCTCGCCGACGCGCTCAACGCGCTGTGGCACGACACCGACTGGGGCTTCGTCGAGCTCTCCGACGAGCGCGACTATCTGAGCATCGTGCATTTCTGCGCGCCGCTGCCCGCCTTCGGCGAAAGCGCGCTCGCATGGACGCCCGCGTTCCTCGAAGGCGCCTATCAGCGATGGCTCGCCGGGCTCGGCGCACAAGGACTCGCGATCCGTCAGGCGAGCGACTTCGGCGACGACGCGGCCATCGAATTCAGGCTCGCGCGCGTCGCGGCCTGAAGCATCTTCAGCACATTGCGACCGCCGCCTCGACGCGGCGGCATCGACCGCCCCGAACGGGCGGCTAAAAACAGGCAGCACCGGCCAGGCATCAAGAACAGGCACGACGAGGAAGCGGCATCATGAATACTTCGCGCGATATCGAGAAGCTCTTCGATCATTTCGGCGGCAATGCAGGCGACTATCAGGAAATCGGCCGGGAGAAGGAGGCCACGACGGCCCGCACCCGCTGGCCGCTGCTTGCCACGCTCGACTTCGCGCAGCCGGCGATTCCGGAGATCGCGCCGCGCCACGACGTGCAGCCGAACGCCGCGCGGGCGCGCCCGGACGAAGCCGCCGCCCCGCCCGCCGCTCACCATGCCGACAAGCCGACGCCGATCCATCGCGGCAGGCAGCCTCTCTTCACGCGGCCGCATCGCCGCACGATTCCGGCCGTCAATCCGCCGGCGGCGGAGTCGTTGAGCGCGCTGCGCTTTTCGGTGCTCGGCGAATCGGCGCCGGCGCAAACGGAAACGATTCCAGATTCGGCGACCGTGTCCAAGACGAACGCAGCGCCGGTTCATACAATGGTCCCGCCGGTCGAATCGAACGCTACTGAACTCGCGCGCCCCGCCGCCTCGTTCGGAACGGACTTCGCGGCGCGCCGCACGCCTGCGCAAGTTGCGCCGGTGACAGCCGCTGCGCCCGCCGCGCCGCAATCGATCCTCGGCAAGCTCTTCAAGCCGCAAACGCAGAGCGCGCCGAGCGCGTCCGCGAACTCGCTCGACGCCATGTTCGAGCGCCTGCGCCACGCCCGTCCGCAGGGCGACGAATCCACGAACACGCACGCTCGCGCGAGCCGCCTCTCACGCTCATGAAAGTCATCACGGTAGTTTCCGCGAAAGGCGGTGTCGGGAAGACGACGCTCGCCGCCAATCTGGCGTCGGTGCTCGCCGCGCGCAATCGTCGCGTGATCGTGCTCGATCTCGATCCGCAGAACGCGCTGCGCCTGCACTTCGGCATTCCGCTCGACAGCATCGACGGCATCTCGCGCGCGACGCTCAGCCGCGATCCCTGGCAGACGGTGATGTTCGATGGCGTCGACGGCGTGACCGTGCTGCCTTACGGCGCGGTGACCGAAGACGACCGCCGCCGCTTCGAGGCGCTCGTCGATAGCGATCCGGCGTGGCTCGCGCATGCGCTCGGTTCGCTCGCGCTCGACGCCAACGACATCGTGATCGTCGATACGCCGCCGGGCTCGTCCGTCTACACGCGCACCGCGCTCACGGCGGCGAACTTCGCGCTGAACGTCGTGCTGGCCGATGCCGCGTCCTACGCCGCGATCCCCGGCATGGAGCGCATGATCGACGCCTACGCCGCGCCGCGCGCCGATTTCGCGGGTCAGGGCTACGTCGTGAATCAGGTCGATCAGTCGCGTCAATTGAGCAAGGACGTGCTGAAGGTGCTGCGCAACATGCTCGGCACGAAGCTGTTTCCGGGCGTCATCCATCAGGACGAAGGCGTCTCCGAATCGCTCGCGTGCGACACGACGCTCATCCACTACGATCCGCTGTCGCAAGCCGCCGCCGATTTGCGCGCGTGCGGCGAGTGGCTCCTCTCGGCCGTCGATGCGATGGCCGCTTCGCCGAGGAAGCTCGCATGAGTTCCGCCAAGATCCCGTCGCCCGAGACCGAAGTGAGCGTCGCGACCTCGCGCCTCGAACGTTTCGTCGATGCAGGCATCTGGAGCAGCCGGATCGTCGTGATCCTGCTCACGCTCTTCGCCGCGTTCGCGCTTTACTTCGTCGTCACGGTGCCGCTCGCGTTCGGCCAGCAACTCGCGTTCGCGACGATCTGCTTCGTCTGCGCGCTCGGCTTTCGCCGCCTGCAAGGCCAGTACGCGACGCTCGTGATGATCATGCTGTCGATCGTCGCGTCGGGCCGCTACATGTTCTGGCGGCTCACGGAAACGACTTACTGGGAACGTCCGCTCGACGCCGCGTGGGGCATGTTGCTCGTCGCCGCCGAAGTCTACGCGACCCTCGTGCTCATGCTCGGCTACTTCCAGACCGCGTGGCCGCTGAAGAGAAAGCCCTTGCCGCTGCCGGCCGACCGCAGCCAGTGGCCGACCGTCGACGTATTCATCCCGACGTACAACGAGCCGCTTTCCGTCGTGAAGCCGACGATCTACGCGGCGCTCGCGCTCGACTATCCGTCGGACAAGCTCGCGATCCACGTACTCGACGACGGCCGTCGCCCCGAATTCAAGACGTTCTGCGAGGAAGTGGGCGTCAACTGGACGATCCGCACGCATAACCGTCACGCGAAGGCGGGCAACATCAACGAGGCGCTCAAGATCACGAAGGGCGAATTCCTCGCGATCTTCGATTGCGATCACATCCCGACGCGCTCCTTCCTGCAAATCTGCCTCGGCTGGTTCCTGCGCGACAAGCTGCTGTCGATGCTGCAGACGCCGCACCATTTCTTCTCGCCCGATCCGTTCGAACGCAATCTCGGCACGTTCCGCAAGGTGCCGAACGAAGGCGAACTGTTCTACGGTCTCGTGCAGGACGGCAACGATCTCTGGAACGCGACCTTCTTTTGCGGCTCCTGCGCCGTGCTGCGCCGTTCGATGGTCGAGGAGATCGGCGGCATCGCGGTCGAGACCGTGACCGAAGACGCGCATACGGCGCTCAAGCTGCATCGGCTCGGCTATACGACCGCGTACCTCGCGATTCCGCAGGCCGCGGGTCTTGCCACGGAAAGTCTTTCAGGGCATATCGGGCAGCGCATCCGCTGGGCGCGCGGCATGACGCAGATCTTCCGCATCGACAATCCGCTTACCGGCAAGGGCCTCAAGATCGGCCAGCGGCTCTGTTATCTCAACGGCATGCTGCACTTCTTCTACGGCGTGCCGCGTCTCGTGTTTCTTACCGCGCCGCTGTCGTATCTGTTCTTCGGCGCGCATGTGATCGAAGCGGCGGCGAGCACCATCGCGATCTTCGCGCTGCCGCACATGATGCACGCGAGCATCACCAATTCGCGCATGCAGCGCAGCTTCCGCCATTCGTTCTGGGCCGAAGTGTACGAATCGGTGCTCGCGTCGTACATCACCGCGCCGACGCTGCTCGCCGTCATCAACCCGAAGCTCGGCAAGTTCAACGTGACGGCCAAGGGCGGGCAGATCGCGAAGGATTACTTCGACTGGTCCATCTCGCGGCCGTATCTGTTCCTGCTGCTCCTCAATCTGCTCGGCTTCGTCGCGGGCATCGTGCATATCGCCATCAACTGGCATGTGCGCAGCGAAGTGAACACGACCATCCTCAACCTCTGCTGGACGGTCTACAACATGCTGATTCTCGGCGCATCGGTGGCGGCGGCGAGCGAGCGCAAGCAGGTCCGCGCGACGCATCGCGTCACGATGAAAATGCCCGTCATGCTCAAGTTCTCGACCGGCCGCACGCTCGCCTGCGAGACCATCGATTATTCGGAAGGCGGCGTCGGCGTCGCGTTGCCGAGCAAGATCGAAGTGCCGATGCACGAGCGCGTCACCGTCTCGCTCTTTCGCGGCGACGAGGAATACGCGTTTCCGGCGACGGTCGGCTATACGGAACCCGGACGCGTCGGCCTGCGCTTCTCGCAACTCACGCGCGAGCAGGAATACGACTTCGTGAAGACCACTTTCGCGCGCGCGGACGCCTGGACCGGATGGTCGGAGGGACGCCGTCCGGACACGCCGTTGCGCGGCCTGTCGCATGTGCTGCTCGTCGGCACGCGCGGCATCGCGGGACTGTTCGAGCACTTGTACAGCGACCTTCGAACCTGGATGAACAAGCGCCCGGTCGATGTGAAGAAGCTGAAAACCAAAGACCAATAAAAATGGGCATCGGTATGTCGAAGTTGCGCGTTGAAAAAGAAACGGGCGAGCGCGCGCCGCGTTTTTGCGAACGACCCTTTGCACGCGCGCTGGCCGTCTTCGTGGCCTTGCAGACGGCGTTCGCCGCGCCCTTCGCGTCCATCGCGGCGGCGGCCGAAAGCGCTGCGGCAACCGGCGGCGCGCAGCAGGCGACCGGCGTCGGCGCCGTGCCCGCGCCGAGTCCCGCCGTCGTCTACAACCCGGCGTCGATTCAGCAAGCGCCGCTCGCGATGCCCGTGCCCGCGTTTTCCGGCAAGCCCGAGAAGCCGCTCACGTCGCGCATTCCGACGACCGCCGATCCCGGCACGCTGGTTCCGGGCGGCCGCCGTCAGACGCTGACCTTCGCCGATTACGGCGCGCTCGATCCGCTGCAACTGCGCGGCACCGATGGCCAGAACGGCATCGCGTTTTCGGTGCGCGGCGACGAAGTCGTGACCGGCGCGATCCTGCATCTGATCTATAGCTATTCGCCGTCGCTGTTGCCGTCGATTTCGCAGTTGAAGGTGCTCATCAACGGCGAAGTGGCCGCGACGCTGCCGGTGCCGAAAGAACAGGCCGGCACGCTGGTCGCGCGCGACGTGGCGATCGATCCGCGCTTCATCACCGAGTTCAATCACCTCAACGTGCAGTTGATCGGCCACTACACGCAGCAGTGCGAGGATCCGTCGAACTCGACGCTCTGGGCGAGCGTCAGCAACGCGAGTTCGCTCGATCTCACGTATGCGTCGATCGCGAACAAGCCCGATCTCGCCGCGCTGCCGACTCCGTTCTTCGACCGGCGCGACGTGCGCCGCCTCGAACTGCCTTTCGTGTTCGCGGGCAAGCCGAGCCTGCCGACGCTCGAAGCCGCCGGCATGGTCGCGTCGTACTTCGGCTCGCTCGCGGGCTATCGCGGCGCGATCTTTCCGGCGCAGACGGACAACGTGCCGCTGTCGGGCAATGCCGTGGTGTTCGCCATCGGCGATGCGAAGATCGCGGGCGTCGACATTCCGGCTGTCTCCGGTCCGACGATCGCGCTCGTCGAACGCGACGCGAACGCGCGCGGGCGTCTCTTGCTCGTGCTCGGCCGCGACGACAACGAGCTGAAGACCGCCGCGAAGGCCCTTGGCGTCGGACAGAACACGCTGTCCGGCACGAGCGCGACGATCACGCAGTTCAACGACCTTCAGCCGCGCCGCCCGTACGATGCCCCCAACTGGCTGCCGACCGACCGCCCCGTGCGCTTCGGCGAGCTCGCGGAAGCGCGCGACCTGACCGCCTACGGCTACGACGCCGATGCCGTGCGCGTGAATCTGCGCGTGCCGCCCGATCTCTTCATGTGGCAGACGAAGGGCGTGCCCGTCGATCTCGGCTATCGCTACACGGTGCGGCCCGCGCCGGATCGCTCGTCGCTCAATATCAGCGTCAACAATGGCTTCGTGCAGTCGCTGCGCATTCCGGCCGTATCGACATCGACGTTCGACCTCGGTCACTACTTCAGCCGCGTGATGCCGGACAAGACGGTCGCCGCGCGCCGCGAGATTTATCTGCCGCCGCTGCTCATCACGCCGCGCGCGCAACTGCGTCTGCATTTCTATTACGACATCCCCAAGACGGGCGAATGCCAGGGCCGCGTGCTCGATAACGTCGTCGGCGCGGTCGATCCGAATTCGACCATCGATCTCTCCGGTTTCCCGCACTACATGGCGCTGCCCGATCTGGCCGCGTTCGCCAACGGCGGCTTCCCGTTCACGCGCATGGCCGATCTTTCGCAGACGGCGGTCGTGCTGCCGAACGAGCCGAACTCGGCCGACTACAGCCTGTATCTGCTCGAAATGGGCCGCATGGGCGCATCGACGGGTTATCCGGTGACGGGCGTGACGGTCACGAGCGCGAACGACGTCGACCGCTTCGCCGACAAGGATCTGCTGATCCTCGGTTCGCCCGGACGCCAGCCGCTGCTGCAACGCTGGGCGAAGCAGATGCCCTTTTCCGGCGACGGCGACGCGCGCACGTTCCAGCTTTCCGATGTCGCGTTCAAGCTCGTCGACTGGTGGCATGGCGAGCAAGGCCCGGAACGCTCGCCCGCGCGCGCGGATTTGTCGCTCGTCAGCTCGAACGGCGATGCGCTTCTGACCGGCTTCGAATCGCCGCTCAAGAGCGGGCGCAGCGCGGTGGCGCTCATCAGCGCGGCGGGCCAGTCCGACGCCGATCTTTCCGCGGCGCTGCTCGACAACGACCTGCTGCCGTCGATTCAAGGCGCGATGGCCGTGATCCACGGCCGCACGGTGACGGTCACGTCGAACGGCGAGGCGTACTACGTCGGCCATCTTTCGCCGATGCATTACATGCGCTGGGCGCTGTCGTCGCATCCGATTCTGCTGGTGCTCGCCGGCGTGCTCGCCGCGCTCATCATCGCGGCCCTGTTCTACCGTACGCTGCGCTCGATCGCCGCGCGGCGCCTGAGGGACTGATATGCGGGTATCGACCGCCAAGATTTTCGCTGGTGCAACGATTGCCGCGTCCGTGACGGGCGCAAACGCGGCGCAGCAATGCGACTGGTCCGCGTATCGGCTGTTCGTGGAGCGCGTCGTTCAGGCCGATGGCCGCGTGATCGACCGTTCGACCGAAGCGCAGCAGACGACCTCCGAAGGCCAGTCCTACGCGCTGTTCTTCGCGCTCGTCGCCAACGACCGCGCGACCTTCGACCGGGTGCTCGGCTGGACGCGCACGAACTTGTCGGCCAATCAGTTCGATTCGAATAACGTGCGTCTGCCCGCATGGCAATGGGGCAAGAAACCGGACGGCTCGTTCGGCGTGATGGACCCGAATTCGGCGTCGGACTCGGATGTGTGGATCGCGTACGACCTCTTCCAGGCCGGTCGCCTGTGGAAGGAACCGGCGTACACGAAGCTCGCCTACGCGCTCGCGACGCAGATCGTGAAGCAGGAAACCGTCGACCTGCCCGGCCTCGGACCGATGCTTCTGCCCGGTCCGCAAGGCTTTCGCATCGGCGACGTGACGCGGCTGAATCCGAGCTATCTGCCGCTGCCGGTTTTGCGCGGGCTCGCGCACGACATGCCCGACGGCCCGTGGACGAAGCTCGCGCAGAGCGCCGCGAAGACGATCAAGGTGACGTCGCCGCGCGGCTACGCGCCGGACTGGGCCGCGTATCAGAACGGCCGGTTCGTCGTCGATCCGAAGAACGGCGATGTCGGCAGCTACGACGCGATCCGCGTCTATCTGTGGGCCGGCATGACGTCACCGGGCGATCCGCTCGCGCGTCCGTGGCTCGATGCGCTCGGCGGCATGCGCCAGAGCGTCGCGCAGGCGGGCTTTCCGCCGGAAAAGGTCAACGTGACGACCGGCGCGGCGACGGGCGAAGGTCCGCTGTCTTACTGGGCCGCGCTCGCGCCGTACTTCAAGGCGCTCAACGACGAACGCGGCCTGGGCCTCGCGCGCGCGCATCTCGAAGCGCTGACCGCGCCGCCGGGCGCGGGACGCGAGCCGGTCTATTACGATCGCGTGCTCGGTCTCTTTGGCGGCGGTTTCATCGACGGTCGATATCGCTTCGATGAAAACGGCCGTCTCGTGCCGAACTGGAGAAGCGCATGCTGATCCAGACCAGAAAACGCGTGATCGCGGCGCTGATCTGCGCCGCACCGGCGATGGCCTTCGCGCAGGCCGCCGCCGATCCGCTGAACGTGCTCATCGATCAAGGCAAATACTGGCAGGCGCACAAGCGCGGCGATCTCGCGGAACAGGCGTGGCAGAAAGTGCTGCGCATCAATCCGAAGCAGCCCGATGCGCTTTTCGGCATGGGCATGGTGCTCGCCGATCGCAAGGACGGCAGCGGCGCGCAGCAGTATCTCGCGCAGTTGCGCCAGGTCGCGCCGAGTTATCCGAACATCGACGAACTCGGCCGGCGGCTTGGCGAAACCAGTTCGCGCGATCAGACCGTGAACGACGCGCGGCGTCTCGCGCAAAGCGGACAAAGCGCATCGGCGGTGCAGGAATACAAGCGCGCGATCGACGGCAAGCCCGCGACGCCCGGACTTCAGCTGGAGTATTACCAGGCGCTCGCCGCCACGCCGCAGGGCTGGGACGAAGCGCGGCGCGGCCTCGAACAACTGGCGCGCGAGAATCCCGACGAGCCGCGCTATCAGCTCGCCTATGCGCAGCATCTGACGTATCGCGATACGACGCGGCGCGACGGCATCGCGCGGCTCGCGAAGTTGTCGGGCGACAGCGCTGTGGGCGCCGACGCGAAAAAAAGCTGGCGGCAGGCGCTCTTGTGGCTCGGCGCGCGCGCATCGGATGCGCCGCTTTATCAGGCGTATCTGCAAGTCGCGCCCGATGACGCCGCCGTCAAAGCGCGCTTCGATTCGATGGTGCAGCAGGACAAATCGGCACGCGAGCGCTCGCAGGCCGACGCCGCCGTCGATGCGCGCGGACGGACCGTCGCGGAAGGTTTCACCGCGCTCGATCGCGGCGATCTCGTGACGGCGCGCGCGCGTTTTTCGTCGGTGCTGGCGAGCAATCCGAACGACGCCGATGCGCTCGGCGGCATGGGCGTCGCGTCGTTGAAGCAGGAGCGTTTTTCCGAAGCGCGCACGTATCTCGAACGCGCGTCGCGGGCCGGCAATGCGGCGCGCTGGAAAGACGCGCTCACGAGCGCGACCTACTGGACCTATACAAGCGATGCCATCGGCGCGCGCAGCAACGGCCAGATCGCGCAAGCGAAGGCGCTGTTCGAACGCGCGATCGCAACCGATCCGTCCGAAGTCACCGCGCAAGTGCTGCTCGGCGAAATGCTGCTCGCGAACGGCGACCCACGCGGCGCGGAAGCGGCGTATCGCATGGCGCTGCGCCGCCAGGCCGACAATCCCGATGCGATTCGCGGACTCGTCGGCGCACTGGCCGCGCAAGGGCGCGGCGACGAAGCGCTCGAGTTCGCCAATCGGCTGAACACGGAACAGCAGGCGAAGGCCGGCGGCATCAACAAGCTGCGCGGCGAAGCGCAGGCGGCACAGGCGCGCGCGGCGGAAGCACGCGGCGATCTCGGTGCGGCGCGCAGTCTCTTCGAAGACGCGCTGCTCAACAATCCCGACGATCCGTGGCTGCGGCTCGATCTCGCGCGCATCTACGTGCGTCAGGGCGCGGTCGGCAATGCGCGCAGCATGATGGACGGCCTGCTCGCCACGCATCCCGACATGACCGACGCGCTCTACGCGAGCGCGCTGCTCTCCGCCGAAACGCAGGACTGGCCGGCCGGGCTCGCGCAACTCGACCGCATTCCGGCCGCGCAACGCACGCCGGCGATGACCGCGTTGCAACATCGCCTGTGGGTGCATCAGCAGGCCGATCTCGCGACGCGCGCCGCTGCGTCCGGTCAGCGTCAGCAGGCGTTCGCGATCTTGCGCCGCGCGGAACCCGTTGCGGCGGGCAATGCGGAATTGATGGGCGCGGTGGCATCGGCCTACGTCAAGGCGGGCGATCCGGCGCGGGCGTTGTCGCTCGTGCGCGGCGCCATCGCCAATGCGCCGAACGATACCGGTCTTCTGCTGCAATACGCGGGCATTCTGTCGGCGACGCAGCAGGAAGCCGAGCTCGGCTCGGTGATGCGCCGTCTGCAATCGATGCCGCTCACGACGCAGCAGCGCGCGGACTTCAACAATCTGAACGTGGGCATCGTCATCGCGCGTGCGGATGTCGTGCGCCGGCAAGGCGATCTCGCCGCCGCCTACGACGTGATCGCGCCGTGGCTCGCCGCGATGCCCGACAACGCCGACCTGCAGGCGGCGCTCGGCCGCATGTACACATCGGCGGGCGATGACCGCAACGCGCTCTCGTGCTATCAAAAAGCGCTGTCGCGCCGTCCGGACGATATCGGCTTGCAGACGGCGGCGATGTCGGCGGCGAGCGGCGTGCGCGATTTCAAGCTCGCTCAGACCTACGCGAATCAGGCGTACGAAGCCGCGCCGAACGATCCGGGCGTGCTCGCCGCGATCGGCCGGATGTATCGCGCGCAAGGCAAGCTCGATCTCGCCGCGCAGTTCCTGCAACGCTCGCTCGTCGCCGCGAATACGCCCGCGCCGGCGGCGTCGGCGCAGGGACGCGGCAATGTCCCGCCCGGCTGGGAAACCGCGATGAGCCGTGTCGGCTCGAATCCGCTGCCCGGCACCAATCCGTTCGAAGGCAAGACGGCCGTCGATACGGCGTCGAACCCGGCGCTCGCATCGGACGCGTCTTATCGTCAGGCCCTTCCTCAAGGTTATTCGCAGCCCGTGCCGAACTATCTGCCGCCTCCTCAGCCCGCGCCGTATTCCGTGCCTTACGTCGCGCCGTCCTCCGCTCCGATGACGATGCCCAACGCCGCGCCGCGTCCGGTGCCGAGCGGCGGCTACGGACCCGACGCGTATGGCTCGGGTCAATCGGGCGCGCCGTTGCAGCCGTATCCGGGACAGGATGGCGGGTATCAGCCGGCTTATCCGCAGCCGCAGCAGTATCAACCGCAGCCGTATCAGCAGCAGCCTTACGCCGCGCAGGATCCGTATGCCGAGCCCTGGCCGATGTCGCCCGGCGCGCGCGAGGCGCAAGCCAATGCGTACAACGCGCCGCTGCCCGCCAGCTCGAAGAGGAAGCCGGTGTCATCGCCCAAGACCGCGACGACGCGTCCCGCCGATCCGTACGCCTACGGCGCGCCGCCGCCGCAGCAGCAGCCTTATTACCAGCAGCCGCAACAGTACGCGCCGCAGCCATACGCGCCGCCGCAGTACGCGCAGCAGCAGTACATCCCGCAGCCGCCCGCGGGCTACGCGCAGCCTTATTACCCGTCGCAGGCGCAACCCGCGCAGCGCGCCGCCGCAGCCGCGGCGATGAGCACGGGCGGCGTTCCCGCGCCGGTCGCGAATTCGCAGACGGCGGGCGTCGCGGAGGAACTCGCGCAGATCAATCGCGAGCAGGCGAGCACGATTTCCGGCGGCCTCATCTTCCGCAGCCGCGACGGCGAGGACGGCCTCTCGAACCTGACCGATATCGAAGCGCCCATCGAAGGCCGCATCAAGGCCGGCAACGGCCACGTCATCGTGCGCGCGACGCCCGTCACGCTCGACGCCGGCACCGCGAGCAGCGAGCCGAACACGCTCGCGCGCTTCGGCTCCGGCCTCGGCGCGACCGCCACGCCGCCGACCAACAACTACGGCTCGCAGACGGCGACGGGCGTCGGGCTCTCGCTCGGCTACGAGAACCGCAACTTCAAGGGCGATGTCGGCACGACGCCGCTCGGCTTTCGCGAGACCAATGTCGTCGGCGGATTGCAGTATCAGAACGCGATCACCGACAAGGTGTCGTATTCGCTCGCCGTCGCCCGCCGCGCCGTCACCGACAGCCTGCTTTCGTACGCCGGCGCGCGCGATCAGGGCGCGAACCTCGAATGGGGCGGCGTGACATCGACGGGCGCGCGCGCCGACCTCGGCTGGGACGACGGCACGAGCGGCGTCTACGTGAACGCGGCGTATCAGTTCCTCGACGGCAATCAGGTCGCGACCAACAACGCGGTGAAGGGCGGCGGCGGCATCTACACGCGTCTCATCAAGGATGCCGACCAGACGCTGACCGTCGGCGCCAACACCACGCTGATGCACTACGACAAGAACCTGTCGTACTTCACGTATGGCCAAGGCGGCTACTTCAGCCCGCAGCAGTACGTGATCCTGAACTTCCCGGTCGAATACATGGGACGCACGGGGCTTTTCACGTACGACCTGAAGGGTTCGATCGGCGTGCAGCATTATCGGCAGGACGCGTCGGACTATTTCCCGACGAACGGCACGTATCAGGCGCGAGCCGCGAGTTCCGGCGCGACGCCGGATGCGGGCGCGGTCTATCCCGGCCAGAGCAAGACGGGCGTGTCGTATTCGCTCAGCGCGACGGGCGAATACCAGCTCGCGCCACAACTCGCGTTCGGCGCGACGGCATCGTTCGGCAACGCGTATCAGTATCGCGAGTGGCTCGCCGCCGTTTATGTGCGCTACAGCTTCACGCGTCAAGGCGGCGCGCAGCCGGTGTTTCCGCCGCAGGCGTTCAGCTCGCCGTATCTGTCGCTGTCGAACTGATGTTCTTGCGCGTGCGCCGCGCTTGCGGCTAGGCTTGATCCACTGCCGCAAGCGGGCCAACATCGTTCGAATGAAAACGCAAAGCGCGCTCGTCGCGAACAACGACCAATTCCTGCGCGACTTGCAGTTGTTCTGCATCGTCGCGCGGCGTTCGAGCTTCATCGCCGCCGCGACCGAGACCGGCATCTCGCCGGCGCACGTCAGCAAGCGCATTGCGATGCTGGAGACGAGTCTCGGCGTCAGGCTCTTCACGCGCACGACGCGCCGCGTGTCCATCACGAGCGACGGCGAAGCGGCGTTCCAATGGGCGCAAAAGATTCTCGACGACGTCCAGGGCATGGCCGACGCCTTCGCCGGCCTCGACGATCCGCGCGGCGTCTTGCGGATCGGCACGAGTCTGCGGCTCGGGCGCGAGCATGTTTCGCCCGCGCTCACCTTGCTACGGCGTCGCCATCCGGGGCTGGAAATCTGGCTCGAACTGCTCGACCGGCGCGTCGATCTCGTCGGCGAGAACTTCGATATCGACATTCGCGTCGGCGAAGTGCTGGAGCCGCATCTGATCGCGCACAAGATCGTCGACAGTTTTCGCGTGCTCGCCGCCGCGCCCGCGTATCTCGAACGGCGCGGCACGCCTAGAACGCTGGCCGAACTGGCGCATCACGATTGCCTGCTGTTTCGCGGGCGCGATCAGCGTTTCGGCGTCTGGCGGCTCGCCGGGCCGAACGGCGAGGAAAGCGTCAAAGTGACCGGGCCGATTGCTTCGAACCACAGCGACATCGTGCGGCAGTGGGCCGAGGAAGGTTTCGGCATCGTGATGTGCTCGATCTGGGACGCCGCCGGCAGTCTTCAAAACGGCCGTCTCGTGCCCGTTCTGCCGGCTTATCGGCAGCGCGCGGACGTGTGGGCGGTGACGTCGGCGCGCTCGTCGCATTCGGCGAAGATTCGCGTGTGCATCGAGTTTCTCAGACAGCAATTGACGAGCGGACCTTACTCGCTCGTTACATCGGGCGTCGCGGGGTTCTGAAGCGCTTCGTCGTAGCGTCGTTCTTCATCGCCTGCTGCTCGCCCGCTCAATCCCGGCCAGCAAGCCTTCAGCGGCGCCGCCCAAGCGCCAAAGCCAACCTTACAGAATCTTACGTTGCGCCGCCGTCACAAAAAGGGGCAAAAAGACCCGTCGCGAAACTAGGATATTTCCAAATGTTTCTGAGACATGTAATGATACTGATTCGCATTTAACACGATCGCGCCGATAGGTTGACTCAATGAAGCCCGTCGAGCGCGACGTGCGCTCTCAGGGCGCCGCCGCCGGTTCTTTCTCGACGACGTCGCCCGCCTTCGCCTCGATCTCGGATCGGTCAACGTCGGCAGTCGAAAACCCGCTTCGCTGCCGATTTGAATTTCACTAACAAGCATCGGGAAAACGACATGTTGAGAAAGACGCCGCTTGCTGCGGCATTGGTGACTATTGCCGCCGTGCCCATGGCCGCGCCGCTTTACGCCCAGACCGCACCGCAATCCGCACAAGCCGCACCGCAAGACACGCCCCCCGCCGCCGCACCCGAAACCGCGACCCTGCCCGCCGTCAAGGTGACGGGTCAGGCCGACGCGCCCGACTTCCAGCCGGAGATGTCGAGCGTCGGCGCAAAGGTGCCGACCGCCCTGCGCGACATTCCGCAAGCCGTCGTCGTGGTGCCGAAGGCGGTGCTGCAATCGCAGGCCGTGAGCTCTTTCTCCGATGCGCTGCGCAACGTGCCCGGCGTCACGCTCGGCGCGGCCGAAGGCGGCCAGATCGGCAATAACATCAACCTGCGCGGCTTCTCGGCGCGCACCGACATCTATCTCGACGGCTTCCGCGATCGCGGCCAGTACTATCGCGATACGTTCAATCTGGAATCGATCGACGTGCTGTACGGGCCGTCGTCGCTGTACTTCGGGCGCGGTTCGACGGGCGGCGTCATCAATCAGGTCAGCAAGCAGCCGACGCTGAATCCGCGCGCCGATGTCTCGCTGCAAGCCGGCACGCACGACCGCTATCGCACGACGGTCGATATCAATCAGCCGATGACGGATACCTCCGCGTTCCGCATCAACGCGTTCGGCCAGTCGATGGGCTCGACGCGCGACGAGATGATCAACAAGGACTACGGCATCGCGCCCGAAGTGAAATTCGGCATCGGCACGCCGACGCAGGTGACGTTGTCGGCGCTGATCCAGCACAACCGCGATCAGCCCGACTACGGCATTCCGCCGTTGAACGGCCATCCCGCGCCCGTCGATACGAAGACCTTCTACGGCTTCACCGACGACCGCACGATTCAGGATGTGCAGACGGTGAACGCGCGCATCGAACATCGCTTCGACGACATGTTCACGCTGCGCAACCAGACGCAGTTCAGCCACTACAGCACCGAAGCGCGCGCGACCAACGCGGCGGCCGTGCTGACGGGCCCGCTCGGCACGTCGCCCGCGCTCTCGAACGGCAATTACACGACGCTGCCGCTCTCGTCGCTCTTCGTGCGTCTGCAAGGCAAGGACCGCACCATCAACGATCACTCGGTCTACAACACGACCGACGTTCAAGGCAAGTTCGCGACCGGCCCCTTGAAGCACGACATGCTCGCGGGCGTCGATCTGAGTCACGAAACGTATAGCAACCAGACCTTCACGGCGACCACGCCGGGTCTGCCGTCGAACACGCTCGCCATCGTGCCGCTCGTGGATCCGGCGTATGTGCCGCGTCCGGCGAACTATCGCGAAGTGGCGACCAATCTCGCGGAGTCGAGCGCGAACGGCATCGGCGTCTATTTGAACGACACCATCTCGATCGGCGAGCACTGGAAGTGGATCGGCGGCGTGCGCTGGGACCGCTATGAAGCGGCGATCAACAACTCGATCAATCAGCCCGGTTACGCGACGCAGACGAACTATTTCACGAGCGTGCGCACAGGCGTCGTATGGCAGCCGACGGACTGGCAGTCGTACTACGTCTCGTACGGCACGTCGTTCGATCCGTCGCTCGAAGCGCTCACGCTCACCAACGGCCAGCAAAACCTGCCGCCCGAGCACAACAAGTCCTATGAAATCGGCTCGAAGTGGGATCTGCTGAACGGCGGCCTGTCGATCACGCAATCGCTCTTCAACATCGAGAAGACCAATGCGCGCACGCTCGCTTCGGACGGCAGCTATTCACTCGATGGCGACGTGCGCGTGCGCGGCTATCAGCTCGGCATCGCCGGCCACATCACGCGGCAATGGCAGATGTTCGGCGGCTACACGTACATGGATGGCACCATCCTGAAGGCATTCGACGGCACGCAAGGCAACACGCCCGCCAACACGCCGAAGCACATGTTGACGCTGTGGACGACGTACGACTTCACGCCCGTATGGCAGATCGGCGGCGGGCCTTCGTATGTATCGTCGCGCTACGCGGCGAACAACAATCTCGTTCAAGCGGGCGGCTACGTGCGCTGGGACGCGATGGCCGCATATCATCAGAAGCGCTACGATATCCAGTTCAACGTGCAGAACCTGTTCGACAAGAAGTACTACGACGCCCTGATTCCGTCCGATGGCGGACGCGCGGTTCCGGGTCTCGGCCGCACGTTCATCGCGACGTTGAATTACCGCTTCCGTTGATGTGATGTGATGCGAATGCGCGCGCCATGCGACTCATGGCGCGCGCTCGCGAAGGCAAGAACAATGATCCTCTCGATACCGAACGTGCTCTCCCCCGAGGACGCCGCCGCAATGCGCGCGCGTCTCGAAGCAAGCGACTCATGGGTCGATGGCCGCGCGACCGCCGGCTATCAGGGCGCGCCGGTCAAGCGCAACATGCAGATCGCGGAAGGCTCGCCGATCGCGCTCGAACTCGGCGACGCGCTCGTCGGCGTGCTGGAGCGTCATCCGCTTTTCATCAGCGCGGTGCTGCCCAATCGCGTGTATCCGCCGCTTTTCAATCGCTATGAAGGCGGCATGCATTTCGGCAGTCATGTCGATGGCGCGATCCGCATCGTGCCGGGGCATGGCGCGCGCGTGCGTACCGATGTATCGATCACGCTCTTTCTCACGCCGCCCGACGAATACGACGGCGGCGAGCTCATCATCGAAGACACGTACGGCGTGCAGGAAGTGAAGCTGCCCGCGGGACATGCGATCGTCTATCCCGCGACGAGCCTGCATCAGGTGCGGCCCGTCACGCGCGGCGCACGCGTGTCGAGTTTCTTCTGGGCGCAAAGCCTCGTGCGCGACGATGCGCAACGCGCGCTGCTCTTCGATCTCGACAACTCCATTCAACGCCTGAATGCGACCAACGGCGACGAAAGCGCGAAACGCACGCTCGTCGGCTGCTATCACAACCTGTTGCGCATGTGGAGCGATACGTGATTCACGCGGCGCGCAGAACCTTCGATGGCGTTCGGCCCACTTCCGCGAGCAACGCTTCATCGCGCGCGATCACGTCGGGAAGATGCGCGCGCAGGAATTCGACCCACGTACGCGTCTTCGCATCGACGAACTTGCGCGACGCATAGAGCGCATAGAGATTCGTGCGCTGCAGCGTGTGCTGCGGCAGCACGCGCACGAGCGAGCCATTGCGCAAGCCTTCGATCGCAGCATAGAGCGGCAACATGCCGATGCCCATGCCTTCGCGAATCGCGACGACGAGCGATTCCGCGATGTTCACCTGCACCGTTCCGCTGATCTGCATCGTCTCGCGGCCTTCCGGCCCTTCGAGCGTCCACTCGCGCGCGGGAAACGCGGGCGTCTGCAGCGTGAGGCAATCGTGTTGCGCGAGATCGGCGGGCACGTCGGGCGCGCCGCGCGAACGTATGTATTCCGGCGACGCGCACAGAATGCTGAAGGTCTCGCCCAGCTTGTGCGAAATCACTTCAGAATCCGACAGCGCGCCCGCCGACACCACCGCTACGTCGCTGCTGCCTTCGAAGAGATCGGGCATGCGCTGCGATAGCGTGAGTTCGACTTTCACATCGGGATAGAGCGCGCGATATCGCGCGATCGCAGGCAATATGTAATGTTGTCCGACGCTCGCGAAACTGGACATGCGCAACGTGCCCGTCGGATGCTCATACGCGCAGCTTGCTTCTTCTTCGGCGCCGTCGATATCGGCGAGAATCTGCCGCACGCGCTTCAGATAACGCTCGCCCGCCGATGTCAGCGCGAGACGCCGCGTGGAGCGGTTCATCAGGCGCGTGCGCAAATGGGCTTCGAGTTCGGATACGGCGCGCGACATCGCGCCGGTCGTCGAGTTCATCGACTGAGCCGCAGCCGTGAAGCTGCCGGCTTCGATCACGCGAGTGAAAACCCGCATGTTCTGTAGGGTGTCCATCAAACCGTCACATTCACTTCGGAAGCGCTATTGTCCGCCTTGGCGCGCGATCGATTGTTGTTGAATCAGGAAAGAATGTTCCCTGATTTGCACATTAATCCGCCCGGTCCGCTTGCCTACAATCGGCGCCTTCATGACGAGAGGACTATCGGCGGTCAGCATGTCGCTCCAGCAAGCACGCCTGTCGATGCGCGACTGGCTCGTCACCGATGGCCACGTCTGGCTGCATCTCGCAAAGACCTTGCTGGCCGCGTTCATCGCGATGAGCATCGCGATGCGGCTGGAATTGCCGCAGCCGCGCGTCGCGATGACGACCACCTTCGTCCTGATGCAGCCGTTCTCCGGCATGGTGCTCGCGAAGAGCGTCTATCGTTTCGCGGGCACGGCGCTCGGCATGATCGCCGCGCTCGCGCTCGGCGCCGTGTTCGTGCAACAGCCCGAGCTCCATGCGCTCGCGCTGACGATATGGGTCGCGGCGTGCACCGCGCTCGCCGTGCGTTACCGGCACTTTCGCTGGTATGGCTTCGTGCTCGCGGGCTATACGGCTGCGCTGATCGGCATTCCCGCCGTCACCGATCCGAACAGCCTGCTCATCGCAACGCTCACGCGCGGTGCGGAAGTGATGCTCGGCATCGTGTGTTCGAGCGTGGTGAGCGCGCTCGTGTTTCCGCGTCATGCGAGCGCGACGCTCACGCAGTCGCTCGATGCGCGCCGGATGCGTTTCGCCGCATTCGCCGCCGACGTATTGCGCGGACGTCTTTCGCGTATCGCGCGCGAACGCCGCTTCGCCGATTTCGTCGATGAGATCGTCGGCTTCGAAGCGACGCGTGGTTTCGCCACGTATGAGTCGCCCGCGATGCGTCAGGGCAACGGCAAGCTGGCGCAACTGAACAGCGCCTTCATGAACGCATGCGCGCGCCTGCATGCGCTCGATCAATCGATGAAGCGCCTGCGCGCGAGCGATGCACTCGCGCCCTTCTTCGAAGAGCTTGCGCAGAACTTCGAACGCGAAGCGCTGAAGGAACATCTGGAGCGCTACAAAGCGACGCTGCCGAAACGCCTGCGCGATGCACAACGCGCGCTCCCTCACACCGATCACGCGACGCAACTCGATTTCACGACATCGGCGGAGCTGCTGTATCGCTTCATCGCCGATACGATTCGCTATCTGTCGATTCCGAACCATCGCGCGGCGCCGCGATACGACGCGCGGACCAGCCGCTTCGTCGTCGTCGCGACCTTCATGCGTACAGGCATCGTGATCGCGGCGACGGCCTGGTTCTGGATCGTGACGGCGTGGCCGAGCGGAGGCTACGCCGTCATCGGCGCGACGCTCGCGTGCGCGTTGTCGTCGGCATTGGCGCGGCCTTCGAAATTCATCGCGCAGATGGCCGCGGGTGCGGCGCTCGCGATCGTCATCGGATATGCATATCTGTGTCGCGTGTATCCGGCGATCGACGGCCTGGCGCTCCTGTGCGCGATGCTCGCGCCGCCGCTCGCGGCAGGCGCTTTTCTCGCGATGCGTCCGTCGAGCGCGGGCTATGGCATCGGCTTCTGCGTGTTCTTCTGCCTGCTCGCCGCGCCCGACAATCGCATCGTCTACGATCCGGGCCTGTTGCTGAACAACGGCGTTGCCGTTCTCGTCGCGATGCTCGGCGCGGCCATCGCGTGCGCGGTCATCGTGCCGCCACGCACGCGTTGGCTCGTCGGCAAGACGCTCGCGCAATTGCGCGCGCAAGCGGCGCTCGCATGCGAAGGCAAGCTCGCGGGACTCGGCGAGCGCTTCCATTCGGGCACGCACGATCTGATGTCGCAATTGCGCGCCTTGCTCACGCGACGCTCGCGTGAACATCGGCATGCGCTTCTGTGGATGCTCGTCACGCTCGAAGTCGGACAAGCGATGATCGATCTTCGGCGCGACTCCCGCGCGCTGCATACGGCGTGCTTTCCCGATGCATTGCGCATCGCGTGGAGCACGTCGCTCGCGCGTGTGTTGCGCGATATCGCCGTGCTGTTCCGCACGCCGGATAGCCGGACGCTGCGTCGCGCGATAGCTTCGGTCGTCGCATCGATCGTGATCGCAGAAGACATGCTCGAACGCACGCGCGACGAACGCAACGCGCGGCGCGAGGTGCAGCGCGTGCTCGCGTGCCTGCACTTCGTCCGCACGGCGCTGGTGGATCCGGATGCGCCCTTCGACGCGCATCGCTGAACGCATCCTTCCTCGCCATGCAAAGCTGATTTCCTGGTCCGGCGATTAATCCACGGCGTCGCGCGTCTTATAGTCGAATCGATTTTTCGCCAGCGCGCTCTTTTGCCGCACTTTCATGGCGCGTGCGAACGCGCTCGCGTGCATCGATTTGGACAAAGCGCAATGTCGCACGGCATTGGAACAATGTCTTTCAACGTTGCGATTTCGACGGCAAACCGCGCTACCTATAATCGCCTTCGGTTAAACGAAGCTCTTGAAGATAGACGTCGATGTACGAAGATCGTATTCGCTGTGCCGCGTTGCGCGGAAAAATCACCTCGGCCGCCGAAGCGGCTCAACTCGTTCGCGACGGCATGATCGTCGGCGCAAGCGGCTTTACGCGCGCGGGTGACGCGAAAGCCGTGCCGCTCGAGATCGCGCGCCGCGCCCGCGAGGAAGACGAACCGTTGCGTATCACGCTCATGACGGGCGCATCGCTCGGTCATGACACGGACCGCATCCTGACCGAAGCCGGTGCGATTGCGCGACGCCTGCCGTTTCAGGTCGACACGACCTTGCGCCGCGCGATCAACCGCGGCGACGTAATGTTCGTCGATCAACACCTGTCGGAGACGGTCGAACTGCTGCGCGCGAATCGCCTCGGCAAGCTCGACCTCGCGATCGTCGAAGCAGCCGCGATCACCGAGAGCGGCGGCATCGTGCCGACGACCTCGGTCGGCAATACCGCGAGCTTCGCGATCCTCGCCGAACGCGTGATCGTCGAGATCAATCTGGCGCAGCCGCTCTCGCTCGAAGGCCTGCACGACATCTGGATTCCCGAGCGCCGTCCCGCGCGCGAAGCGCTGCCGATCGTGCGCCCGCATGACCGGATCGGCGCGGCCGCCATCGAGATTCCGATCGAGAAGATCGCCGCGATCGTCATCACCGACAAGCCGGACAGCGCATCCACCGTGTTGCCCGCCGACCAGGACACGGCGTTGATCGCCGGTCATCTCATCGAGTTCTTCCAGCATGAAGTCTCGCGCGGGCGTCTGCCGAAACAGTTGCCGCCGTTGCAGGCCGGCATCGGCACCATTGCGAACGCTGTGCTGTCGGGGTTCGCGGCGTCGCCGTTCGAAGCGCTGACGATCTATTCCGAAGTGCTGCAAGACTCGACCTTCGATCTGCTCGACTCAGGCAAGGCGACGTTCGCATCGGGCGCGTCGATCACGCTGTCCGCGCAACGGCAGGAGAAAGTGTTCAACGAGATCGAACGCTATCGCGACCGGCTCGTGCTGCGGCCGCAGGAAGTGAGCAATCATCCTGAAGTGATTCGGCGTCTCGGTCTCATCGCGATCAACACGGCGCTCGAAGCCGACATCTACGGCAACGTGAATTCGACGCACGTCGGCGGCACGCACATGATGAACGGCATCGGCGGCTCGGGCGACTTCGCGCGCAATGCGGCGTATGCGGTGTTTGCGACGAAATCGGTCGCGAAGGAAGGCCGTATCTCGAGCATCGTGCCGATGGTGCCCCATTGCGACCACAACGAGCACGATGTCGATATCGTCGTGACCGAACGCGGGCTCGCCAACCTCACCGGCCTCGCGCCACGCGAACGCGCGATGAGCGTGATCGAGCACTGCGCGCATCCGCTCTATCGCGATCTTTTGCGCGACTATTACCGCGATGCAGCAGCGCTCGGCGGACATACGCCGCATCGCCTCGATCAGGCGTTTTCGTTCCACACGCGCTTCGCAGCGAGCGGTTCGATGCTGCCTTGATGCACATTCGCGCGCGCGTTGCTGCGCCGCGAAAACGAATGCGGGGCGACAACGAAGCCGCTAAACGAAGATTAGGCGCACAATGGCGGGAGCCCGCTTGGGCTGGCGAACAGGAGGAGCATCATGACCGCCATCACCTGGGTTCTCGCCGCCGACGGCAGCCGTGCCCGGATCTTCGAAACGCAGGGATTGAAGCTGGATTTGCGGCAAGTCGAGGACCTCAGGAACCCCGCGCCGCGCGCGACCGAAACGGCAGAAATGGATCGTGAGAAGTTCGCGCGGGCCGTCGCGGATTATCTCGAACGGAGCCGCTTGCATCAACGATTCGACCGGCTGCGTCTCGCGGTCGAGCCAAAATTTTTGGGCCTCTTGCGTCAATATCTGAGCGTCGAAACGCTCAAGCTCGTCTACGAAGAAGCCGATAACGACGCGTCGAAGTTCGGCACGCGCGATATCGGCCGTCAACTGAATCGGCCCTGAACGACGCTTGCGGTGCGTCGTGTTTCATCGCGAAACACGACGCACCTGCCGTCACGCCGCCGGCGTGATGTTCTGATTGCTGCGGAACAGGTTATCCGGATCGTAGCGCCGCTTCACTTCGGCGAGCCGCTCGTAATTCGGACCATACGCCGCTCTCACACGGTCTCCTTCTTCTCCCGTCATGAAGTTCACGTAGACGCTGCCGATTGCATGCGGCGTCATCGCGGAGAACATGTCGCGCGCCCACTTCGTGCACTTCTCGTCGTCCGCGGCCTCGCTCCAGCGGCCGTGAATGTTGATCGTGTAGATCGAATCGCGATTCGCATAAGCGGTTGCATCGACCGGCACGCGATTCGTCTGCCCGCCCATCGCGCCGATGAAGACCTCGCACTGCGTCGACGGAAGCGACTTCACCGCATTCGTCAGGATGTCGAAGGTTGCGTCGTTCAGACTCGCGAAGTTGTGCGATTTCCAGTAGTTGCGCTCACCCGGCGTGAGCAGCGGATCGAATGCCTTCTGCCATGCTGCGAACGGCATCGCGCCGAGATGTTCGCCATAGGGCGTGCCGAAGCTGCGTACGGGCGCGAGCGCCCTTTCGCCGTTTTCGACCGGGCCGACATAGCAACTCGCCAGCACGACCACGGGCTTGCCGTGCGCGTCCTCGGGAAGAAACGGCAGCGGCGGCGCGAGACGCAGCACGGCCCACACGGTGAGCTCGTCGGGACATTGCGCGACGAACTCGCGATACTTCGGCAGAACCTCATTCGCCTGTTCGAGCGGAAAGACGACGAGGCCGCCGTATATCTGCGGACCGACTTCATGCAGCTGATATTCGAAGAGCGTCACGACGCCGAAGTTGCCGCCGCCGCCGCGCAATGCCCAGAAGAGATCGGGCTCGCTGTCCGCGCTCACGCGGCGCCAGGTGCCGTCGGCCGTGACGATCTCCGCTGCGACGAGATTGTCGACTGTCACGCCGAACTTGCGGCTGATCCAGCCGAAGCCGCCACCGAGCGTGAGACCGGCGACGCCCGTCGTCGAGTTGATGCCGAGCGGTGTCGCGAGGCCGAATGCCTGCGCTTCGTGATCGAAGTCGGAGAGCAGCGCGCCGGGCTCGACATGGGCGCGCTTCGCTTGCGGATCGATACGCACGGACTTCAGCGCGGAGAGATCGATCATCAAGGCGTCGTCGCTGACTGCGCTGCCCGCGATGTTGTGCGATCCGCCGCGAATCGAAACGAGTACGCCCTGCTCGCGCGCGAACGCTAGCGCGGCGATGACGTCAGCCGCGCCGGCGCAACGCACGATGAGCGCGGGGCGCCTGTCGATAGTCGCGTTCCAGACCTTGCGCGCTTCGTCGTAATCGGAATCCGACGGTGTGATGAGCCTGCCTCGCACCGACGCCTTGAGGGTGTCGATCGCTTCGCCTGAAATGTTGCTCATTGTGAGACCTCGCTGCTATATGAAGCGCCGCGACGTGTCCGACCCTGCCAGTTGGTACGCGAAAGCGCAAGGAACCCGCCATCGGATCGTGCGTGGCATGTCGATCGGATGCACGTCGGAGAAATCACGAGAACGGGGATGAATTGCAACAAGCGGACGCTTCGGCCCGCCTGTTGATTTAATGCCTTGATTTACGCGATGTAAAGTGCCCGAGCAGTTAAATCGTGCATGTGATCTAGCATGTATCGGACAAAGTTGCCGATGCGGCGAGCGAGTGGATACAGTGCTTCATGGCTTTGCTGTGTATTCCTTATTTAAGGATCATCTATTAAGGAAACGACGGTTTAATCGGCGAAAAAAAACGCGCCGATGATTCGGCGCGTTGTCGCTTCTCGCGTTATGTCCCGGTCAGTCCGTTCCGTATTTCGGCGAGCGTGGCCCATACAGCAGACCGTTCGATCCACCCGTTGCCAGCAAGCGCTGACTAGTGAGTCCCGCAACGGCCCATGACTTGTCGCTGGTGACATTCACGACATGCGTGACAGCAGCTTGCGCAAGCGCGCCAATGAGACCGGACCCGACGCTCACGTTCGTGCCGACCTCCTTGCCATTCGCCGTGGCCGAACCGCTCCAAAGCGTTTCGCCTGAGCGCAGATCGACGAGCTTCGCCGCGGCCGTGACCAGAGTCGTGCTCGCGACCACTTGATACGACGAGCCGTATGCGGTGATCTTCGTGTACAACGCTGCGTCCGCGCCGAAAATGCTGCGCAGCTTCGCCGCCGAGACGTCCTGAATGTCGTTTGCAGTCGTCAGACCGTTGTGCCTGAAGGTCTCTTCCATCTCGGCGACCGGCACGACGTAGTAACCGCCCTCGGCGAGCGGCATCGTCATCTGGGACAGCATGCCGTAGGTCGCGCCGACATCCTTCGAGTCGTTGACAGGCGGAAGAACGAGAATCGAACGCGGCTTGCTGTTGCGGAACGCCGTGTAGTCCGTCTGGCTCGGCGAGCGCGAAGCGCATGCGGTCATCGTCAAGAGGATCGACAGCACCGCGATGAGTTTGCGGGAAATATTGAAAGTCATGGTCGGTGCTTACTGAAGTTTGCTCAACAGAAAATCCATATACGTAGACGACTCGGGAAAGCGCTCCTTTTCCTCGGTCAATTGCTGACGAGCCTCGGCGCCCTTGCCCACGGTCGCGTACAACATGCCGAGATGCGCGCGAAAGCCCGGAGGCAATGTCTTGTCCTTTGCGAAGACCTTCTCGCGGGCCGCTTCGAGTGCGGCGATCTGGTCGGACGGACTCGTTTGTCCCTTGAAGTATTCGTAGACCTGCGGCTGATAGCCGTCCCATTGATAAAGCGACGTGGTCTGTGTTGCGCAACCCGTCAGCAGCGAGCACGCCACCGCGACCGGCAGCGCGAAGCCGGTCAGTTTGTGAATCTTGACGATCATGTTGTTGTTCGGATGAAAACGAGTGGAATTACTTTGCGGCCGGCAGGGCGCCGGCATCGACTTGTTCGGCCAGGTGATTGACCGCTTCGCTGATCGCAAGATCGAGCACCTTGCCATTGAGCGTGGAGTCATAGCTCGACGTTCCGCCGAAGCCGATCACTTCGCGGCTCGACAAACTGAATTCACCGGCGCCCTGGCTCGACGTCACGATCTCGGACGTGGCGATATCGACGATATTGAGGCTGACCTTCGCATAGGCCACCTGAGTCTTCCCGCGTCCGAGAATACCGAACAATTGCTGATCGCCGACATCCTTGCGGCCGAACTCCGTCACGTCGCCGGTGATGATGTAATTCGCGCCTCGAATCGACTGCGCCTTGTTCGCGAACCCGGCTTCCTGTTTCGTTTCGCCAAGGTTGTCGCGATCCAGCACGGTGAAGCGTCGGCTTTGCTGCAAGGCCGTGGCGAGGATGGTCTTCGCCTGACTGCCGAGGCGATCGACGCCATCCGAGAACACGCCACGCATGTAATTCGAGCGATTGTCGAACTTGCCGATGGCCACGGGCACGGGCTTGCCCGCGAACGGCTTCTGGGAACTCGCGACGGCGGGAACCGCAACCGAGTGCGACGCCTCGGTCGCGCAACCGCCAAATAAAACTGCAACGGACGCGACCGCAACCGCGATCGCCAGGCGTCCTTTGATAACGCTCATGAATTGCCTCCAAAACGTCGAATCTTGAAAACACCTGCCGTCAGACAGGTGCTTTCGAAAAATCGACAATTATTTGGCAATTCAAATCTTTCAAAAAGAAGGACAGTTCCTAAAAATGAGTGCCGAGGGGAACGCCTGAGACGATTTGTTGAGAATTGATAAAAGGCCGCCAATCCCCACGGTCCCTACGCTCTCTCCAGCACCGCCATCTCCCTGACGACCACCAGCAGCATCGACAAACTCGCGCCGCCGCTCGCCCGCAATTCGGCCAGCAAGCGCGTGTACCGATCCAGCGCGTCCTGCCGTTTCGCGCGCCAGCTCTCGACGATCACATCCGGCGCATCGATGCCGCGCGACTGTTCGAGCGCGCTCACCGTCAGCGCGCGCTTCAATCGCGCGAGCTCTTCCAGCGCCGCCGCGCGCGCGAGTAAGTCCCAGTGCGTCGTGATCGGCAGTGCCATCGCCCGTTCGGCGATGCCGCGATAATCGAGCAACGTGCCGATGCCGAAATACACGCTCGCCACCAGTTCCAGGCCGCGCCCGGAACACGCCGCCACTTCCGCGCTGTCGAGCACGGCGGTCGCGATCTCGCCGCTCGCGACGCGCGCCGCGAGACTGCTCTCGACGCCCGCATCCTCCAGATCGCGCCGCCGCGCGTACCACGCGTCGAGCTGCGTCGCGGGCAAGAGCGCCGGCAGTTGCGGCGCGAGTCGAAGCGCCGCCTCGCGGCAACGCGCGAGCAAACCCTTCGCCTCGTTCGAGCCCGATCCGTTGTGCTTCAGATGACGCAGGAACCACAGCGACGTATCGTCGAGCAGACGCACGACATCGACGAACATGCGCGCCTGCACTTCATCCGCGACGATGTTGTCGAGTCCGTCGATGCTGCGCCACAAATCGTCGAGATCGAAGACATCGCGCGACATCAGCGCCGCGCGCACGATATCGCTCGGGCGCGCATCGGTCTCTTCCATCAGCCGATGCACGAACGTACAGCCCACACGATTCACGAGCGCGTTCGTCAGATGCGTCGCGAGAATCTCGCGCTTCAGCGGATGGCGCTGCATCGTCTCGCTATAGCGCTGCTGCAAGGGCTTCGGGAAATACTCGGGCAGCATGTCCGCGACGAGCGCGTCTTCGGGCACGTCCGATTCGAGCAGTTCGTCGTAGAGCCACATCTTGCCGTACGCGAGCAGCACCGCGCGTTCTGGCGACGTCAGCCCCGACTTCGCCGCCGCGCGCTCGTTGATGTCGTCGTCGTTCGGCAGGAACTCGATGCGCCGTTTCAGGCGCCCGGCGCGTTCGAGGAAGCGCATCATGCGGGCTTCGGCGTCGAGCGTTTCGGCGACATGGCGCTTTGCGATCGACAGCGCCTGCGTCTGCGCATAGTTGTCCTTCAGCACGAGCAGGCCGACTTCATCGGTCATTTCGGCGAGCAGCGCGTTGCGTTGCTTCTCGGTCATCTCGCCATCCGCGACGACGAGGCCGAGCAGAATCTTGATGTTGACCTCGTGATCCGAACAGTCGACGCCCGCCGAGTTATCGATGGCATCCGTATTGATGCGGCCGCCCTTCTGCGCGAACTCGATGCGCCCCAGTTGCGTGAGCCCGAGATTGCCGCCTTCCGCGACGACCTTCACGCGCAGTTCCGCGCCGTTCACGCGCACGCCATCATTCGTTCGATCGCCGACTTGCTGATGCGTCTCCGCGCTCGACTTCACATACGTCCCGACGCCGCCGTTATAGAGCAGATCCGCCTCGGCCAGCAGGATCGCGCGGATCAGTTCGTTCGGCGCGAGCACCGATGCGCTGATGCCGAGCGCCGCCTGCACTTGCGGCGAGATCGGAATCGACTTCGCCGTGCGCGGATAGACACCGCCGCCCGTCGAGATCAATGCGGGATCGTAGTCGGCCCAGCTGGAGCGCGGCAGCGCGAAAAGACGCGCGCGCTCATCGAAGCTCGTGGCCGCATCGGGCGTCGGATCGAGAAACACATGCCGATGATCGAACGCCGCAATCAGCCTGATATGGCGCGACAGCAGCATGCCGTTGCCGAAGACGTCGCCGGACATGTCGCCAATGCCGACCACGGTGAAATCGGTCGTCTGCGTATCGAAGTTCATCTCGCGGAAATGCCGCTTCACCGATTCCCACGCACCGCGCGCCGTGATGCCCATCTTCTTGTGGTCGTAGCCGACCGACCCGCCGGACGCGAAGGCATCGTCGAGCCAGAAGCCGTATTCGTGCGCGATCGCGTTCGCGTAGTCGGAGAACGTGGCCGTGCCCTTGTCGGCGGCGACGACGAGATACGGATCGTCGGGATCGTGGCGCACGACATCGGGCGGCGGCACGATGCCATCGGGCGTGCGGTTGTCGGTCACGTCGAGCAGGCCGCGCAGGAACATCTGATAACACGCGACGCCTTCATTGAGAAACGCTTCCCGATCCGATACGGGCGGCGGATTCTTCACGACAAAGCCGCCTTTCGATCCGACCGGCACGATCACTGTGTTCTTCACCATCTGCGCTTTCATGAGGCCGAGCACTTCGGTGCGGAAATCCTCGCGCCGGTCCGACCAGCGCAGCCCGCCGCGCGCAACGCGTCCGCCGCGCAAATGCACGCCCTCGACGCGCGGCGCATAGACCCAGATTTCGAACATCGGCTTCGGCTCGGGCAAGCCCGGCACTTTCGACGGATCGAGCTTGAACGACACATACGGACGCGGCTGGCCTTGCGCATCGCGATGGAAATGATTGGTTCGCACCGTCGCCGTGATGACGCCCAGAAACTGACGCAGGATGCGGTCTTCGTCGAGATTCGGCACCTTGTCGAGCGCGGCTTCGATATCGGCGAGCACGCGTTCGGCGGCCTTGTCGCGATCTTCCGCCGAGCCGCCGCGCGCCGGATCGAAACGCACCATGAAGAGTTGCAGCAGCTTCTTCGCGATCAGCGGATTGCCGATCAGCGCGCGCTCGATATACGCATCGCTGAAGGTCGAGCCAACCTGCCGCAGATATTTCGCATAGGCGCGCATGATCGTCACGTCGCGCGCGCCGAACTCCGCGCGCAGAACGAGACGGTTGTAGTCGTCGTTCTCGATCTCGCCCGACCACACGCTCGCGAACGCGTTTTCGAAGAGCGGCTTCACGCGGTCGATATCGAACTCCACGTCGTCCTGCAACTCCAGCCCGAAATCGTGGATCCACGCATTTGGCGCGCCGGTCGGCTCGATCAGATACGGCCGCTCTTCATCGACACGCACGCCGAGATGCTCCAGCATCGGCAGGCTGTGCGACAGCGCGATCGGATCGCCGACGCGATACACCTTGAAGCGAAACGCGCGGCGTCCGGCTTCGATCGGCCGGTACAGGCTCATCGACAAGCCGCCGGGCCGCGTATGCGTCGCCTCGATCAATTCGATGTCGCGCACCGCCGTGCGCGCCGGATAGTCCTCGCGATAACCCGCCGGGAACGAATCGGCATAACGCTGCAGGAGCCGGTTGCCCGCTTCCTCGCCGTGACTGTCGATGAGCGCATCGGCGAGATCGTCCTGCCAGCGGCGCGCGACCTGCACGACGCGCGCTTCGAGTTCGCGGGTATCGACTTCGGGCATCGCGCCTCTGTCCGCACGCACGACGATATGAATGCGCGCGAGCGGCGATTCGGACAGGAGCGGCGTGAACTCGATGCTCTTGCCGTTGAACGCTTCCATCAACACACGGCTGATGCGGCGGCGCAAGTCGGTGTTGAACTTGTCGCGCGGCACGAAGACGAGGCATGACACGAAGCGGTCGAAGCGGTCGCGCCGCACGAAAAGCCGCGTGCGCTGATGTTCCTGCAAACGCAGCACGCCGATGGCGATATCGAAGAGCACGTCTTCATCGGCCTGGAACAGTTCGTCGCGCGGATATTGTTCGAGCACCGTGATAAGCGACTTCGCCAGATGCCCCTTCGCGAGAAAGCCCGCGCGCCGCACGATGTTCGCGCATTTGCGGCGCACGATCGGGATCTCGGACGTGGGCACGAGATACGCCGTCGACGTATAGAGACCGAGGAAGCGCCGTTCGCCGATCACCTTGCCATCCGGCGACGTGCGCTTCACGCCGACATAGTCGAGATAGCCCGGCCGATGCACCGTCGCGCGCGAATTCGCCTTCGTCAGAAAGATCGGCGCCGCGCCTTCGATGATCGCGGCCGCGCCCGGCGGCAGCGGCGTCACGTCCCCGTCGGACGGCGCGCGCAAGGTTTCGCGCAAAATGCCGAGGCCCGAGCCGGCCACGCCGCGCAGCGCGAAGCCGCCTTCATGCTCGACGAGTTCGTAATCGCGGCAGCCGAGGAACGTGAAGTGATCGGCGACCATCCATTCGAGGAACGCGCGGGACTCGATGCCGTCGGGCGTCGTATCGCGCGCCTTCAGATCGTCTATCGCTACACGCGCGGCCTCGGTGACTTTCGGCCAGTCTTCGACCGCCGCGCGCACGTCGCCGAGCACGCGCGCGATGTTCTCGCGCACTTCGTCGAGACGCTCGCCGTCGCCGCAGCGATTGACTTCGAAATGGATGAACGATTCGAGCTCGGAGTTGCCGTCGCCCGCTTCGGCATGACCCTGACCGATGCGCTCGATCTCGCCCGTATGCGCGCCCTTGCTCGCGCGCCAGACGCGAAACACCGGATGAATCGCCGAATGCAGCGCGAGCCCCAGGCGGTTGAGTTCCATCGTCACCGAATCGACGAGAAACGGCATGTCGTCGTTGACGATCTCGACGACCGTGTGATCCGAATGCCAGCCGTGCTGCTCCAGATTCGGGTTGTAGACGCGCAGCACCTCGCGCCCCGGCACGAACTTCTGCGCGGTCTGCCAGTGCGCCATCGCGGCGCCGTAGAGATCGGCGACATCGCGGCTCGCGATATCCTCGACATCGACCTGCTCGTAGTAATAGCGAAGCAGCGGCTCGATGACCTTGAAGCTTGGCTCCGGCAATCGCCCTCTCGCGAACTCGAGAAGATCGTTGATGAGATGTTCGACCCGCGCTTCGTTCTTGACCAGCATGGTGTCCTCCCGAGGCTTTCGGTTGCGGTGCGATTGCGGCTCGCGCTTCGAATCAAGGAGATTATGCGCCGCCCCGGCGCATCGCTCGCGGGTCGGGCATGTGCGGTTGCACAAAGACGGTGCGCGCATTCCGGCTACGTTAGCCGCATCGCATGACCTTTGCGCGACATCGGCTTTCGACTATTGTCGATAGCTCAAGAGCGGCTCACGGAGGCATCGCCATGCAGGATTTCACTGAAGAGACAGCGCAGCAGACGGTCGTCACGGTGCGTCCGAAAGAGCAACTCGCGACGGTTCAGCATCTGCCGTATTTCATCGGGCTGTCGGCGAAGACGGCGGGCACGCGCGGACTCGCGATGCATATCGTCGTCGTGCCGCCGGGCGGACGCGGCGAGCCGCACATCCACGTTGGCTACGAGACCGGCATCTACATACTCGAAGGACGCATCGAGACGCGCTATGGGCCGGGACTGGCGGAATCGGTCATCAACGAGCCGGGCGACTTCGTATTCATTCCGCCGGGCGTGCCGCATCAGCCGGTCAATCTGAGCGCGACGCAAGCAGCGCGCGCCGTGATCGCCCGCAACGACGCCAACGAGGCGGATCGCGTCGTGCCTTACGATCCGTGGGAGCCGTCCGCGCCCTAGTAGCCGGGCGCGCCCATGCCCGGCAGATCGACGTAACCGCTGTCGGCGAAGCGCGCGCCGCCGAACGCGCCGCCCGCGAGTTTGCCGCGCACCGCATACGACACCTTGCTGACGGTGTCGCCGCTCGCAAAGCCGAACGCCTGGCGCGCCATCGAGAATGCCGATACCGTCACCGGCACGGACAGCACCGTTTCGCCGAAACGCGGCACCGTTCCGCGCTGATCGCTGACGCCGCTCGCGAATGCGCGGCCGTTGAGATCGAGATCGAGCGCGACGCCATCGAAGTCGATCGGCGCGTCGTTCGGGTTCTGAATGCGCAGCTTCACGGCGAAACGCATCTCCAGCCCTTGCCCTTCGAGCGGCTCGATGCCCGCGACGCTCACGCGCATCGCGTCGCGATTGAAGAAGCCCGCGCAGCCGCCGAGCGCGAGCATCGCGAGAAAGGCGGCAAGGAAGAAAGCGAAGCGATTGCGCATGGGATTCGGTTGCATGAGAACGTGACTCCTCGCGATGTCGTGCTAGATATGTAGTGCGTTCAGCAGCATGCGGCCATAGACATGATGAAACCAGACATCGTCGACGACGAAAAGCGCTGCAGCCCACGCAGCCGCGACGATGATCAGATCGCAATGGCCGCTCGTCCATAGATTGAGCGAATGGCGCGCGGCGATCCAAGGCACGCCGAGCGGGTTCGGCCAGTCCGCGAAGAGATGCATGAGCCCGCCGCACGCGAAGCCGAACGCGACGGGCGCCGCCGGATGCCGGCCGAGAAAGTGATACGAAAGCGCGAGCAGCGCAACCCAGCCGATGCCCCAGTGCGTGAGCGTGCGATGCGTGATCCAGAGCTTGCGCGCGCGCGTCCACCACGCGACTTCGAGCCAGTCCGGCGCGGTCGCCCCGGCGACGCCCGCGAGCAGCGCGAAAACGCCCGCGAGCATGTTCGCGCCGCCCGCCGTGGCCGGATGCGTCACGATCGCCGCCGCGATGATGCCTGCCGCCCATCCCGTCGCATGATGAGCCTTGCTCGATGCCATGAAGAAACCGCCTTTGTCGCCCTTGCCCGAAGAGGGCGCATGTTCGCACGGTCGCTGGGGTCGAAACCGGCCTGAAACATAAACTTACGCAATTGCGTGCGTCGAAACACGCTTGTGCGAACGGCGTCGGCGAGGCCGCGCGGCGTTGACTAAAATGATTGCTGAATCGCTGCGCAAATCACGCTGCGGACGCTGCCCGATGCGTCCCACGCCCGCCTGCGCACGCAGGCATTTTTATCGAATTTGGCCGTCATGCAACACCTGAAATACCTGAGCGCCTACCCGAACGTGCTGCAGGACAAGGTTCGCCGACTGATCGCCCAGCAACAACTGGGTTCGTATCTCGACGCGCGCTATCCGAACAGGCACGCCGTACAGTCCGATCGCGCGCTCTATGAATATTGCTCAGATCTGAAGCAGGAATTCCTGCGCGTCGCGCCTGCAATCGACAAAGTCTTCTACGACAGCAAGCTCGACGTGCTGCGTCACGCGCTCGGCCTGCACACCGCCATCTCGCGCGTGCAGGGCGCGAAGCTCAAGGCGAAGAAGGAAATCCGCATTGCGTCGCTTTTCAGGGACACCGCGCCCGAGTTTCTTCGGATGATCGTCGTGCATGAACTCGCGCATCTGAAGGAAAGCGATCACAACAAGGCCTTCTATCGCCTGTGCGAGTTGATGCAGCCCGGCTACCATCAGATCGAATTCGACTTGCGGCTGTATCTCACGCATCGGGATTTGCTCCGCACGAAAGTGGCGTGAGCGTCGCTGCGGCGCATCAATAGGACCAGGCTAGCGCGGCAGCGTATCCGTCGGGCGCGGTGAGCGAAATAGCGTCGAACGCGCCCGCGCCGCGCGTCACCGCATAGCGAACGTCCCTGCGCGGAAGAACTGAAAAGCCGTGCATCGCGACATCCGTGCTGCCGATGCCATCGCCGTGCGCCTTCAGCACCGCCTCTTTCGCCGTCCAGCAGTCGAAGAACGCGCGGTTTCGGGCGGCATCGTCGGGCAAGGCTTCGATTTCGCGCCGGTCGATATCCCCGAGCACCGCGGGCGCGAGATCGCGCCAATCGAACGTCGCGCGCGCTTCCTCGATATCGGCGCCCACGCGCCTTTCTCGCGACATCGCGATCAAGCCATAGCCGCCCGAATGCGACACGTTGAAATCCGGCGCGTTCCGGCGAACGAGAAACGGCCTGCCGCGATCGACGGCATCGAACGCGAGACGCGCGGGATCGTCGCCCGTTTCGGCCGCGAGCAGATGTCGCAGCGCGCAACGCACCGCGCCGAAACGCGCGCCATCCGCGTGACGCAGAAAACGCGCGGCGCGCGCGCGTTCATCCGCGTTCATCACGGCGTAGGCGGCGCTGTCGAGCGGCATCGAAAAATCGATATGAAGCAGCCACACGCGCACGTCGCCGGGCGCGTGATCGGGAAGCGGCATCGGGCGGACATCGAAGGGAATCGTTGCTTCGGTCATTTGGGAGCGTACTGCGCCTCGCCGTTGCCGAAGGACCAGTTCTCCTTCTTCACCTCGACGAGGCTGATGAAAACATCCTCGCGCCGCAGCTTGAGACGTTCGTGCAAGCCATCGGCGACCGCCTTGTAGAACGCGCTCTTTTTCGCGAGGTCGCGGCCTTCGTTGAGCGTGACCTGGATCACGACGCAATCGTCCGTGCGGCTGATGCCGAGATACGTGCGATCGACGATGAAGTCCGTCGCGCCGTGCTCCGCGACGATCTGAAACCGATCGTTCTCGGGCACGTCGAGTGTCGAGCGCATCGCGTCGTACACGACATCGCCGATAGTCGTGCGATACGCGCTGTCCTTGCCTTTCTGCAGATCGATGCGAACGAGCGGCATGGGTTTCTCCTGTTGGTTAGTTTCAGCGATGATCCGGATGCAGCAGCAATTCCGGCACGCCCGCGCGGTCGACATACACGACGGCGTTCTGCGCGAATTGCGTCATCAGCGTATCGGCGGTGTCGCGGGTCGCGCCGAGCGCGAAGAGGCTCGCTTCGGCCACCCAGACATGCTGCGGATCAATGCCCGCGCCCGGCAGCGCCTGCAATCCCATCTGTCCGACGCGTTCGATCAGCGTCCGCTGGCGCAGCGCATTTTCTTGCGGCGTGAGCACATGACCGAACGGATTGAACGCCGTGACGAACACCGCGCTTGCGACGCCATGCTTTTCGAGCAAGGCAACGACATCGCGATTCCCGACGCCGATCTTCATGTCGATGTCCGGCTGCGCTTCGATCCGATAGATCGCCGCGCGATACGCATCGAGCGTCGCGGCGGGCAATGCGCGCGTAAGCACGATCGGCTGGCCATGCGGCGTGGCGCGCGCGGCCTCGTCCCATTCGTCGCGCCGCTGCGCAAGCATCGCGTCGCTCACGCATCCCTTTTCGGCAGTGAGGCGTTCGAGCGCGCTGAGCCAATGCGCGTAATACGTGTCGCCGTGATCGGGATCGCCCGCCGCCTGCGCGTCCTCGATCGCGATGCTCAACGCGTGCGCCCACTCCTTCCAGGAGAACACGCCGCGCTCGTGCAACGCGAGCGTCATCGCGAACGCCTGCGCTTCCCACGGCGCGCGAAACACGGGACCGTCGCCGTCGAAAGGCAGTTCGGGCAACGCGGCGCGCAGTTCTTTCAGCTTCGATTCAGCGTCGGTCGAGGTCATTCGAGATACGGCTCCCAGCAATCGACACACACCGACGACGCGGTCGTATCCGCGCCCCACAAGTCTTTCGCCTCGAAACGCACGGTGTAGAGCCATTGCGGATGCTCGCCGTGACCGAGCGCGTTTTCATCGGGAAAGACGTGCGTGCCGCGCACCGCGACGACGCGCCCGAGCTTGCCGCGGCAATAGCGCGGCAGACGCGTGTGCGTCGGCGGATTCATCAGTTTCGTGCGGACTTCATCACCGATGGAAAAGCGCGCCGCCGACGTAGCCGGACGATCGACCGGCGCACCGCGCAACAGCGCGGCGCTTACGTCCTCCGCTTTCAGCACGCGCACGTTCGGCTTCGCGGCGGATTGCGAACGGCCGCTCGCGATCTCATCGGCGCTCGCGAGTCCCTTCGCCGTCAAGAGTTTCTTCAAGCCTTCGAACCAGATTTCGTAATAGCTGCTGCCGAGATACTGCGCGGGCGGCAGGCTTTCGCGCGCGGCACGGGACGTGTCGATGTTCCATTGGCCCGTCGCGCCCATCGCGAGCGTGACGGCCAGCACGCGGCGCTCCCATTCCGCGTGAAACGGCGATGCGCCCGGCGCGTCGCAGGCATCGATTTCGATGGGGCCGAACGCCTGCATGCCGCCCATGTCGTGCGCCGCGTTCATGCCGATGCTCCCGTTGCCTGCGACGGCGCGAGCGCGACGCCCGTGCCGATCATCGAATCGCGTGTGACGAGATCGGCGAGCGCGTCTTCGTCGAGATGATCGGTGTCGGCGGGACGCATCGGCACGACGAGATAGCGCACTTCGGCGGTGGAATCCCATACGCGCAACTCGACCTGTTCCGGCAATTCGACGCCGAAATCCCGCAGCACGCCGCGCGGATCGATCACCGCACGCGAGCGATACGGCGCCGACTTGTACCAGACCGGCGGCAGCCCGAGCACCGACCACGGGTAGCACGAGCACAGCGTGCAGACGACCATGTTATGTACGTCCTCCGTGTTCTCGAGCGCGACCATGTGCTCGCCTTGCCGGCCGGTGAAACCGAGCGAGGCGATGGCGGCGGTGGCATCGTCTAAAAGCCATGTGCGAAACGCGGGATCGCTCCACGCCTTCGCGACGACGCGCGCGCCATTGCGCGGCCCGACCTTGTGCTCGTAGGTTTCGATGAAGACGTCTAGCGCTCGCGGATCGATATATCCTTTTTCGACCAGCAGCGATTCGAGCGCGCGCACGCGCAGGTCCATCTCCGGCAATTCACTGCCGGCGTGATCGTGATCGTGGTCGTGGTCGTGATGGTGCGGATGATCGTGGCTCATGAGCGGGCTCGCGCGTGGCACAGACGTCACACGTTACCGGAGTGTGCGCGCGCGCGCAAACCTCGTCACCGTGACGCGGCGCGCCGCCTATACTGGATTCAGCGTCTCATGCGAGGAGGATGCCATGACACGCAAGTACATCGATTGCCGCGAGTGCCCGAGCGACGTGAAATGCAGCGTCGTCCTGTCTGCCGACAGCGAGGACGAGTTGATGGAAGCGGCCGTGCAGCATGCCGTCGCCGTCCATCAGCACACGGATTCGCCCGAACTGCGCTCGCAACTGAAGACCTTCTTCCACGACGGCACGCCGCCGGCCTGACCGGTCTTTGGCGTTCTCAGCCGAGCTCGAAGGTCGTTACACCGAAGACACGCGCGAGCGGCACGTCCGGGGCCGCACGCGTGTACATGCGCGCCGTTTCGAAGACGCTCGTCATGTCGTGTTCGACCGCCAGCGCCACCGCCGCAGGATTGATTTCGGGCACGTCGAGGAACACGGTCTCGCCGGGCAGCACGGAAACGAGCCCACGATACAGCGCGCGCGCCGTGCTCAGATCGTCGGCGAAGAGCGGACCGATCTTGTGGCCCGCGCCGCAACGCCGGATCACGGCGAGGCCGCTCACCGCGTCGCCATCGAGCGCGGCGAGTGCGCGCGCGTGCGCCTGCGGTTGCGACAGCCACGCTCGCAGGAACGCGGTGCGCTCGCACGCGAACACGCGGGTGTCGTAATCGAGAAGCCGCGCGAAGGGGATGTTCAGCGCATCGGTGATCGTGGCTCCATCGGCAGGATCTTCATCCGCCGATGCGATGCCTTCATAGCGCACGTTGCGATACGCCAGCACGAAGCCGGATTTCCGATAGTTGGGCTGCTGCGCGAGCACGCCGTCGAGCCCGATAGTGCGCGCGCCGAGATACGCCATGCCTTCGTTCCACAAGCGCATGCCGAAGCCCTTGCCGCGCCATTCCGGAACCACGATATAGAGGCCGATGAAACCGAACGCATCGCCGTATGCGACTGCCGAGATGCAGCCGACCGGCGCGCCGTCCCACGTGCCGACGAAAAATCCGTGCGGATCGGCGGCGAAGAACGAGCGGGCGTCGTCGAGACCGGGATTCCATCCTTCGGTCGCGGCCCATTCGAGCGCGACGTCGACATCGCGCGGCGTCATGCGGCGTATTGCGAAACGGGGATTGTCGGGTGTCGCGTGCGAGGGACAGGGAACGGACGGCATGGGACGCGCCTTGTCGGAATGCGGATGCGTTCAGTGTCGCGCGTTTCCGGTGCAGGCGAAAGATGCAGCGAGGCGTGGGTGCAACGAGGGGAAAAAAGAACGGTGGGACGATAACGGGGGCGAGCGTGTGCCGCCCCGATCAGGAATACCCTTGACGCCGCTCGCTGCGGCTGAAACTCTGGCGCGAGCGCCAGTCTTCCGAGCGCAGGACGTGTTCGCCGTCCTCGCGTGCCTCTTCCTCGGATCCGAAGCCTTCGTCGCTATACGCGACGACCTTCATTCCGCCTCCCGCCGCTCGCTCGACGGTGATGCCCCAATGCCACCCTCCTTCCTGATGGAAGACGTGCAGCGTCGGTTGCGACGATGTGGTCAGTTCCATATGTGCGGCTCCCTCAGGCTGACGACCGTAATGCTTACCGGCCCGCCCGATGAAACGCTCTGTGCTTGCCGGCGTTTGATTGTTCGTGTCGATGCTCGAATGCGTGCGGCGGCGGCCTGTGCCACCTGCCAGGAACAGCATACGCAATGGGATGCTGCGTTGCAACACGAGATTTCCCCTATGCGTCGCGCGAAACGCACGTCCGTTACATGAGCTAACGGGAAATTCGTGACGGTTACATGAATGAAGCATGGAAGGCGGCGACGACGGTGTTCGCCATCGTCGTGCCTGCTGCATTTCTATTCGCCGTCCCAGTAGTGCAGCGAATCGCTTGCGCGAAACACGGCGCGCAAGCCCTTCACGCCCGGCTCGTCGGCGACGAGCACGGCCTGGCGGCCCGTATCCGGATACTCGACCACTTCGGGCGATTGCATCGTGCTGACCGCAAGGTAGCGCAACGGTTGCGCGCCCGTGTTGACGATCTGATGCGCCGTCGATGCATCGCCCGGCGGGCAGGCGATGACGTCGCCCGCGCGAATCGCATGCGTCTCCTGGCCGATGCGGACTTCGCCCTCGCCTTCCACCACGAAGAACATCTCCTCGTTCACGCGATGATGATGAAACGGAAACGCGCGCTTGCCCGCTTCGAGCACGATGAGGCTATAGCCGAGCTTCCTCGCGCCGAGCATGCCGCCGATACGCGCAATGCGCGGCGCGTAACGTTCGGCGGCGGCGCCCGTCGGCGCGAATTCCGGCGGCAGCGGTTGCGGTTCGAGCGCATCGAGATTGATGATGGGCGGTTTCATATTGACCTTGAAACAAATGGGTGTCATGCACTCGTCACGGAAACGTCACGCGTGCGCTTGCGCTCGTCGAGCCACGCGGCGATGGCTGCGCACGTCCAGTTGGCATCGTCGTGAGGCAGATCGTGGCCCGCCCACGGATGCACCGCGTGCGAGGCACGCCATTGCGCCGCGATGCGCAGCGAGCATATCGGATCGACGAGCCGGTCCGCCGCCGACGATAGCAGCAATACGGGACATGGCGGTACATCGACGCGCGCGCGAAAGCGCGCCGCCGCCGCGAGTTGACGCAGCGCGTTCGCCGCGCTCGCGCCACGCGTGCGCCGAAGATGCGCCCAGTGCGCGATATCCGCGTCACGCGTGTCGATACGATTGCACGTCAGCGCGTGGATGAGCGTTTCGCATCGCTCGGGCAGCGTCCACGTCATTGCGATTCGCGCGAGCATCGGCCACGCATTGGGACGCAGGCGTTCGGACACGCCCGCGAACGGGCGCATGCTGGTGTTGATCAGCACGAGCCGCTCGATCTCGCCGGGATGATGTTCGGCCCACGCAGTGGCGACCATCGCGCCGAGCGACATCGCAAGCACGCGGCACGGCATGCGTATGTTCAGCGCGGCGGCGCGCTCGCGAACGAACGCCATCATCCTGACGACGGAAAGCGGCGCCCCATGCGCGCGTTCGACGCCATTGCCCGGCAGATCGATGCATATCGCGCGCTCGCCCGCGCCTGCGAGCCCATGCGCGGCGAGCGCCGCATCGAACGCGCCCCAGTGACGCGCTTCACGCGTGAGGCCGCGCAGAAGGATCCACTGGCTCATCGCAGGGCCGTGCGTTGCCAGTGCTCGCGCGCGCGCCGCAGCACGTCCTCGCGGAATTCGCCGCCAGGCAGCCAGCGACGCGACGAGAACGCCGCGCGCGTGAGGAAATCGAAGAAGTTCGGATGACGCCGCAGCACGCGCCTCGTCCGGTGCGCCTTGATCGGATTGAAGATGCCGAGGCGCGAGAAAAGCTGCATCGGATTCTTTCGAATCCAGCGCCACGAGCCGAGTTCGAGCGTCATCGGAAGGAAGATGTTGGGTGCGCGCGAGCGGTCATACGCGAAATCCCACAGATCGCCGTGCAGCAGGTATTGATGACTCTGCGGCTCGAACGCGTAGCCATGATGCGGATACGACTCCTCGAACATCGTCTTCAGCAGAAACATTTCCGGCAGATGCGCCATTTGCCGCTCGGTGCGCGCGTAGGGAAACCAGATGCTGTCGTCCCAGCCGAAGCCCGAATGACAATCGAGCGCGAAGCTCAACGGCCGCGACATCAACTGTTCCTCGACAACGGAAAGCAGCGCCGCGCTCTCCACTTCCATGCGGCCATCGGCCGGGCCGCGATACCACGGCAGCCACGGCCCGATGCGCTGTCCGCCCGCGAGAAACGGCACGCGTCCTTCGGCGCTTTGCGGCGCGTTGCGCATCAGATCGACGCCATTCGGATTCGCGCGGGTGCGCGCGAACATGCCGCCGGGATTGACGATCGGCATGAAGATGAGCCGCACCGCGCGCAGTTGATGATGCAGCGTGTCGTCCCATTCGAGCCGTCGCAACAGCGCGCGCATGTATTCGAGGACGAGTTGCGTGCCGATGCATTCGAGCCCATGCACGCCGCCGAAAAAGCCGATGGCGGGCGCTTGCGGATCGTCCGAGCCGATCGCCGCGGTCAGGATCGGAAACATATGCTCGCGTGCGCGCACTTCGCCGATCGTGTGCCACGCGAAGCGCGCGCCGCCCGCGACGCGAATCGCTTTCAGTTCGTCCATCTCCGGAAAACTGCTGCTGATGGCAACGCTCGACGTGCTCATGACTGGGCCTGTTTGTCGTGTATTCGTTGGCTCAGGCTATGGTTCTATGAATCGCCGGAACGCCCCGCCCGAAGAAATCGAGTATAGGGCGGTTCGTCAGCACACGACATATGAAACGCGACGCGCCGAACGCGAACAACGTGTTCTGCGCGTTTTCGTTCCGTCACCTAGAATGAAATCGCCGTGCTACGCGGTGTGAGGTATTCGTCATGACATCCATTTCCCGCATCATCCTCGGCGCGCTCGCTTTGTGCTGCGCCGCGTCCGCGCTCGCGCAACCGCCGGCGCAAACCACCGATCCGAACGCGCCGAAAACGCGCGACCAGGTCCGGCAGGAATTTCTGCTGTGGCGCTCGGTCGGCTACGATCCGAACGACTGGCTGGACTACCCGGACAACGCGATGCGCGCGAGCCGCATCATCGCGCAACGGCAGGCTCGCGGCGAAACCCGCGTGCAGTAAGCGCGCATTCGTCAGGCCGATTCGCCGCGCGGCTTCGGCCCGCGCAGGATGCGCCGCGCGATGCTCCATCGATGCACTTCCGACGGACCGTCGTAGATACGGAACGCGCGCATGTCCGCGAAAATCCGCGCGACGACGGTTTCGTGCGTGACGCCCTGCCCGCCGAGCACCTGCACCGAGCGGTCGACGACCCGCCACAGCGCCTCCGACGACACCACTTTCGCGATGCTCGATTCGTGCTTGCCGAGCACGCCCTGATCGAGCACCCACGCGCAATGCCAGATGGCGAGACGCGTGACGTGCAGATCCATTTCGTTATCGGCGAGCATGAAGCCGACGCCTTCGTGCTCGCCCAATGCCTTGCCGAACGCCTGACGCTGCCGCGCATGCGCCGTCGCGACATCGTGCGCGCGCCGCGCGGCGCCGAGCCAGCGCATGCAGTGCGTGAGACGCGCCGGCGATAGCCGCACCTGCGCGTAGCGAAATCCTTCGCCCGGCTCGCCCAATACGTTTTCCTTCGGCACGCGCAGGCCCTCGAAGCGCACGACGCCGTGGCCGCCGGGAAAGCACGTATCGAGCGAATCCATCGCGCGCTCGATCACGATGCCGGGGCTCGACATATCGGCGAGGAACATCGTCGCGGGACCGTCGGCGAACTTCGCCATGATGATCGCGACCGCCGCGCCTTCCGCGCCCGTGATGAACCATTTACGTCCGTCGATCACGTAGTCGTCGCCGTCCTGCACGGCGATGGTCTGCAGCATCGCCGGATCGGCGCCCGCACCCGGCGGCGGCTCGGTCATGCAGAAACACGAGCGAATCTCGCCCGCCGCGAGCGGACGCAGCCAGCACTCCTTTTGCTGCGGCGTAGCGATGGCTTCGAGCAGATGCATGTTCCCTTCGTCGGGCGCGGCGATGTTCAGCGCGACCGGACCGAGCGGCGAATAGCCCGCCTCCTCGAACAGAATGGCTTTCGCGACGTGATTCAGGCCCAGGCCGCCGAATTCGGGCGATACGTGGCTCGACAACAGCTTCGCCGCGCGCCCTTTCGCGATCAACTCGGCGCGCAGCGCTTCGTTCGGGCCATGCGGCGTGCAACGCGGATCGCGCTCGAACGGCACGATCTCTTCAGCGATGAAAGCGCGCACGCGCGCCTGCAGATCGGTCAACTCCGGAGAAAGCGAAAAGTCCATCGACAATCCTCTAAGGGAACGGGCTGAACGCCAAGCTTAACCGCGCGGGCGCATCGTGCGCCAGTGGCGTTCGTCCGGGTGTCAGTCGTCGTACTCCGTGTACTTGCGCGCGTCGCCCTTCACTTTGTGCGCCGGATATTTCGACCGGTTCAGCGCCATCTTCTCGATCAGCGCGCGATGCAGATCGACGTCGAGGGAGTCGGCGAGCATCACGAGATAGGCGAGCACGTCCGCCATTTCGTGGCGAATGGCTTGCAGCTTCGATTCGTCGAGTTCGGTTCTGTCGCCGGTGGCGAGCCACGTGAACGGTTCGAGCAACTCGCTCGCTTCCACCGACAACGCCGCAGCCAGATTCTTCGGCGAATGAAAGCGGCTCCAGTCCCGCTCGCGGACGAACTCGCGCAGCATGTCGCGCATTGCGACGAGCTCGCTCGCGGTTTCCCGCTGATCCTGTTGCTCCATTGGGTTCCTCTGAAGATGTCGGGTGTGCGCGAAGGTGCTGCCTTCGCCGGACAGAGTGGCGCGGTGAGCCGGCTTAGGCCGGATAGAGCCCGAGCGTGCGAGCGTGCAGGCGTGCGAGCCCGAGAAGCGCATCGGTGAACGGCGTCGGCACGCCGGTCATCGCGCCCAACTCGCGCACGGACGCGACGAGCGCATCGAGCTCGACCGCCTTGCCCGCCTGAACGTCCTGCAACATCGACGTTTTCATCGCGCCGAGCTTGAGCGTCACGGCGTGGCGATCCTCGGGCTTCTGTTCGATGGGAATGCCGAAGCGCGCGCCGATTTCCTTCGCTTCGAGCATCACGTTCGTGACGAAGCCGCGCACGAGATCGTCGCTGAGAATGCGGTCGGTGGTCGCGCCGGTGATCGCGCTGATGGGGTTCATCGTCATGTTGCCCCATAGCTTGAACCAGACGTCGCGTTGAATCTGCGCGGAGAGCGTGGCGTCGAAGCCCGCCTTCGAGAAGAGCGAAACGAGCGATTCGGTGCGTGCGGTCGGTGCGCCCGTCGCCTCGCCCAGAATCAGCCCCTTGCCCTGATGATGCCGGATGACGCCCAGCGCTTCTACGAAGCAACTCGCGTGCACCACGCAACCGACCGTCTGCGTGCCCGGAATCGCCGCGGCGATCCTGCCTTGCGGATCGACGGACGAAAGACGTTTGCCGGTGAACGGTTCGCCGAGGCCGTCGCAGAACCACCAGGGCACGCCGTTCATCGCGGTCAGCACGGGGGTTTCATTCGACAGCAGCGGCGCGATATGCGCGGCGACGGATTCCATCGCGGGCGCCTTCACTGCAACCACGACGAGATCCTGCACGCCGAGATCAGCGGGTTCGGCGCTCGCCGCGACCTTCACGACATGCGTGGCGTCCTTTTCGACGAGCCGCAACCCTTCCGTCTTCAGCGCATCGAGCGTCGCGCCGCGCGCGACCACGCTGACATCGCAGCCCGCCTGCGCGAGCTTCACGCCGATCCATCCGCCGATGGCGCCCGCGCCATAAACGCATACTTTCATCGTTCCCGTCCTCGCTCGTGGCAATCATCCGATCGCCATTGTAAGAGCGGGACGGCGCGCTCGTGCGTTCAGTGCGCGATGCCCGTGGCGAGCTTCGCCACCGTCAGCAGCGTCAGGCCGAATGCGCCCGCGAGCATCACGGCGATGACCGGCAATAGCGGCAACCTGACCTGCGCGAAGTCTGCGTTGTGCGAAGCGCGCTTGCGCACGCCGAAAAAGCTCCAAAGCACGATGCGCAACATCTTCAAGAGTTCCATGAGCGGCTCCTTCGCCTGAATCCGTATCGATCTTTCACGCGATGATGATGCCGGCTCCATGAGATGAAAAACAGCAGCAGTTGCGCTGTATTCGACGGTAGCAGAACGACCTGCAAGAAGCGCATTCGGACGGATGTAAGCGCGCTTCGGCTTCTTTCAAGAGCCGCCCGGAGAAAAAAAATTGCGCTTGAAACATAGGGCGGCGGTATTGAAACGATAGCCTTCGCTCCTACTTTCGATGCACTGACGGCGATAACCGCGTCGTCGATTCAACTTCCTGTTGCAGGCCGCGCTGGCCGCACTATCGGAGACTGGACCATGAGTGACTTTTATTTCAGCGGCGACGTTTTCTCTGAACTGGACCGCATGCAGCGGCAGATGTCCTCGCTCTTCGGCAATCTTCCTTCGAGCATGCGTTCGAGCCGCGCGGATGCTTTCCCGCGTCTGAACATCGGCAGCACGGACGATGCGATTCATATCGTCGCGTTCGCGCCGGGCGTCGAGCCTGCATCGCTCGATGTGACCGTCGATAAAGGCACGCTCACCATTAGCGGCGAACGCAAGGCGCAGGCAACGGTGGAAGGCGCGCGCACGTATGCGAAAGAGCGCTTCACCGGCAGCTTCCGCCGCGTGATCGAACTGCCGCAAAACGCGGACGCGGACAAGGTCGAAGCGCGCTATGAGAACGGCACGTTGTCCATCACCATCGGCAAGCGCGAAGCATCGAAGCCGCGTGCGATCACCATTCAGTAAGAGGAAGCACATCATGACCGAGAACACTCAAGTCGCCGCGCAAAACACGAACGACGCTGCGCGCAAGAACGAAGACAATGCACGCCGCGCAACGGTCACACCCGCGGTCGATATCGTCGAGGATAGCAATGGCATCACGCTGTGGGCCGATCTGCCCGGCGTGTCGCGCGAGAAGCTCGACGTGAAGGTGCACGATGCGCGCCTCACCATCGAAGCCGAAGCAGCATTGCCTGTGCCGGGCACGGTGCGCGTGCATCATGCCGAACTGCGCGCGCCGCGTTTCGTACGCGCCTTCACGGTGAGCGAAGACTTCGACACGACGAAGATCGACGCGAATCTCAGCAATGGCGTGCTGAGACTCACGATTCCGCGTCGCGAGCAAGCGCGTCCGCGCCGCGTCGAAGTACGCGCGGGTTAAGCATCGGAAAAGTTATCAGTTTTGCCTCGAGCGGCCGCGATTTTTCGCGGCCGCTTTTTCTTTTGCACTGCGCGCACGCCTCTATAATCTTCAACGGCGGTTTAATTCGCCAACCATTCGAATACTCATAGAAAGAAGGGACTATCGTGAAGAGGCTGGTAACGGTGTTGTTGGGTTCGATGCTTGCCGTATCGATCGGAGCGCATGCAAAAGAGTGGTCGACTATCCGCTTCGGCGTCGATGCGAGTTATCCGCCTTTCGAATCGAAAGCGCTCGACGGCACGCTGGTCGGCTTCGATATCGATGTCGGCAATGAACTATGCCGGCGTCTCAACGCGAAATGCGTATGGGTCGAAAATGCGTTCGACGGCATGATTCCCGGCCTCAAATCGCGCAAGTTCGACGGCGTGCTCTCCACGATGTCGATGACGCCCGCGCGCGTCAAGCAGATCGCGTTCTCCAGCAAGCTCTTTCACGTGCCCACGCGCCTCGTCGCCAAACGCGATGCGAACATCCAGCCGACGGCGGAATCGCTCGCGGGAAAAGCTGTCGGCGTCGAGCAAGGCTCGATGCAGGAAACGTATGCGAAGGTGCATTGGGGCGCGAAAGGCGTGAAGGTCGTGTCTTATGCGGATCAGGATCAGGTTTATCAGGATCTGCTCGCCGGACGGCTCGATGCATCGCTGCAAAACGCGGTGCAAGCCGAACGCGGCTTTCTCGAGACGCCGCGCGGCAAGCCCTACGGTTTCGCGGGCGGCGCGCTGGAAGACAGTGGGATCTTCGGTCCGGGCACGGCAATCGGCCTGCGCAAGGAAGATACGGACCTGAAGGATAAGCTCGACGGCGCCATCGCCGCGATGATCAAGGATGGCACGTATAAGCGCATCGAACAGAAGTACTTCGACTTCGATATCTACGGCGAGTGATTTGGAATACGTTGCCCGCGAACGATCCATCCAATGCGGATAACTTCGTGCGCGGGCGGCGAGGTTATCCCGCTTGCTTCGCTCTCGCCTAGACTCACATACATAACCGACAACAAGGAGACAACGATGGCGACGCTCAAGCAGATGCAGGCGAAGTTGAAGAAGCTCCAGGCGCAGACCGAGAAGCTGATCGCGAAACGCGCGCAAGCCGTACTCGACGATATTCGCGCGCTGATGGAAAGGCACGGCCTCACGACCGCGGATATCGACCGTCACGGCAAGAAGGCCAAACGCGCGGGCAAGCCGCAGGTCGCGTACCCCGCGCCCGCCGGCCGTCACGAAGCGATGACCAAGCTCGCGAAGAAGGGCAAGCTGCCCGCGAAGTATCGCAATCCGAAGACGGGTGAAACGTGGAGCGGCTGGGCGCGCCCGCCCGCGTGGATCGCGAACGTGAAGGATCGCAGCAAGTTTCTGATCGATGCGGAAAGTGCGGAGAACGCGGTCAAACCGAAGGCTGTAGCGAGGAAAGCGGCGGCGAAAAAAACTGCTGCGAAGAAGAAAGCAGCGGCGCCGGCAGCAAGGAAATCCGTCGCGGCGAAACCGGCAGTGAAACCGGCGGTGAAGCGCAGCGCGCCCCGCAAACGCGCGGCAAAAGCCGCATTGCCGGAACAAGGCGGTGCCGAAACATCGCCATCCACGACAACGGGCGATGCTTCCGTATGAAACCCTGACGTCATCCCATTGTTTGAGATCGACGAAAACTCAATTGGCTTTTCGTGCGATTAAAAAAAGGCTCAGTCCTTCTACACTGCGTTCACATGTCGGGGGCGTTTCGTAGCAACGATTCGCTTCTCCGATTGCAGTTGTCGCTTCAGACAACCGCATCTCCTCATATCTTCGTTGGAGCGTCCTCGTGAACAAGCGACTCGTAGTGGGCTTTGCTATTGCATTGAGTTCTCTTTTCGCCGGCTCGGCATTTGCAAGCGGTTATGGACCGGCGCCGCATTATCGTCCCGATGTCGGAGCGCCGGCTTCGCAGCATGGCGTCAGCGCGCAGACCTTCGCTGCGGAAGAAGCCGCACAAGGACGCGGCGATTTCGGCAATACGGAACGCACCGCGCAGATTCAACGCGGGCAAGTTTCGGCTTCCGCTTCTTCGCAAGTGGCGCAATAAATATCCGATTAACGGACACGATGATGCGAGTTTGTCGTGTCCGTTTTAAAAGCCTTTTATCGTTCTTTCCAGAAATGTCCAAAGCGCATCGTCCACGGAATAAGGGACGTTGAATCGAAAACATGCGCTTTGAGCATCGTCCGGACGGAAATAAGAGCCGGGCGCGAGCCATATGCCGTGCTGCAATGCGCGTGTCGCGACGTCGCTTCCATCCGCCGGATCGATCGGCAACGCGCCCCACAGGAAAAGCCCCGCGCGCGGACGCCGGAACAACTCAACGCCCAGCGCATCCATGCGTTCTTCGACGAGCGCATGCGCATCCTTGAGCTTTTCCACGACGAATTCGACATGCCGCGCGTAGCGCCCTTCCGTCAGCACTTTCTCGACGATGCGCTCCGTCGCCTCCGATGACGTCAGCCCGACCGCCATCTTCGTGCGCGCCAGTTCGCGCAATACGTCGCGCTCGGCGATGACATAACCGCAGCGCAACGCGGGCGTGATCGTCTTCGCGAAACCGCCGACGTAGAGCACGCGGCTGAGCCCTTCCATGGCGGCGAGCAAGGGCGCGCCGGGCGCGGCGAGCTCGCGGTTCACATCGTCCTCGACGACCCACAGGCCGTGCCGCTCCGCAATCTGCATCAGCCGAAACGCCGACGCCATGCCGAAGGTCGCGCCCGTCGGATTCTGCAAGGTCGTGTTGAGAAAGACCGCTTTCGGTCGATGCTCGACGACGATGCGCTCGAACACGTCGGTATCGACACCGGCCGCCGTGCGTGGCACGCCATGCACCTGCAAACCCGCGAGCCGCAGAATCTGCAGCAGATTGCAGTAGCCCGGATCTTCGACGACGACCGCATCGCCCGGACGCAGCAGCGTGCGCACGATGAGATCGAGCGCCTGCGTCGCGCCCGCGGTCAGCAGCACGTTCGATGCGGCGTCGATCGGCAAGCCGTGGCGGTCCATCTGCTCCGCGATCCGCTCGCGCAGCGGCGCGAAGCCGTACGGATGCCCGTAATCCGCGATGCGCGCCGCCGGTACGCGGCTCACCGCGCGCAACGCGTGCTGCAGACCGCTCTCGTTGACCCATTCGTTAGGCAGCCAGCCGCAGCCCGATTTGATCGGCACGGAATGATCGGCGAATACGTCCGACAAAAGCCACGTCGCGGTGAGGCTCGGCGGCTGCCATTCGACGGCGCGCACGCGCTCGCTGCGCCCGCGTATTGCCACGCGATAACCCGATCCGCGCCGCGCCGTGACGAGGCCCATCGACACGAGCCTGCCATACGCTTCCGTCACCGTGAATGTGCTGAGACTTTCGGCTTCGGCAAGACGCCGCACCGATGGCAGAAGCGCGCCCTCGCGCAACGTCTGCTCCTCGATCGCCGAGGAGAACGCGCGCACGATTTGTTCGACGAGCGTCGGCGCCTGCCGCGCGCCGCGCTCCAGCTTGAGTTCGATCATGGCGTCGAGAATAACGCGGAGAAAGTCCGCCGGCCAATACAGTTTGCAGCATTCTGCCAGCACAGTTGGCAGCGCAGTGAAGCAACTGTCTATGCCTTGCAATTTTGCCGGGGAATACAGTGGCCGTACTTCTTCAGGAGACCCCGTGATGACCGCTCGCCCCGTGATCGAAGACCTCTCGTCGTTCTGGATGCCGTTCACCGCCAATCGCCAGTTCAAGGCCGCGCCGCGCATGCTCGACAGCGCCAAGGGCATGTACTACCGCTCGACCGATGGCCGCGAAGTGCTCGACGGCACGGCCGGACTGTGGTGCGTGAACGCAGGCCATTGCCGCGACGAGATCGTCGATGCGGTGCAAAAGGCACTTTCGACGCTCGATTTCGCGCCGACCTTCCAGATGGGCCATCCGCTCGCATTCGAAGCGGCGACCAAAGTCGCGAGCCTGATGCCCGAAGGCCTCGACCGCATCTTCTTCACGAACTCGGGCTCCGAGTCGGTCGATACGGCGCTCAAGATCGCGCTGGCGTATCACCGCGCGCGCGGCGAAGGCCAGCGCACGCGTCTGATCGGCCGTGAGCGCGGCTATCACGGCGTCGGCTTCGGCGGCATTTCGGTCGGCGGCATCGCGCCGAATCGCAAGACGTTCTCGGGCGCGCTGCTGCCGTCGGTCGATCATCTGCCGCATACGCACGATCTCGCGCACAACGCATTCACGAAAGGCCAGCCCGCGTGGGGCGATCATCTCGCCGATGACCTCGAGCGCATCGTCGCGCTGCACGATCCGTCGACGATCGCCGCCGTGATCGTCGAGCCGCTCGCCGGTTCGACAGGCGTGCTCGTGCCGCCGCAAGGCTATCTGCAAAAGCTGCGCGATATCTGCACGAAGTACGGCATTCTTCTGATCTTCGACGAAGTCATCACCGGCTTCGGACGCTTGGGTAAAGCGACGGCCAGCGAATACTTCGGCGTAACGCCCGACCTCATCACGATGGCCAAGGCCATCAACAACGCGACCATTCCGATGGGCGCCGTCGCCGCGCATCGCAACGTGCACGACACGGTCGTCAACGCGGGCGCGGCCAACGCCATCGAACTGTTCCATGGCTACACCTATTCGGCGCACCCGGTCGCGACCGCAGCGGCCATCGCGACGCTCGATCTGTATCAGCGCGACAAGCTGTTCGAGCGCGCGGCATCGAAGGCCGCGAAGTTCGAAAGCGCCGCACACGCGCTGCGCGATGCGCCGTTCGTGAAGGACATTCGCAATCTTGGCCTCGTCGCGGGCATCGAGCTCGATCCGCGCGAAGGCGCACCCGGCGCGCGCGCGTATGAAGTGTTCGTCAAGTGCTTCGAGGCGGGCGTGCTCGTGCGCTACACCGGCGATATCCTCGCGTTCTCACCGCCGCTCATCATCGAAGACGATCAGATCGATCAGATCTTCGCGACGGTGCGAAAGGCGCTGGAAAGCGTGAAATAAGCGGCTTTTGCGGTTGCTCGCGGCCCGGCTTCCTGCGATGGAAAGCCGGGCTTTTTATCGCTCCATGACAAGCAACGTAGATGTCGCCGATGCGAACAATCTGCCGCTCGCGTCCTTGAGCGTCGCTTCGGCGAACGCGGCGCGCCGTCCGATCGACAGCACGCGTCCTTCCGCGCGCAACACGCCCGAGTCGCGCGTGAGCGCCTTGTGATACGCGACCTTCAGTTCGAGCGTCGTGTACGCCTGCGTCGCGGTCAGGCATGAATGCACCGAGCAGCCGCACGCGGAATCGAGCAGCGTCGCCGCATAGCCGCCGTGCACGGTGCCGATCGGGTTATACGCGTGATCGCCGGGGACGCCCGCGAACACTGCCCTGCCCGCTTCCACTTCGATGAAATCGAAATCCAGCGATACCAGAATGCCCGGCTTGCGCCCGCTTGCGATCAATCTGCGCAATTGCGCGAGACCGTCGAGGCCGGCGGCGGTTTCTTCGATCAAACTCATTTCGGCGTCTCCGTTTTATCGCTGGCGGTCTTGATCGCATCGTCGTCGCCGGTGGCGCTCCAACCGCCGCCGAGCGAGCGATAAAGCGCCACCGCGGCAAGCGCGTGTTCGCGCTTCGATTGATTCAGCGCATCGGCATCGCGCAGATACGATTGTTGCGCGTCGAGCACATCGAGAAAGCTGGCCGCGCCGCCCTTGTACAACTGCGTCGACAGCGTGAGCGATTGACCGGATGCCGAGAGCGCTTCGGTGAGACGCGCGGTCGATTCGGTCGTGCTGACGAGATCGCTGCGCGTATCCTCGACATCCTTCAGCGCTTCGAGCATCGTCTGACGCAGATGCAGTTCCGACTCGCGCATCCGGCTCTCGTTCTGCTCGACCTGCGCCGTGATGCGTCCGGCTTTGAAGATCGGGCTCGTCGCGTTGAGCGCGGCGGAAAAGAGGTTATCGGTCAGCGTCGGCAAGCCGAGATACGATGAGGCGAGCAAGCCATCCGACAAGCGCAGCGAGAACTTCGGATAACGCTCGGCACGCGCGACGCCCACTTCCGCCGCGCGCTGCTGAACGGTCGCATACGCGACGAGCACATCGGGGCGGCGCAACAAGGCATCGGACGGCAACATCTGCGGCGCGCCGCTGGCGGGAACGGGAATCACGGGCGCGTCGCCCGCATCCGCGAGCATCAGCCTGTCGATGGATTCCGGCGTGCGGCCCGAATACACCGCGATCAGACTCAGCTGATGCTGGATCGTCGATTGCGTGCGCGGGATGCGCGATTGCAGGTCGCTCAACTGATTCTGCGCACGCGCGACATCGAGTTGAGTCGACAGACCGTATTGCAGGCGTCGTTGCGTGAGTTTCAACGCGCGTTCGCGAATCTGCAGATTGTCTTGCAGGATCTTCAATTCCGCCTGCGCCCAGCGAAGGTCGACATACGCAGCGGCCGTATCCGCGGCGAGCGCGAGCCTGATCTGATCCGCGGCGTGTTCGCGGCCGACGAGCTGCGCCTGCGATGCCAGCAGTTCCAGCCGCTCGCCGCCGAACACGTCCGGCGTCCAGCTCAGCGCGAGGCCGAAGCCCGCCTGCTTCACATAGCCGAGCGGCGGCGGCGTGTTCTGCCGCGTGTACGCGCCGCCCGCGCTCGCATCCAGTTGCGGGAGCAAGGCCGCGCGGCGTTGCGTCGTGAGCGCTTGCGCCTGCTTCACGCGCTCGACGGCGGCTTGAACATCGAGGTTATCGTTCAGCACCGACGCGACGAGTTCATGCATCACCGGATCGTTGAACTGATTCCACCATGCAGCGGGATCGACGGCCTGTCTCGGCACATCGACGCTCCAGTCCGTGGGCGCGGTCGCGTTGACCGTCGCGGGAAGATCGGCGTGCGTGGCGGGCTGCACCGCGCACGCGGCGAGCGTCAGCGCGGTCACGCCGGAAAGTATTGCGACGAGAAGTTTCTTCATGATCGAAGCATCCAGATAAGGCCCGGTTCAATGCGCGTCGGACGAAGGCGGCGCGCTCGTGATCGGCTTGGCGAACATCACCGTCATCAGGCCGAAGAGGAAACACAGCGCGAGCACGTAGAAGCAATCGGCGAAGGTCAGCACGAGCGCCTCGCGCATCACGAGCGCGTGCAGCGATGCCAGGCCCGCTTGCGACGCGTTCAACGCATCGCCGGCGACGGAAGCGAGATGCGCCGAACTGCGCGCGATCATGTCGTCGACGACCGGCCGGCCAATCGTCACGCTCTCGTTCAGATGCAGGTAATGCAGATTGAGGCGATCGTTGAGCATCGTCGCGCTCACCGCGATGCCGATTGCGCCGCCGAGATTGCGCATCAGATTGAACAGCCCGCTCGCCGATTTGAGCCGCGATGGCGGAAGCGAACCGAGCGCCATCGTCACGATGGGCGGTACCGCGAATTGCTGGCCGATGCCGCGCAGCGCCTGCGGCAGCAGGAACTGTTGCCAGCCCCAGTCGTGCGTCAGCGGCGTATAGAAGTAACAGCCCGCGCCGAAGCAGATCAGACCGAATGCGAGCAGCACGCGCATGTCGATGAAGCGCGACGCGAACCCGTACACGCCGATGGAAAGCAGTTGAAAACAGCCGACGGAAAGCAGCGCGAGACCCGTATGGAGCGAATCGAAGCCACGCACGCGCGCGAGGAACACGGGCGTCAGAAACACCGACACGAAGATGCCGATGCCCGTCACGAACGAAAGCAGACTGCCGATCGCGAAGTTGCGCACCGCGAGCGCACGCAGATCGACGATCGGATCCTTCGCCGTGAACGCATGCACGAGGAACAGGAAGCCGCAGATCCCCGAAATCCACGCACAGACGATGATGACGTCGTCGCCGAACCAGTTCTTGCGCGGCCCTTCTTCGAGCACGTATTCCAGACAGCCGAGAAAGCCCGACATCAGCACGATGCCGATGTAATCGCCCTTCTTCAGCAGCGAAACATTGGGCTCGTCGACGTGCACGTACTTCGGCACGAGCAACGCGACGACGAGACCCGGCACCACGTTCAGATAGAAGAGCCAGTGCCACGACCATTGATCGGTGATCCATCCGCCGATCACCGGTCCGACTGCGGGCGCGAGCGACGCCAGCGCGCCGATAGTTGTAGATGCAATCAATCGCTGCTTGCCGGGGAACAGCACGAAGGCGGTCGTGAAGACGGTCGGGATCATCGCGGCGCCGAGCGCGCCTTGCAGTCCGCGAAAGAGGATCATCGAATTGATGTCCCACGCCATGCCGCACAACATGCTCGTGAGCGTGAAGCCGATTGCCGATGCGACGAACAGCCAGCGCGTGGAGAACACTTTCGAGAGCCAGCCCGACATCGGAATGACGAGAATTTCGGCGATCAGATACGACGTCTGCACCCACGACAGCTCGTCCTGGCTCGCCGACAATCCGCCGCCGATATCCTTGAGCGACGACGCGACGATCTGGATATCGAGCGTCGCCATGAAGAAGCCGAGGCACATCAGCGCGAAGGCGAACACGCGTTGCCGTATCGGCTGGCTCGCGGGATCGGAAGGAATGGTGTGTGTCATCGCCGCGCTCCTCAGCCGTTCGACTGCTTCGCGAGATGCACCTTCACCGTCGCCGACAAGCCCGGACGCAGCACCGTTTCCATGCCCTTCGGCACATCGAGGCGGATGCGAACCGGCACCCGCTGCACGATCTTCGTGAAGTTGCCCGTCGCGTTCTCGGCGGGCAGCACGCTGAAGGTCGCGCCGGTCGCGGGCGCGAGACTTTCGACGTGACCGGTGAGCGGCACGCTCGATGCGTCGAGTTCGACGTCGGCTTCGTCGCCCGCGCGCATCTTCTTCAACTGATCTTCCTTGAAGTTCGCATCGACCCAAAGGCCCGTCGACGGAACGATGGTCAGCAGCGATGTGCCCACGTTCGCGAGCACGCCCACGCGCGCCGTGCGATTGCCGACATAGCCATCGACCGGCGAGCGGATCGTCGTGTATTCGACGTTCAGCTCCGCGACACGACGTGCCGCTTCCGCTGTCGCGACGCGCGCCTGCGCATCGGCGATCTGCGCTTCGATCACGCTCAACTGACGCTTGGCCGCGACGAGCGACGCGCCGCTGCGATCCACCGCCGCCTGCGCCTTCGTGTAGTCCGCGTCCGCGCGCTCGACGATCTGGTTCGACACCGCATCGTCCTTCACGAGTTCGCGATAGCGCGAACGGTCCTGCCCGGTGCGCGTGAGTTCCGCCGACGACGCGCGCACTTCCGCCTGCTGCTGGTTGATGACGGCCGCCTGCAGCGCGTCCTTCGCCTGCAACTCGACCACCGCCGCGCGCGCGCCCGACAATTCGGCGTCGGCTTGAGCGAGGCGCGCATCGTAATCGCGGGCGTCGAGGCGGATCAGCACTTGCCCCGCCTTCACGGGCTGATTGTCCTGCACGAGCACGTCGGTGACGAAACCGTTCACCTTCGGCGCAAGCACGGTGACATCGCCGCCGACGTAGGCATCGTCGGTCGTCTGAATGAAGCGCAGTACGAGCGCCCAGTACGTGGCCGCCGCGATCAGCACGAGCCCGACCAGGCCAAGCGCGAGCAGCATCCAGGGAATCTTGCGCGCGGGCCGCGCGAGCGCCGGCGCCGCTACCGAAGGAATATTCGTCGTAGGAGTCGTCATTTGCGATAAGTGCATATGCACAATTAAGTTTGAAGGAAGGCCTGAATCCATTGCCCGTCATAGCCCGGAAGACTAGTTGTGCATATGCACCAAGTCAACCGTCACGGCGCGCATGAATGAATGACGCAGACGGAAAGAATCGCGCCGAGCCTTGTGCTACAAGGCGCGAAGACGATTTGCCGGCGCGTCGGGACGCAGGCTCTCGTCGGCGCAGAAGCGCACGGCATGCTCGACGAACGCGCGCACCTTGGCCGGCAACAGCGCGCGCGTGCTGTACGCGATCCGGATTTCGATCGCGGAATCGACGCGCTCGTAGGCGTCGAGCAGCGTGACGAGCCGCCCCGACGCGACCTCTTCGGCCACGAGCGCCGTCGGCAACACGCCGATGCCGAAGCCCTGCAATGCCATCTCGCGATTGAACACCGCACTGTTCGACGTGATGTCGTGACTGAGCGGCACGCGCAGTTCCTCGCCGCCGATGCGGAACGTGAGCGCCGGCTTGCGGATCGACGGCGACATCGGCACGAAAACATGATCGGCGAGTTCGGACGGATGGCGCGGCGCGGGACGTTGCGCGAGATACGCGGGGCTCGCGACGAGCACGAGCGGAATGGTTTCCAGCAGGCGCGTGACGGCGGTATCGGTCGATAGCATGAAAGGCAGCACGATGGCGAGATCGTAGCCTTCGCCGACGAGATCGATGGGTCGCTCCGTCAACGTCACGTCGAGGCGCACATGCGGATGCGCGCGCCTGAAGCTCGCGACGAGCGGCGCGTAGCGGCTCATCATCACGGTCGTGTGCGAGACGAGCCGCAACAGGCCGGTCGCTTCGCTCGCGCGGTTCGACGCGCGCTCTTCCATCGCCTGCAATTCGTCGAGCAGACGCGAGCAGTCGGCGAAGAAGCGCTCGGCGGTTTCCGTCAGCGAGATCTGCCGCGTCGTGCGATTGAAGAGCCGGCTGCCGAGGCGGTCTTCGAGGCCGGCGATGGCACGCGATACGACGGGCGGCGACAAGCCGAGTATGTCGGCCGCACGCGCGAAGCTCTTCGCTTCGACCACCGTGCAAAACACCTTCAGGCTCGTCAGATAGTCCATGTGCGCGTTCGCGATGCGTGCGGAAGCCCCGATCATGGCACGAAGCCGCCGCATTCGCACGATGAGACGATCGCGCGGTTTTACGAGCCGCGCGAGCATTCACGCGAAAGACGCACGCGCCTAAAGTTCAACCCATGCCATCCACATGGCCAACCACCGAACGAAGGAGCACACCATGTCACGTCTTTCCCAAATCAACGTCAACGAAGCAACGGGCGTCACCGCCGATCTTTTCGCCGCCATCAAGAAGGCCGCGGGCAAGGTGCCGAACGCTTACGCGACCATCGGCACGCATAGCCCGGCCGCGCTCGGCGCAGCGCTCAACGGCGATGCGATTCTCGCGAAGAGCAGCCTCGACAAGGCCGATGTCGAAGCGATCAAGCTCGCCGTCAGCGAACTCGCGGGCTGTGATTACTGTGCCGCCGCGCATACGCTCGTCGGCAAGATGGTCGGGCTGTCGCAGAAGGAAACGCAGCAAATTCGCGCGGGCGAAGCGACCGGCAATGCAAAGCGCGATGCGCTCGTGCGCTTCGTGCGGCATGTCGCGGGCACGACCGGCACGATCGACGCGGCGCGTCTTACCGAAGTGCGCGAAGCGGGCTATTCGGAAGCGCAAGTCATCGACACGCTGTTTGCGATGAGCGTCATCAATTTCACGAACCTCGTGAACCGCGTGAACGACACGGTGATCGACTTCCCTGCTCTCGTCTAAGTTTGCGTCGAGCCTTTGGTCAGCCGGTCGATGACGGAACTCACGAGATCGACCGGAACCGGAAAGACGATCGTCGAGTTCTTGTCGCCGGCGATCGACGTGAGCGTTTGCAGATAGCGCAACTGCATCGCCTGCGGCTGCTGCGCGAGCATCTGCGCAGCTTGCAGCAGCTTCTCCGATGCCTGCAACTCGCCTTCCGCATGGATGATCTTCGCGCGCCGCTCGCGCTCCGCTTCGGCCTGGCGGGCGATCGCGCGGATCATCGTTTCGTTGATGTCGACGTCCTTGATCTCGACGTTCGATACCTTGATGCCCCATGCGTCCGTCTGCGAATCGAGCACGCGCTGGATGTCGGTATTGAGGCGCTCGCGCTCGGACAGCAACTCGTCGAGCTCGTGCTTGCCGAGAATCGCGCGCAACGTCGTTTGTGCGAGCTGGCTCGTTGCTTCGAGAAAACGCGCGACCTGAATCACCGCCTTCTCCGGATCGACGACGCGAAAGTACACGACCGCATTCACCTTCACCGACACGTTGTCGCGCGTGATGACGTCCTGCGGCGGCACGTCGAACACGACGGTGCGCAAGTCCATTCGCACGACCTGCTGCACGACCGGAATGATGAGCACGAGCCCCGGCCCTTTCACCTTCCAGAAGCGCCCGAGCATGAACACGACGCCGCGCTCGTACTCGCGAAAAATACGCACCGCCGACGCGACGATGAAGATGACGAACGCAATGACAATGCCGCTGAAACCGAAGGTAAGCCCCATTTTTCAAGCCTCGTTGTCGATGTGTTCAGGAATGGCCCGCCTCGCGTTCGCCTTCGAGCGGCTCGACGGTCAGCGTGAGACCGTGGCGCGACATCACCCGCACGCGCGCGCCTTCTTGCGGCAACGCTCGCGGCGCGTCCGCCTGCACGCGCCAGCGTTCGCCCTGCACGCGCGCCCAGCCGCTGCCGGATTCGTGCGCCAGCATCACGCCGATGGTGCCGAGCATCGCTTCGCCGCCGCTCACGACGGGCCGCTTGCGCGCTTTCAACGCGACGCCCGACACGGTGAACACGAAGAGCGCCGTGAAGAGCGCGAGCCCGGCAACGAGCCCGACCGGAATGCCGAAGCCGGGAACGTCGGTATCGATCAGCATGAGCGCGCCGATCGCGAACGCGATGATTCCGCCGATGCCGAGCGAGCCGAATGTCGGCAGAAACATTTCCGCGACGAGAAAGCCCATGCCGAGCACGATCAATCCGAGTCCGACGAAACTGATCGGCAATAGTTGCAAAGCGAACAATCCGACAAGCAGGCAGATCGCGCCCGCGACGCCCGGCAGCACCATGCCCGGATTCGCGAACTCGAAGAAGAGGCCGTACATGCCGATCATCATCAGGATGAGCGCGACGCTCGGGTCGGTGATCGTCGCGAGAAAGCGGCTGCGCCAGTCGGGTTGCAGCACGACGAGCGGCGCCTGTTTCGTCGCGAGAACGCGATCGCCGCTCGCGGTTTTGACATGACGGCCGTCGAGTTTCGCGAGCAGGTCGGGAACGTCGTTGGCGGTCACGTCGATGACCTTCTGCTCCAGCGCTTCCGTCGCCGATAACGCGACCGCCTCGCGCACCGCGCGCTCGGCCCATTGCACGTTGCGTCCGCGCAATTGCGCGAGGCCGCGGATGTAGGCGGCGGCGTCCTGCATCTGCTTGCGCGTTTCGGTCGATTGCGCGTCTGCGTTCGACGCCGCCTTGCCCTCGCGCTCCGATCCGCCGATGCCAAGCTGCACCGGCGACGCCGCGCCCAGATTCGTGCCGGGCGCCATCGCGGCGATATGGCTCGCGTACGTGATGTACGTGCCCGCGCTCGCAGCGCGCGCCCCGCTCGGCGCGATGAACGCGGCCACCGGCACCGGCGACGCGAGCATCGCCTGAATGATCGAGCGCATCGAGAGATCGAGGCCGCCGGGCGTGTCGAGTTCGAGCACGACGAGTTGCGCGTGCTCGTCTGCGGCGCGGGCGAGCGAGCGCACGACGTAATCCGCGCTCGCCGGCCCGATCGCGCCCTTCAGCGGAATCACGACGACGGGCGCCGCCACGGCGGCTACGGCGCTCATCGGCACGAGGGCGAACGCCATCAGCAGCAGCGCGTGGCGCACGCGTCTGCACAGCCAGTCAGCGAAGTTCGTTTTCATCGGCGAAAGCCGGACGCGCATATGCGCGGCGGTTCCTGGTGTTTGGTCTCTCTTTTAGCTTAGGTCAATTGCGAGATCACGGCCGGCGCGTCGTTCGGTCGATGACCTTTTCGACATCGGCCGTTTCGCCGAGCTCTTTCACGAAGCGCGCCGTGTCGAAGTCGCCCGACACGCAGCCGTCGAGATAGATGAAGCGGCGCTGCAACGTGAGCCACAAACTCGTTTTCTCGCGCCACTGCAGCGAGGCGTTGAGCGAATTCAGGCGCCGCGTCACGCTTTCGGCGATTTCCTTGTCGTAGTCGTAGCTGTTGGCGAGCCGGCAGCGCCCCGCGATCCAGCAGCTATTGCCGCGTTCGATGCGGTAATGCGCTTCGTCGAGCCATTCCTGATGCGTTTCGAACGGGCCGCGCGGAGCGGCGCAATCGGCGATGGCGCTCGAAACGTGCAGAAACGGATCGTTGCCGCGGTTCTCGCGCTTTTCTTCGGCGTGTGTCCCGTACGGGGCCGCGGCGAGCACAGCCGCCAGCGCGAGCGTTCCGTAAGCCGCGTTTCGTGTCATCGTGCGCGCCTTTCGTGGAGCCATCGTCCAGACAGCATAGTTCATCGCGTCGAATCGAACGCCACGCGGGAAGTCGGTAAACTCACGATGTGGCGCACCGCCCATTCCTCGCACCGAGACCGACATGAAACAGGCACTCCACCATCTGACGGTCGCGACAGGCTCGCGCGGCCTGCACGAAGTCACCCGCGACGTCGATCACTGGATCGACCTTCAGGACATCCGCACTGGCTTGCTCACGCTGTTTTGCCGGCATACGTCGGCATCGTTGCTGATTCAGGAGAACGCCGACCCCGACGTGCGCGTGGATCTCGAACGCTATTTCGAGTCGGTCGCGCCGGAAGCGCCCGGCCGCTACGTGCACGACACCGAAGGCCCCGACGACATGCCCGCGCATCTGCGCACCGCGCTGACCACGGTGCAGCTTTCGATTCCCATCGAGGCTGGCCGGATGGTGCTCGGCACTTGGCAGGGCATCTACGTGTTCGAGCACCGGACGGCGCAGCATCAGCGCGAACTCGTCTTGCATCTGATCGGCGAGTGACCTAATATACGCACCGCGTATATTTCGGGAGCGGTGACGGTGACTCAGGAACTTCAGCAGCAGACGATTCTTCGCGATGCGATGCGGCGTCTGAACATGACGCGCGACGCGTTCGCGTCGCGCATCGGCGTGTCGCGGCGTGCGCTGGACACATGGTTGCTGCCGGACGAATCGCCGGAGTCGCGCGCGATGCCGGAGATCGCCGCGCGCTATGTCGGCGAGATTCTCGGCGGTTTGCCGGAAGGTGGCCCATATACGCAAAGCGCACATTTGACCATCGACTTCGAAGGCCGGCCGCAATTGCTTTCGATCGACCAATTTTCGCGCGACTCGGCTGAAGCGCTGTTCCGCACGGCCGACATGATGCAGCCCATCGCGCGGCGCAAAAAAATCACGCGCGTGCTCGAAGGCGCGGTGCTTGCAAATCTGTTCTTCGAGGCCAGCACGCGCACGCGCGTGAGTTTCGGCGCGGCGTTCGCGCGCCTCGGCGGCTCCGTGTGCGACACGACCGGCTTCACCTTTTCGTCGATGGCGAAAGGCGAGTCGATCTACGACACGAGCCGCGTCATCAGCGGATACGCCGACGCGATTGTCGTGCGGCATCCGGAGCAAGGCTCCGTCGCGGAATTCGCGCGCGCGACGAACATTCCCGTCATCAATGCCGGCGACGGCCCCGGCGAGCATCCGAGTCAGGCGCTGCTCGATCTGTATACGATCCAGCGCGAGTTTTCGCGTCTCGGCAAGATCGTCGATGGCGCGCATATCGCGATGGTCGGCGATCTCAAGTACGGCCGCACCGTGCATTCGCTCGCCAAGCTGCTCTCGCTTTACAAAGGACTGAAATTTACGCTCGTGTCGCCGGGTTCGCTGGAGATGCCGGCGCATATCATCGAGCGCATCGCGCGCGGCGATCATGTGATCGAACAAACGAGCGACTTGCGCGCGGGACTCGCGGGCGCCGACGTGGTCTACGCGACGCGCATTCAGAAAGAGCGTTTCGCCGATGAGTCCATCGAAGGCTATACGCCGGATTTCCAGATCAACCAGGCGCTCGTCGACGATGTATGCGGACGCGACACGCTCATCATGCATCCGCTGCCGCGCGACAGCCGCCCCGGTGCGAACGATCTCGCCACCGACCTGAATCACGACTCGCGCCTCGCGATCTTCCGTCAGACCGACAACGGCATTGCGGTTCGCATGGCGATTTTCGCGGTGCTGCTCGGCGTCGAGCATCAGGTGCGTCACTCGATGCGCGATGCGGCATGGAAGTCGCCTGCTTCCATCGGTCCGGACGATGCGGTCTTTCATGGCTTCGATTGATACGTTTTTTACACGCGGCGCACATGTCTTTGCGTGACGTTGACGCGAGCCGCCGTATCCTTCTACACAAGGGAAACGTGATGGAGCAACGGCCATGGATATGTCGCTTGCGTGGGCGGTCAGCCGTCGAAAATTGCAGGATGATGGGTTAGGTGCATGTCAACGTGTGCGGGTTCTGGCGCTTGCGCATTTCGCGGATAGCGAAGCGTCGCGGGAACGCATACGCGCGTTGTTTCATTCGCCGCTTGGCATCTACGTGAGTCAGGCGCAGCGTGAAGGCTGCGAACTGCGGCTCGAATTCGATACTGCTAGCGAAGACCTTGCGTTCACCTTGCGAACGTTGAAGCGCGTCTTGCCGGAAGCGCGTGTCGAAGGGATCGCGCCGCGTGTGTTTGCGCATCGGATGAACACGCGCGACGCGGGATGAGGGTCATGCGGCCGGAAGCTCGCCAGACATCGACTGCCGACGATGATAAGCGGCGGATGATTCCAGTCGCTCAAACTCTTCGTAGGACAGATTCCACGTATCCGGATCGAGTTCGATGCCGCGCTGAATCGCCGCCTCTTCCTCGGGCGTAGGAAGGATGAATCCTCTATACGTTTGTTGCATACCGATTTATCTCTCTTCTGTTGGCGCGGCGCAAACTGTTGATGCGCCGCGTTTCGTTTCTCTGCGTGAACGCTACGCAAACCATGAGGCCCCGAATAGGCGCGAAACCGACTTCGCGTACCTCTCCATAGTCGCGACGACCATCAACCTTCGGCGCGACATCGTCCCACGCAATCTCCCTCGCAAGCTCCAGCGACACACCATGCTGAAGCCGATTGATCGCGTCCTTCAACGGGTCAAACGTGATGTCGAAGTGCATTCATTGTGGTTCCCAGAAGTAGAAGTGACAAGGCGCGAAAGTTCTGATTTGCGGATTGCGATTCATCCGAACTCCGAACGATTTGCGTCACTTCATTCTTCTGAAAACCTCACGGCTTTTCTATAGACCGATTGGCCAACGAGCACGTATGATCCTGCAGCTCTTCGGATGACGCCCAGTTGCCTGGCTGAACGTGATCGTTGAGAAGAAAGAACGCATGCACGCCATCGCCACGCACGGCGCCGACGAGCAGCAGCGTCTGTTCGCCCATGGTCTGGCCGCGGCTTGCGGCATAGGGCGCGACGAGCTTGAAGGGATCCGTATGCGCGAGATCAGCATCATCGATACGCATCGCGCTGTACACATGGCCGCGCAATCTCACCGGCAGCGGCTTCCACGCCGTGCCGATGCCCGGTCCCAGTTCGCGCAGCGTCTGGGCGACATCCGACGCGAGACAGTCGATATGAATGTGCAATTGATTCTGCGTGCGCCCGCTTGCCGAGTTGATCGCGAGCGAAATTTCGTCGCGCGGCAGCGTCCGGCGCAACGCGCGAAAGACATAGCCGCGCGCATTCCATGCGTCGCGAAAGTAATTCGGCGCGTGGGGCTCGAGCAGTTCGGGACTTTCGATGCCGCTCACGCGCGCGGTCGGAATCAGCAGATATTGCGCGACGCCGACGATATCCTTCAGCACCGCATAGCCGCCCGCCAGATTCACGTCCGCGCATTTCTGCCGGACCTGCGCGCCCTCGGCGGCGGGCTCGCAGTAGTCGTGGACGATTTCCCACAGCGCGTTGGGATTTGCCGCGCACGCGAGCGGCAGACAGAGCAAACCTGGCGCGGCGAGGCGGCGTAGCTTCTTTGTGATTTTCATCGGCATGATCGGGCGGCGCAAAAAAATCGATAGCCTGCCGGATTATGCTTGCAGGCGCGTGACCACGCCGCGAAACGTGACAAAACTCCGCGTCGAATGCAACGCGGAGCTTCGTGGACCGATGCGCAAATCAAGCCGATTCAGCGCGATTCACGGGATGCGGTTCCTTCAGCTTGTTGGCGACGCGCGCCGCCTCGAAGTACGACGCGTTCGGCGGACGCTTCAGATACTGTCCCGCGCCGCGTTCCGCGCGCAGATCGCCGTCGGTCCACGCGAGCGCGCCGCGCGTGAGCGTGTGCGTCGCGACGCCCTGCACTTGCATGCCTTCGAAGACGTTGAAATCGACCTTTTGATGATGCGCCTTTACGGAGATCGTGCGGGTCGCGTTCGGATCCCATACGACGAGATCTGCGTCCGCGCCTATCTGCACCGCCCCCTTTCGCGGATAGAGATTGAAGATTTGCGCCGCGTTCGTCGATGTCACGCGCACGAATTCGTTCGGCGTGAGACGTCCCATGTTGACGCCGTGATGCCACAGCACCGACATGCGATCTTCCACGCCGCCGCAACCGTTGGGGATCTTCGTGAAGTCCTCGCGGCCCATCGCCTTCTGCGATGCGCAGAACACGCAATGATCCGTCGCCGTCGTATGAAGCTGTCCCGATTGCAGCCCGCGCCACAATGCTTCGCGGTGCTCGCTCGTGCGAAACGGCGGGCTCATCACGTGCGCGGCGGCGCGCGTCCAGTCGGGATCGCGATACACCGATTCATCGATCACCAGATGGCCCGGCAACACTTCACCGAACACGCGCAGTCCTTCGTTGCGCGCCTTGGCGATGACATCGACTGCATCTTTCGCCGACACATGCACGATATAGAGCGGCACGCCGAGCACTTGCGCGATGCGGATCGCGCGATTGGCCGCCTCGCCTTCCACTTCGGGCGGACGCGACAACGGATGCGCCTCCGGTCCTCTGAAGCCTTTCGCAAGTAGTTGCTTCTGCAACTGAAAGACGAGCTCGCCGTTTTCCGCGTGCACGGTCGGCAGCGCGCCGAGTTCAAGCGAGCGCGTGAAGCTGTTCACGAGCACTTCGTCGTCGGCCATGATTGCGTTTTTGTAGGCCATGAAGTGCTTGAAGCTCGACACACCGTGTTCGTGAACGAGCAGGCCCATGTCGCGATGCACCGACTCGTCCCACCACGTCACCGCGACGTGAAAGCCGTAGTCCGCCGATGCTTTCTCAGCCCAGCCGCGCCATTCTTTGAACGCATCCATGAGTGGTTGCTTCGGGCTCGGAATCACGAAGTCGATGATACTCGTCGTGCCGCCTGACAATCCCGCTGCGGTGCCGGTATAGAAATCGTCGCTCGCGGTGGTGCCCATGAAGGGCAGTTCCATGTGCGTGTGCGGATCGATGCCGCCCGGCATGACGTACTGACCGCCGGCGTCTATGGTGTGCGTATCGGCCGGTGCCTCTATGTCGAGGCCTATCGCCAGGATCGTGCCACCGGCTTGCGGGTCTGCGCAGAGAACATCGGCGCGGTAGGTGCGGTCAGCGTCGATGATGGTGCCGCCGCGGATCAATGTTGGCATTGAAGTGTCCCTCCGGGGGGGGGGTTGTCGTTGCGTTGCGTTGCGTTGCGTTGCGTTGCGTTGCTTGTTCGCTTCCGCTCTCGTGAAATCCTTTGTTCGTGTCGGTCTATTAGCACTGCCCCTGTGCGGGGCGGCACTCACTTTCTTTGCTGCTGCAAAGAAAGTAAGCAAAGAAAGCAGCTCCCGATACGCCCGCGGTCACACGCAATTTGGGTAGTCCTCTCGTCCATCGTGGGCTGCCTAAAGAGTGCCCTCATAGGCCCCATCGGGCTTGGCTCGCGCACGGTCCGTCTCATCGCACCACACACCAAACCGGTTCAGCACCAAATAGCTCCAGCCCGCTTCGCGGCCGAACGGCCAATCGGGTCCGCGAGTGCTTCTCTACTTACCCTTCCCTCTGACCACGCCGCGTGTTCCTTACGTTGGTTTCCCTTGCAGACCCGGCGGCAGCGCGTAGCGCTGTGCCGAAGCTGTTTCGTGCTGATCCAGCGCCCTTGGAAAACTAGCTTGTCAGACCGTGCGCGATCCAAGCCCGGTTAGTCCTTCGATGGCACTCTTTAGGCGAGTGCCATCTGCGACGAGAGGACTACCCAAATTGCGTGTGACCGCGGGCCTTAACGAGCTGCTTTCTTTGGTTACTTTCTTTGCAGCAGCAAAGAAAGTGACTGCCGCCCCGCACAGGGGCAACGCTCATAGACCACAAAGAAAACGGGATCCGGCGAAGCAAAAGCAAAAGCAAAAGCAAAAGCGAAAGCGAAAGCGAAAGCGAAAGCAAAAAACTCAAGCACTCAAAACCCTGGCCCGCGCGCCACCGCGCAACTTCATCCACGATCCATACACAACGGCAGCCAGCACGAGACCAACGAACCACGCATACGTATAGAGCGTATTGAAAAACGCGGGCACGTTAGGAAAGGAACCCGGAAACGCAGTGTGCAAAAAACCCGGCAGATTCGGCAGCACGCCGACCAAAAGCGCCACCACCGCCGCCACATTCCATCCGCCGCTATACGAATACTCACCGTCTTCATCGAAGAGTTCGCGCTGATCGAGCCGCGTGCCGCGAATCAAAAAGTAATCGACCATCAGAATGCCCGCGACCGGACCGAGCAGCGCCGAATAGCCCACGAGCCACGTGAAGATGTAACCCTGCGTAGTCGCGAGAATCTTCCAAGGCATCATGACGATGGCTATCGTCGCCGTAATCATGCCGCCCGCGCGATACGAAATCCCCTTCGGCCAAAGGCTCGAAAAATCGTAAGCCGGTCCAACAAGATTGGCCGCCAGATTGCAGCACATCGTATCGAGCGTGAGGATGATCAGTGCCACGCCCACACCGATGCCCGTCATGCGGCTCGTGAGATCGATCGGATCCCAGATCGCCTTCCCGTAGATCACGACCGTCGCCGACGTGACAACAACCGAGATCACCGAGAGCAGCGCCATCGGCACAGGCAGGCCAATCGATTGCCCGATCACCTGATCGCGTTGCGTGCGCGCGAAGCGCGTGAAGTCGGGAATGTTCAGCGCGAGCGTCGCCCAGAAGCCGACCATCGCCGTGAGCCCCGGCCAGAACGTGGCCCAGAAAAGCCCCTCCTTCTTGCCGCCCGCGACGAACTGCGACGGCGCCGAAAGCATGGAACCGATGCCGCCCGCCTTGCTCGTCGCCCACCACACGAGCGCGATGCACATCACAACCTTGATCGGCGCAGACCAACTTTCGAGCCAGCGAATCGAATCGGTGCCGTGCCAGATGAAGTAGAGCTGCAAGGCCCAGAACACGAGAAAGCACGCAAGTTGTCCGAGCGAGATATCGATGAGCGGCAGCGCCGCGCCATGCAATGCGTTTCCCGTCAGGATATTCAAGAGCGTATAGATGGCGCTGCCGCCCAGCCACGTCTGAATGCCGTACCAACCGCACGCGACGATCGCACGCAGCAGCGCCGGCAACTTCGCGCCTTGCGTGCCGAACGACGAGCGCACGAGTACCGCATACGGAATGCCGTGCTTCGCGCCCGCATGGCCGATCAGCAACATCGGCACGAGCACGATCATGTTGCCGAGCAGAACCGTCAACACCGCCTGCCACGGCGACATGCCCTGGTCCGTGAGACCCGCGGCCAGCATGTATGACGCAATGTTCATCACCATGCCGACCCACAACGCCGCGAAGTGATACCACTTCCACGTGCGCTGTGCGGGGCCGGTCGGTGCGAGGTCATCGTTATACAAGCTGCTCGTCTCGACGTCATGCGCTGTCTGATTCATCGGATGCACTCCGGTTGAGTGTGCGGTTGATCATGGGGATTCAACGACGACGAGCGCTACGTTATGTCTATGTTCATGCCGCTTTCGCGGGTTCTTCCGCATCGATGCGCGCGGGATTGTTCGGATGCGTGGTCCAGTTCGCATATTCGCCCGCATCGACGCGTTCCATCGTGATGCACTGCTCGACAGGACAAACGTGCATGCACAGATTGCAGCCGACGCATTCCGAATCGACCACTTCGAAATGACGCTTGCCGTCCTTCTCCTTCAGGATCGCCTGATGCGATGTGTCCTCGCAAGCGATATGACACAGCCCGCACTGGATGCACTTGTCCTGATCGATGCGCGCCTTGATGTCGTACTTGAGATTGAGATGCTTCCAGTCCGTGACGTTCGGCACGGCGCGCCCGCGAATGTCATCGAGCGTTGCGTAGCCTTTCTCGTCCATCCAGTTCGAGAGGCCATCGGCGAGATCGGACACGATGCGAAAGCCGTAGTGCATCGCGGCCGTGCACACCTGCACGCTGCCCGCGCCAAGCACCATGAATTCCGCCGCATCGCGCCACGATGAAATGCCGCCGATGCCGGAGATAGGCAGATTCGGCGTCTGCGGATCGCGCGCGATTTCGGCGACCATGTTCAGCGCGATCGGCTTCACGGCGGGACCACAATAGCCGCCGTGCGTGCCCTTGCCGTCGACGGTCGGCATCGGCGCCATCTGATCGAGATCGACCGCAACGATCGAGTTGATCGTGTTGATGAGCGACACGCCATCGGCGCCGCCTTTGAACGCGGCGCGCGAACCCATGCGAATATCGCTGATGTTCGGCGTGAGCTTCACGAGGCACGGCAGCTTCGTGCCTTCCTTCACCCAGCGCGTCACCATTTCGACATATTCAGGCACTTGTCCGACGGCCGCGCCCATGCCGCGTTCGCTCATGCCATGCGGACAACCGAAGTTCAGTTCCACCGCATCTGCGCCCGTGTCTTCCACTTGCGTGAGAATCCACTTCCAGTCCTTCTCGTTGCACGGAACCATCAACGAGACGATAAGCGCGCGATCGGGCCAGTCGCGCTTCACCTGTTCGATCTCGCGCAAGTTCACGTCGAGCGGTCTGTCCGTAATCAGTTCGATGTTATTCAGTCCTGCGATTCTTTGTCCGTTCCATTGCACCGCGCCGTAACGCGAACTCACGTTCACGACGTGCGGATCAAGCCCGAGCGTCTTCCACGCGACGCCGCCCCAGCCCGCTTCGAAAGCGCGGTTGACGTTGTAGGCTTTGTCGGTCGGCGGCGCAGACGCGAGCCAGAAAGGATTCGGCGACGTGATGCCGGCGATGTTGCAAGTCAGATCGGCCATGTTCGTGGTTCTCCTTTTGGCTCAGGCGGCTTTGATCGCAGTCAGTTCGAACGACGCGTCGATGGACGCGGCCGCCAGCTTGCCGTCCTGTACGGCCTGCACGGTGAGATCGAGTCCTTCATGGGTCGCGCAATCGCCGCCGGCCCAGACTTTCGCGAGCGTCGTCTGACGGTTCTCGTCGGTGACGATGCGCCCGCCATCGAGCGTCAATAACTCGCGATCGATTCCGACGGGAACAAGCGTTTGCCCGATCGCCTTCAGCACCATGTCCGCTTCGATCACGAAGCGCTCGCCGCCGCGTTCGAACTCGACGCCCGTCACCTGCCCGTTATCGCCGACCAATCGCACCGGATTCGCGTGCGTGACGATGCTCACGCCGTTCGTCTGCGCGAACTCACGTTCGGCCCACGTCGCGCTCATGTTCTCGACGCCCCGTCGATACGCCATCGTCACGTTCGTCGCGCCAAGTTTGCGGCTTTGAACGCACGCATCGACCGCGGTGTTGCCGCCGCCGATCACGACGACGCGCCGCCCGACCGGCACGCTCGCGAGATCATCTGCCTCGCGCACTTGCTCGATGAAATCGACCGCGTTCATCACGCCTTCGAGCGCTTCGCCTTCGAGCGCCAGCTCGCGCACGCCAGCAAGGCCGAACGCGATGAACACTGCGTCGTATTGCTTGCGCAACCCGTCGAGCGTGAAGTCGCGGCCGAGCGACCGACCTGTGTTGATCTCGATGCCGCCGATCGAATACAGCCATTCGATTTCGCGCTGCGCATAATCCTCGACGGTCTTGTACGCAGCAATGCCGTATTCGTTGAGTCCGCCTGGCTTCTCGCGCGCATCGAAGATCACCGCGCGATGCCCCGCAAGCGCAAGCCGATACGCACACGCGAGTCCCGCCGGTCCCGCACCGACGATCGCAATGCGGCGCCCCGTTTCCGGCGCGCGTTCGAATAACGCGACGCCTCTGGCCATCGCCCAATCGGTCGCATGACGCTGCAACGCGCCGATCTTCACCGGCTCGTCGCCCTGATGGTTGCGTACGCAACTACCCTCGCAAAGAATCTCCGTCGGGCACACGCGCGCGCACATTCCGCCGAGCGGATTGGCCGACAGGATATCGACGGCCGCGCCCTTCAGATTGCCGTTGCCGATCTTGCGGATGAAGCCTGGAATGTCGATGCTCGTCGGACATGCCTGGACGCACGGCGCGTCGTAGCAGTAGTGGCAGCGGCTCGCGGCGGCAGCGGCGGCGGTGGCGTCGAGGAGCGGCGCGACATCCGCGAATTCGCATGCGAGCTGTTCCTGCGTGAGGCGATGGCTCGCGATATCGCCGGTCGGTTTCATGGTCATGCGCGTTCCTTGTGAGGACGTACGAGTGCCCGCCGTCCGCGTTCGATCGACGCGGACAGTGCTGAACGTAACAACAGAAAACGTCGCTTATGAAGCCGGTTCCGACGCGCGCTCCAGCATTGCGTGCAGCAGCACGTTCGCGCCTGCCTCGATCCATTCCTGCGTCGCGTCTTCGATCTCGTTGTGGCTGATGCCATCGACGCACGGCACGAACACCATCGACGTCGGCGCGACCTGCGCGAGATAGCACGCATCGTGGCCCGCGCCCGACACCATGTCGCGATGCGAATAGCCGAAGCGCTGCGCCGCCGCCCGCACGGAAGCGACGCACGCGGCGTCGAACTTGACGGGCTCGTAGTAGAAGATCTGTTCGAGCGCGGTCTCCAGACCGATCTCGCCCGCGATGCGTGCCACGCCCTCGCGCAACGCGGCATCCATGCGCGCGAGCACGGCATCGTCGGGATGACGGAAATCGACGGTGAAGAACACGCGGCCCGGAATCACGTTGCGCGAGTTCGGATGCACTTGCATCATGCCGACCGTCGCGCACCCGAGCGGCGCGTTGTCGAGGCCGATGCGGTTCACGAGATCGACCACGCGCGATGCGCCGAGGAGCGCATCCTTGCGGCGCGGCATCGGGGTCGGGCCTGCGTGGGCTTCCTGGCCCGTCAGCGTGATCTCGTACCAGCGCTGACCTTGCGCATCGGTGACGACGCCGATCGTCTTGTCTTCGGCCTCGAGTATCGGCCCTTGCTCGATATGCAGCTCGAACGCCGCGTGCAGCTTGCGGCCGCCGCACGGCACATCGCCCGCATAACCGATGCGCTCGAGTTCTTCGCCGATCGTCTTGCCATCGACGTCCTTGCGCGACAGACCGTAATCGAGCGAGAACACGCCCGCGAACACGCCCGACGCAACCATCGCGGGTGCGAAGCGCGAGCCTTCCTCGTTGGTCCAGATGACGACTTCGATCGGATGCTCGGTTTCGATGCCGCGATCGTTGAGCGAGCGGATCACTTCGAGTCCGCCAAGCACGCCGTAGATGCCGTCGAAGCGCCCGCCCGTAGGCTGTGAATCCGCGTGCGAGCCAGTAACCACCGGCAGCGCGTCGAGATTGCGTCCTGCGCGGCGCATGAACACGTTGCCCATCTGATCGACGCTCACCGTGCAGCCCGCTGCCTTCGCCCAGCTCACGATGAGATCGCGCCCTTCGCGATCGAGATCGGTCAGCGCGAGACGGCAGACACCGCCCTTCGGTGTCGCGCCGATTTTGGCCATCGTCATCAGGCTGTCCCATAGACGCTGACCGTTCACCTTGATGGACGTATCGAGACCAGCTTCTCTGATTGCATCCGTTACGACGTTCATTCGCCTCGCTCCTTACGATCGGACTTCGTATGTGAGTGACTTCGTTTCGTGCATGCCGGACGTTTGCGGTGCGATGCTGCACGCGCCCGGTGCACGTTTTTCTTATGCGATGAATGATGCGAACGACACGCCTCTTCGATAAATCGAGCGCTCTTCAATCCTGTCCAGTTGGACAGGTTGTAGCCGATTAAAATAAGCAAATCAACGTCTTTCGTGTGCGGGCAAACACCGAGCAAATAAAGCGATAAGCGTGCCATTGCGATGCAGCATCGGCAGCTATTGGGTGCAATGGCTTTTTCGACGCGATGCAGCGCCAAACATGCGAATGGCACGAATGACGCGAATCAGGCACGATGCGGCACACGGCCCAAGAATTCGACGATGAAGAACTCGACGATGAGATACGACGACGCGGCGAACGGCATCGCCGGAAACGAAGACACTGCGCCGCCTTCACGGCGTAGCAAGGCGCAAATCCGCGAGAGCAACGAAGCGCAGCTTCTCGCTTGCGCCGAGGAAGTGTTCGCGGAGAAAGGACTCGAAGGCGCGAGCACGGCGATGATCGCCGAACGCGCCGGCTTGCCGAAGGCCAACCTGCATTACTACTTTCCGACAAAGCTCGCGCTTTATCGGCGCGTGCTCGAAGATCTGTTCGAGGACTGGCATCGCGCGGCGGATACCTTTGAATGCAGCGACGATCCCGTGGAAGCGATCGGCGGCTATGTGCGCGCAAAGATGGACCTGTCGCGACGCAGGCCGCTCGGCTCGAAGGTGTGGGCGAGCGAGATCATCCACGGCGCGCATCACATGCAGGACATTCTCAACGAACGCGTGAAGCCCTGGCTCGATACACGCGTCATCGTCATCGAAAGCTGGATCGCGCGCGGCTTGCTCGCGCCGGTCGAGCCGGACACGTTCATGTTCATGATCTGGGCGATCACGCAGCACTATGCCGACTTCGATGCGCAGATACGCGCGTTGAAAGGCAAGCGCGCGCTCACACGCAAGGCCTTCGATGAACAGACGGAAGAAGTCGTGCGACTCGTGATTCGCGCGTGCGGGGCGGTGTCGCCGCGCATCGAAGAGAAAGACGACGCGCAATAAAAAACGCCGGCCGCTCGATGGCGGCCGGCGTTCACTGCTTGCTTCTTGCTTCTTGCTTCTTGCTGCTGTACTGCTTTACTACGCACTACTACTGCATTCTCGCAAGTACTGCACTTTCTGATGCTTGCTGCTACTTCAACCGCTACTGCTCACCACATCTACTGCCCTGCTGCATCAACCTTCGATTAGTGACCGAAGTAGACCGAGTTGCGATCCGACATCGACACGTTGGCGCGTGCGGCCGGAGCAGCTACGCCCGATTGCGAAGTGCCAGCGGTCGAAGGACCATAAGCGTTCGCGCCATTTTCAGCGTTCACGCGTGCTTGAGCGGCCTGCAGATTCTGCGGATAGTTCACGCGGTCTTCCGACGGGTTGTAGCCAGCCTTTTCCAGTTGAACCAGTTCAGCGCGGACTTGAGCGCGAGTCACCGGCGCATTGCTTTGTGCCGAAGCGAAAGTCGGGGCAGCCAAAGCAGCAGCGACGACGAGTGCGGGAACGAATGCCTTGATCATGATGAACCTCCAGTAGTCTTGTTTTGAAATCGAAACCGAATCGGAAGCTTTTTAAGCGTTTTCTGATTTCGTTTCGCTTGAAGACAGTGTAGGAGGCCGCGGACTTAGGGGAAACCCCAATTTCAAGGAAACATAATTGTCCGGACCGCAACAATGCGTTTCGCTCCGTGTTGCGCGGCGTGCGCGGGATCGCGTGGCGGACCCTGCTTAAGTTACTGTTTTTCCAGCGTAATTTTCACGTCCGCCGGGCGCACGCGAGATCGCTGCGAATCCGGCCATTACGCCGACGCCAGCAATTCGTCATCCGGCTGACAGTCAGAAAGCCGCGGTCACATAGGCAAGCGCGGCCGATACGAGCTCGCGCAACAGCGGTTCGATCGCGTTCGCCTTGGCTTCGTCGTAAGCGAATGGCGGCGTTTCTTCCATGTAGCTGACCTGCGTAAGCTCCAGTTGAACCGCGTGAACGCCCTCTTCGGGCCGCCCGTAACGCCGGGTGATATAGCCGCCCTTGAAGCGCCCGTTGGCCACCGTCGTGTACCGGCCGTCGCGCTCGACGATGCTCGCAAGCCGTTCCGCCAGCCCCGGCGCCGCCGACGCGCCATCCGCCGTGCCGAAGTTGAAATCGGTCAGGCGGCCATCGAAAAAGCGCGGCACGACCGAGCGGATCGAATGCGCTTCCCATAGCAGCACGCGGCCGTGCGTCCGCCGCAGCGCATCGAGCTCGCCGGCGAGCGCATCGTGATACGGCTGCCAGTACATCGCGCGGCGCGCATCGATCTGATCGCGCGACGGCTCGTGGCCCGGCTTGTAGAGCGGCGCCTTGTCGAAGGTATCGACCGGACAGAGCCCCGTCGTGTCGCGGCCGGGATAGAGATTCGCGTCGTCGGGCGGGCGGTTCAGATCGACGACATAGCGCGCGTAGTGCGGCGTCAGGATCGATGCGCCCAGATCGCGCGCAAACGCATAGAGGCGTTCGAGATGCCAATCGCAATCCTCGGTGAGCTTGGCGACGGGCGTCATCTCGTCGGCGAGGGCGCAGGGAATCTGCGTGCCGCGGTGCGGAATCGAAATCAGGAGCGGCGCGTTGCCGCGTTCCAGCGTGAAGATCGAAGAGCCGTTCATGTGAGACCTCAATCCAGCAAGCCGCGCAAGGCGGCGCGATAACGCGCGAGCGCTTCGTCTTCGTCGGCGTGACGGCGCGCGTTGATCACCTTGCGGCCGGAGACGAAGACATCGCGGATCGGCGTCTCGCCATGCTCGCAAAACACCGCGCTCGACATCCACGCGTCGCTCGCATGTCCGCCGATGCCCGGATGCGCGTCGTCGAGCACGAGCCAGTCGGCGCGCAAGCCTTGCGCGAGCGCACCGACAGCGCGTCCCGTCGCGTGCGCGCCGCCATCGAGCGCGGCATCGAAAAGACGATCGGCCGGACGGCTTTGCGTCGGCGACGCCAGCACGTTGCGTTGCTGGCGGCAAAGGCGCTGCCCGTATTCCAGCAGACGCAGCTCCGAGCGCCAGTCGACGCCGACATGACTGTCCGACCCGACGCCGATGCGCCCGCCCGCGTCGAGATAATCGCGCGACGGGAACACGCCGTCGCCGAGATTCGCTTCGGTCGTGAGACACAGACCCGCGACCGCGCCGCTCGCCGCGAGACGCGCGCATTCGTGGGCATCGACGTGCGTCGCGTGCACGAGGCACCAGCGCTCATCGACGTTGAAATGTTCGAGCAGCCAGTCCACCGGACGATGCCCCGTAGCCGCGACGCAGGCGTCCACTTCGGCCATCTGTTCGGCGATATGGATATGCACCGGCGCGCGCTCAAAACGCGCATCGATTCCCTCGATGAGCGCCGCGAGCGATTCGCCCGACACCGCGCGCAACGAATGCGGCGCGACGCCGTAACGCCGCGCGCCGTTTTCGGGCCGCGAGCGCGCGAGGGCGTCGATGAGCCCGAGCAGCGAATCGGGCGTATTGAGAAAGCGCCGCTGATCGTCGCGCGGCGCGCTCTTGCCGAAGCCGCTGTATTCGTAGAGCACCGGCAGCATCGTCATGCCGATGCCCGCGCGCTCCGCCGCATCGACGACGCGCTCCGCGAGTTCCGCGCGATTCGCGTACGGCGCGCCATCGGGCGCGTGATGCACGTAGTGAAACTCGCACACCGACGTGTAGCCCGCCTTCAGCATCTCGATGTAAAGCCAGTGCGCGATATCCGCGATCGATTCCGGGCCGATCCGCGCGGCGAAGCGATACATGAGATCGCGCCAGCTCCAGAACGTATCGGCGACGCTCGCGCGATACTCGGTGAGGCCCGCCATCGCACGCTGGAACGCGTGCGAGTGCAGGTTCGGCATGCCGGGCAGGATCGGTCCTTTCGCGCGCTCGACGCCCGCGGGCGCCGCGCTGTCCGGCGTGACGCGCACGAGCGTGCCGGCGTCGTCCCATTCGAGCAGCACGTCGCGACGCCAGCCATCGGCGAGGCGCGCGTGCTCCGCGAAGAATGCGTTCATCGCTTGTCTCCGTTGTTATGTCGATGCGCGTCTACATCATGTCGATGCCGATATGCAGCCACGATGCGCCATCCTGAACCGCGCATTCGAGCGCGCTCGCGCCATCGATGCGCGAGGTGTCGCCTGCTTCGAGCGTATGGCATGTGTCGTCGGCGAACTTGATGTCGAGCCGCCCTTGCACGCAGAACAGAAACGTCACGTCGTGTTCGAACGCGAGCGAGCATGACGCGCGCCCGGCGTTCACCGTTGCGCGCGCGCGATCGCGGCGCACCATCACGTTGAAATCGCGCGTCGGGCCGGCGAGGAGCGTGGCGTGAATCGGCGTCTCGCCGGCAAAGCGCGCGATTGCGAGCGGCGCATCGAGAACATGCACGTTGCCGTGCGCTTCCGTCAGACGCATGCCCGCGCCGTCGAGCAGCACGAGCACGCGATCGACGCCCTCGAACTTCGAGAACGCACCGTCGGATGCGACGTCGGCGAGCGACAGACGCCACGCGAACGCATCGAGCGACACGCCCTGCGGCCCCGCCGCGATCTCGCGCGTGATGCCGCCGCCGTTCTTCCACGGCGTGGGCGTCAGCGAATCGGCACGAATGATCGTCACGTTCAGAAGTGTCCGGTGAATTGGTAGCGGTCGCCGGGATGCCAGAGATTCGCAACCGACGCCACCGCATCGCGCGACCACGTGCGCCGATGCAGCAGCAGACACGGCTCGTGCTCGGCCATCGCGAGCGCGAGCCGAATTTCCGCCGACGGCACCGATGCCTCGATCCGATACTCGACGCGCTGCAGCGGCGCGGCGGTCATCAGATACTGGTTCGGCGTGATCGTCGTGAAATCCTGGCGCGCGTATTCCGGCGCCAGCGCGGGATTCACGTAACGTTCTTCCATCTGTACCGGCTCGTCGTTTTCGAAATGCAGCACGCGCGAATGAAACACCGGGCTGCCGAGCGCGAGATGCATTTCGGCGGCGAGCGCTTCATCGACGATCGACGCGCCCAAATGCAGCACCTGCGCGCGATACGTGTGACCGCGCGCGACGATTTCATCCGAAATGCTGCGAATCTCGACGAGCGTCGACGCGTATTTCGGCTGCGCGACGAAGGTGCCCGCGCCTTGCACGCGCGTCAGCACCTGTTCGGCGGTCAGTTCGCGCAGCGCGCGGTTCACGGTCATGCGCGCGACCTTGAATTCGCGCGCAAGCTCGTTTTCGGAAGGCACCTGGTCGCCCTCCTTCCACTCGCCGATATGAATGCGCTGGAGAATGTAGTCCTTGATCTCCTGATACGCGGGCGTGCTCATTCAGCTTGTTCCGACGCGAACGAGAACGGGCTGTGCCGCGCGATCGCGCCTTGCTGCACGAGCGTCGCGATCGCGGCGATGTCGGGCGCGAAGTAATGGTCGAGGTCGTAGTGCGGCACGTGCGCGCGCAGCGTCTTGATCACTTCGGCGAGCGGCGCGCTCGTCTGATGCGGCGCGCGCAGATCGACGCCTTGCGCCGCCGCGAGCAGTTCGATCGCGAGGATGTTCGCGGTGTTGCTGGCGATGTCGCCGAGCTTGCGCGCGGCGAACGTCGCCATCGAGACGTGGTCTTCCTGATTCGCGGACGTCGGCAGCGAATCGACCGACGCCGGATGCGCGAGCGTCTTGTTCTCCGATGCGAGCGCGGCCGCCGTCACGTGCGCGATCATGAAGCCGGAGTTGACGCCGCCATCGCGCACCAGGAACGGCGGCAGGCCCGAGAGCGTCGCGTCGATCAAAAGCGCGATGCGGCGTTCCGCGAGCGCGCCGATTTCGGCTGCGGCGAGCGCGAGATTGTCGGCGGCGAATGCGACCGGCTCGGCGTGGAAGTTGCCGCCCGAGAGCACTTCGCCCGTATCGGGGAAGATCAGCGGGTTGTCGGAGACGGCGTTCGATTCGATCAGCAGGACATCCGCCGCGTGGCGCATCTGGTCGAGGCACGCGCCCATCACCTGCGGCTGGCAGCGCAGGCTGTACGGGTCCTGCACCTTGTCGCAATCCGCGTGCGACAGATTGATGCCGGAGCCCTTCAGCAGCGTGCGATACGCCGATGCGGCTTCCATCTGCCCGCGATGACCGCGCAGTTCATGGATGCGCGCATCGAACGGAACGACCGAGCCGGCGGCTGCATCGACGGACAGCGCGCCCGCGACGAGCGCGGTGCGGAACAGATCTTCGATCGCGAAAAGGTTGTAAAGCGCGAGCGCCGCCGACGCCTGCGTGCCGTTCAGCAGCGCGAGACCTTCCTTCGCCTGCAGCGTGAGCGGCTTGAGGCCCGCGACCGCCAGACCGTCGAGCGCACTGGCGCGCTCACCGCGAATCGTGACTTCGCCGATGCCGAGCAGCACCGTCGACATATGCGCGAGCGGCGCGAGGTCGCCCGATGCGCCGACCGAACCCTTGATCGGGATGATCGGCAGGACGTCGGCGTTGAAGAGCGTGATGAGCGCGTCGATGACTTCGCGGCGGATGCCCGAATGGCCGCGCCCGAGACTCGACAGCTTGAGCGCCATCAAAAGCCGCACGACCGGACGCGACATCGGCTCGCCCACGCCCACCGCATGCGACAGCACGAGATTCTTTTGCAGCAGTTCCAGCTGATCGGCCGGAATGTGCGTATTGGCGAGCCGCCCGAAGCCCGTATTGATGCCGTAAGCCGGATCGCCCTTCGCGGCGATCGCGGCGACTGCGCGCGCGCTGGCATCGATCGCGTCGAAGCTGGCCGGATCGAGCAGAAGCGGGTCCGAGCCTCGCGCGATGAGGCGCAGTTGCGGCAGCGTCAGTTTTCCGGGCGTAAGCGTGATCATGGTTCGTCCTGTCTATACAAGTTAGACTCAAGTCTAATCGCGCAGAAAGGACGAAACAAGGGGTTATCCGGGATTTCACTAGGCTCGCCCCGGAAGATCGACGCGTGTTGTCTATACAGATTTCACAGATCCAGCACTTTCTCCATCACGAACTGGACAAAGCGCTGCTGCCGCACGACGACGGCGCGCGCCAGCAGCATCGTGAAACCGCAATATTCGAAGAAAGGCCGCCCCGTGACGCTCGAATAGGTATGCAGCGTCGTCAGGCCGAGCACCTCCGCTTCGGCCTCGATGCGCGCGAGCAGCGACGTCGCCACGCTTTTGCGCTGATGTATCGGATCGACGAACATCATGTCGATGAGACCGTTCTTCTCGAGATCGGCGAAGCCCGCGAGTTCGCCGTCGACAAGTCCGACCCAAGTCGGGCGGCTCAAGCGCGCGAGTTCCCATTCGTCGCGATCGGCTTGCGACCAGGCTGCGATCTGCGCTTCGTTATAGTCGGCCGATGCCGTTTCGCGAACGGCGCGTTGGAACAGATCGATTACACCGTCGAGATCGCTCGCACGATACGGTCTGACTTCGATGAGCGGCAGGCCTGGCATTTCATCACCTTCGTTACTGTCAAAAGAAAAAACCGCTGCCGAAGCAGCGAGGGTCTAGCGTTCAAAACGCGGGAAAAAAAACTTTACGGGAATGAGTGGAATCGGCGCGCGCAAACGTTCAAATCGATAAAAAGACGGATGCCGATGCCGCGCCGCCGATCGGGTCCTTCAGGAAGCGACGGCCACCGTCGCGATGCCGAGCGCGGTCATCACGAGCGACGCGCCAACGTGAATCGCGATCTCCCCGAGCGCCCAGCCGAGCCGCCCTTGCTGCAGATGCGCGACCACTTCGGCCGAGAACGTGGAAAACGTGGACAGGCCGCCCATCAATCCGGTGATGATGAACAGGCGCCATTCCACCGAAATATCGGGAAAGCGCGCGAAAAAAGCGACTGCGACGCCGATGATGTAGCCCGCAATGACGTTCGCCGCAAAGGTGCCGAGCGGCAGATTCGGAAAAATCGCATTCAGGCGCAAGCCGAGGACCCATCTGAGCAACGAACCCAGCCCGCCGCCGAGCCCCACGGCGATGATCGACAGATACATGAAATGTGTTAAATCAGTTCGAAGAAAACTGCGTTATGCCCCGCGGGCGAGCCGCTCGATCAGCGCGCCACGGCTCGTCTCGACGATCCAGCCGCCCTTGTGCCGCACATGCGCCGCCCATGTGCCGTCGCGCCGCTCTTCCCAGCAACCGGCATCGTGACCGTCGATGAAGAGCGAGCCGCGCACGACAAGTTGCGGATCGGCGGGATCGAGGACTTCGTCGTCGTTATGTTCAAGCTTCACGGTATGCATGAGCGTCGTCTGCAAGCAAGTCGAAACCATGAGCGGTCTCGCGAAAGACGCCATTCTAACGATACTCGAAGCGCCTGGTTCAACCACTCACCGTATCATGAAAGACATTGCCGAAAGGCAATTGAGTATCCGCACGACATGCTCCATCGAAGGCGCATCGAAAGCGAGCGTCACGGCATCGATGCGTTCGAGCGTCGGCCATTGGCAGAAGAGATCGGCGAATGCGCTCGTTTGCGCGCGCAACTCGCAGCGGTGTTCCGTGATCGCCGGACGGCGGGCATGTCCGGAAGACGTTTCGATCGTTTCGCGCGCGGCGAGCCGGATCGCCTCGCACGCTGCGGCGGGCGTTTCGGTGACACCGCTCGAATAGCCGTGCGCCGTCTTCACGCAGAGAAAGCGCGCGCCTGGGAATGCGGGCAGCGTTTCGGCGCCGAACACGTCGTCGCCGGTCAGCAGCGCGACGCGTGCGCCGCGTTCCTCGGCAAGCCGCCCATAGAGTCCGGCCTCGCCCACTTCCTCGCCGTCGAGCATGACGCGCGCAAAGGCCGCGCTGTTGATCGTATGCGCGAGAATGCCGCGGCTTTGCGCGCGCGCGTGATAGCCAATCATGAACACGATTTCCGGCGATGCTTCCAGTCCCGCCATCATGCCGAGCGTGCGCGGCTTGCCGAGCACGAGCCGCGCGCGTTGATCGATGAGATCGGGCAACAGATTGCGAAAGCCCCCATGTGAATCGTTGATCCAGACTTGCGTCGCGCCGCCATCGAATGCACCTTGCGCGGCCGCATCGGCTTCGCGCGACATCCAGCGGCGCGCCTGTTCGTATTCCGTGTTGCCGGCGCGCGTCTGCTCCGGATGAAACACGCCCGCGATGCCTTCGATATCCACCGAGATCAGCACTTTCATGGTCGTGTTCTCAATGCGTCCTTGAGTGAGATGCGCCGATGACCGTTGCGCCCGGCGACCGTTTCCGCGCTGTAAAGCGCATCGAGGATCGCCTGTTCGGTGGCATCGGCGGCGGCTTGAAACAGCGGATCGAGACGCGCGTCGTTGATGAGCGGCGGCATCGCGATGAAGTCTGCATCGTGCGGCACGGTGTACGCGGTCGTGAAGGCGAGCGAGATGTCGCCGCTGCCGTGTCCGAAGACCGATCCGGTGCGTGCGAGACCGGCGGCGGCGCGCATCGCGAGACGGCGCAACTGACGTGCATCGAGCGGCGCATCGGTGGCGATCAACATGATGATCGATCCTTGCTCGGGCTTCTCATCGATGCTCGATTGAAGTTTGCGACCGAGCGCTTCGCCTTCGACAATCAATTGCTGCAGCTTGCCGAAATTGGCGAGCACGAGCGCGCCCGTCGTATAAGCGTCGCCGCCGATATGCACCACACGCGAAGCCGAACCCATGCCGCCCTTCAGTTCGAAGCACGACATGCCCCGCCCGGCGCCGACCGCGCCGCGCTCGAACTCGACACTGCACGCATCGAGTGCGCTCGTGTAGTGCGCTTCGTGAATCGCGAGCGCCTGCATGTCGTTGAGATAGCCATCGTTGCATTCGAACACGAGCGGATTCACGCTCGGGTCTTCGCGTCCGATGCGCGGATTCGCAGCAATGGCCGCGCGAATCTGCGCATTGGCGAGCGTGCCGACGCCGAACGTGTTGGTCAGCGCGATCGGCGTTTCGATCACGCCAAGCTCGTCGACCTGAACGAGCCCGACGCTCTTGCCGAACCCGTTGATGACGCACGCCGCAGCGGGCACCTTGTCGCGATACACGTCGCCGTCATGCGGACGAATCACCGTGACGCCGGTCTGCACCGCGCCTTGCGCAAGCGTGCAATGACCGACCGTCACGCCCGCGACATCCGCGATCGTGCCGCGCGGCCCCGCGACGAGCGAGCCGATGTGCATCATGGCCGGTCGAGCTTCGGATCGAGCGCGTCGCGCAGGCCGTCGCCGAGCAGATTGAACGCGAGCACCGTGAAGAAGATCGCGAGACTCGGGAAGATGGCGACATGCGGCGCCATCGCCATGTCGGCGCGCGCTTCGTTGAGCATCGCGCCCCACTCGGGCGTCGGCGGCTGCGCGCCGAGTCCGAGAAACGACAGGCTCGCGGCCGTGATGATCGACGTGCCGATCCGCATCGTGAAGTACACGACCACCGATGAAATCGTGCCGGGCAGAATGTGCCGCGCGAGTATCGTCCAGTCCGAGGCGCCGATGCTCTTGGCCGCCTCGATATACGTGAGATGCTTCAGCGCGAGCGTATTGCCGCGCACGAGCCGCGCGAACGCGGGAATGCTGAAGATCGCGACCGCGCACACGACATTCACCATGCCGTTACCGAGAATCGCGACGACGCCGATCGCGAGCAGAATGCCGGGAAACGCGAAGAGCACGTCCGCGATACGCATCACGATGCGGTCCCACCATCCTTCGTAGTAGCCCGCGAGCAAGCCGAAGAACGTGCCGATCACCGCGCCGAGCACGACCGAGAGCAATCCCGCCGTCAACGATATGCGGCTGCCGACGAGTATGCGGCTCAGAATGTCGCGGCCCAGAGCATCGACGCCGAACCAGTGCGCAGCCGAAGGACCGGCGTTGAGGGCGTCGTAGTCGAAGTAGTTTTCCGGGTCATACGGCGCGATGTACGGCGCGATGATCGCGATCACGATCAGCAGCAGCACGAACACGGCCGCGATCATCGCGATGTGTTGCCGCCTGAACTTGCGCCAGAACTCGGTCCACGGCGTGCGGATCTCTTGCAGCGCGGTTGCCGCGCTTTCGGCTGTCACGCTCATCGCGTCCTCACTTGAAGCGAATGGTCGGATTGATGATCGCGTACAGCACGTCCACGATCAGATTGATCACGATGAACTCCAGCGAGAACAGCAGCACCTCTGCCTGAATCACGGGATAGTCGCGCATCTCGACGGCATCGACGAGCAGGCGGCCAAGGCCCGGCCAGTTGAACACCTTCTCGACGACGATCGAGCCGCCGAGCAGAAAGCCGAATTGCAGGCCCATCATCGTGACGACGGGAATCATCGCGTTGCGCAGGCAGTGCTTCACGATGACCATCGGCTCATGCACGCCCTTTGCGCGCGCGGTGCGCACGAAGTCCTCGCCGAGCACTTCGACGAACGACGCGCGCGTGAAGCGCGCCATGACGGCGGCCACCGCCGCGCCCAGCGTGATCGATGGCAGCACGTAGCCTTTCCACGTTCCGTCATCGACGATGGGCAGCCAGCCGAGCTTCACCGAGAAGATTTCCATCAGCAGCATGCCGAGCGCGAAGGCCGGAAACGAGATGCCCGACACCGCGAGCGTCATGCCCAGTCGATCGGGCCAGCGATTGCGCCACACCGCCGACACGATGCCGATGGTCATGCCGAAGATCACGGCCCATACCATGCTCGCGAGCGTGAGCCACAAGGTCGGCATGAAGCGCTCGGCAATTTCCGTCGACACGGGCCGCTTGCTGCGCGTGGACATGCCGAAATCGAAATGCACGACCTTGCCGAAGAAGCTCACGAGCTGTTGCGGCAGCGGCTTGTCGAGGCCGAGATCGGCGCGCACGAGCGCGACCGTGGCTTCGTCGGCTTCCGCGCCTGCTGCGAGACGCGCGGGATCGCCCGGCAGCATGTGCACGAAGAAGAACACCAGCACTGCGACGATGAAGAGTGTCGGCAGCAATCCGAACAGGCGTTTGGCGATGAAGTTGAGCATCGTGTTCGTCAGATAAGGCCGGGCGATGAAGCCCGGCCGTCGTCCATCACTTGATTGCGATTTCGTCGAAGTTGAACGAGCCGTCCGGCATTACGTATGCGCCCGACAGACGCTTGCTGCGCGCATACACGACCTTTTCCGTGACGAGGAAGATCCACGGTGCGTCGGCCCAGATGCGTTTTTGCGCATCGGCGTAGAGCTTCGCTTTCTCGTTGCGATCGGTCGTCGCGAGCGCTTTTTGCAGATCGTCATCGACTTGATCGTTCTTGTAGTACGCCGTGTTGAAGAGCTTCGGCGGGAACGAGCCGCCGCTTAGGAGCGGCGAGATCGCCCAGTCCGCTTCGCCCGTCGACGACGACCAGCCGATGTAGAGCATGCGTACCGGCGCGGTCTTCGGATCGGGCGCGCTCTCGATGCGCTGCACGCGCTGCCCCGCTTCGAGCGCTTCGACCGATGCCTTCACGCCCACTTGCGCGAGTTGCTGCTGCACGAACTGGATGATCTTCTGCGCGGTCGTGTGGTTATAGCCGGACCACAACACGGTTTCGAAGCCGTTCGGATAACCGGCTTCCTTCAACAGCTCGCGCGCCTTCGCGGGATCGTATTTCCACGGTCCGAGCTTCGGCGTCGCGTAGTCGACGCCCGGCGGCACGACGCCTTCGGACGGCACGGCATAACCCGCGAACGCGACCTTGACGAGCGCTTCCTTGTTGATCGCGTAGTTCATCGCCTCGCGCACCTTCGGATTGTCGAAGGGCTTCTGCAGCGTATTCATGCTGACGTAGCGCTGAATGATCGAAGGCGCCGCGATCAGATCGACCTTCGGACTCGACTTGAGCGTCGCGGCCTGCTCGAACGGAATCGAGAACGCGAAGTCCGCTTCGCCCGTTTGCATGAGCGCGGCGCGCGTGTTGTTATCGACCACGGGCTTCCAGTCGATCATGTCGATCTTCGGCAATCCCTTGCGCCAGTAGCCCGCGAACTTCTTCACTTTCAGGTCGTCGGTCTGCTTCCATTCGACGAATTCGAACGGCCCCGTGCCGACCGGATGAAACGCGATGTCCTTGCCGTATTTCTGCAGCGCGGTCGGCGAGATCATCACCGCCGACGGGTGCGCGAGCACGTTGATGAACGCCGAGAACGGAATCTTCAGCGTGATCTTCACCGTGTACGGATCGACCACTTCGGTCTTCTCGATCTTGTTGAAGAGGTTGTAGCGCTTCAGCTTGTTGTCCGGATTCGTCACGCGGTCGAAGACGGCCTTCACCGCATCGGCGTTGAAGTCGGTGCCGTCCTGGAACTTCACGTCCTTGCGCAGACGGATCGTGTACACCTTCGCGTCGGGGCTCGCCTCGTAGCTCGTCGCGAGCACGTTGCGAATCTTCATGTCCTTGTCGAAACCGAACAAGCCTTCGTAGAACGACTTCGCCACGGCTTGCGAGAGCGTGTCGTTGGCGTCGTACGGATCCATCGTCGTGAAGGTCGAGGCGACGGCCATCACGGCGGTGCTTTGCGCGTGCGCAGCGACCGGCGCGAGAACGGTCAATGTGGCGAACGCGCTTGCTGCGAGCATCGCGCGCAATTTGAAGGACGGCATCGTTGGACTCCTTGTTGAAGTGCTTTTCGAGGTGCTCTTCGAATTGCTTTTAGTAAGCGCCGCCAACGTGATGCTCGGCGACAAAGTGATCAGGTCCGACAGCAACCAGTTTTGCGACGATCGGCTCATCGCCGAGCTTGCGGATCGGGCTTGGAATCTCGTCGGCGGCGAGCATGCGCTTCGCGTGCCGACGCGACGGATCGGCGACCGGCACCGCGCTCATCAGCTTGCGCGTGTACGGATGACGCGGCGCTTCGAACACCGCCGCGCGCGGCCCGATCTCGACGATCTGCCCGAGATACATCACCGCCACGCGATGACTCACGCGCTCCACGACCGCCATGTCGTGCGAAATGAAGAGATACGCGACGCCCAGTTCGCGCTGCAAATCCAGCATCAGATTGACGATCTGCGCGCGCACGGAGACATCGAGCGCGGACACGGATTCATCGGCGATCACGACTTTCGGGTTCAACGCGAGCGCGCGCGCAATCGCGATGCGCTGCCTCTGACCGCCCGAGAATTCATGCGGATAACGTTGCGCGGCTTCTGGCGGCAAGCCCACTTTGTCGAGCAGCCAGTCGACCCGCGCCTGTGCTTGTCTTCCGCTCGCGACGCCATGCACGAGCAGCGGTTCCATCACCGAAAAGCCCACGGTCAGACGCGGATTGAGCGACGCGAACGGGTCCTGAAAAATGAACTGGATATTGCGCCTGAGCGCCTGCAACGCGTGACCTTCGAGCTTGCTGATATCGCGTCCATCGAATTCGATGGAACCGCTCTGGCTCTCGACGAGCCTGAGCAGCGAACGTCCCGTCGTCGATTTGCCGCAACCCGATTCGCCGACGAGCGCAAGCGTTTCGCCAGGCCGCAAGTCGAAGCTCACGCGTTCGACCGCGTGCACCGCCGCCGTCGTTCGGCCAAAGAGGCCGCTCTTCACCGGAAAGCGCGTGACGAGATCGCGCACGCGCAGTATCGGTTCAATGGCTTCATCGACGGCGGGCTGCTTCTCCTTCTCGACCGCTTCCGACGGACGCAACGCGCTCGCATCGTCGGGCGCGATGTCGGCGGACTCGACTTCGAGGATCGGGAATTTCGCGGGACGATCGGTGCCGCGCATCGCGCCGAGCGTCGGCACGGCGGCGAGCAGCGCTTTCGTGTACGGATGCTTCGGCGCATGAAACAGCGCGTCCGATGGCGCCTCTTCCACCTTCTCGCCGCGATACATGACGAGCACGCGATCGGCCACTTCCGCGACCACGCCCATGTCGTGCGTGATGAAGATCACGCCCATGTTCATCTCGTCCTGCAAGCCGCGCACGAGTTGCAGGATCTGCGCCTGGATCGTCACGTCGAGCGCGGTCGTCGGCTCGTCGGCGATCAAGAGCGCGGGCTTGCACGAGAGCGCCATCGCGATCATCACGCGCTGGCGCATGCCGCCCGACAACTGATGCGGATAGCGCGCGAACACGCGCCTCGCCTCGGGAATCCGCACGAGATCGAGCAGACGCAATGCCTCGGCGCGCGCATCGGAACGGCTCTTGCCTTGATGCAACGCGATCGCTTCCGCGATCTGGTCGCCGACCGTGAACACGGGATTGAGCGATGTCATCGGCTCCTGGAAGATCATCGCGATGTCCGCGCCGCGTACGCCGCGCATCGTCGCCGACGATGCTTTCGCGAGATCGAGCACTTGCCCGTTGCGCCGGCGAAACGCGATGCTGCCCGACACGATCTGTCCGCCGCCATGCTCGACGAGACGCATGAGCGCGAGCGACGTGACCGACTTGCCCGAGCCCGATTCGCCGACGATCGCAAGCGTCTCGCCGCGGTCGACGCTAAACGAGATGTTGCGCACCGCTTCGATGGTGCGCGAGCGCGAGCGGAAATTCACGGACAGGCCGTGTACGTCGATGACGCACGCTTCGGGCAGCGTCATCATCGATAGATCGCCGTGACGGGCGCTTCGCCCACGCGCGCGAATCCGCGATACATGCCTTCCGTGTTGAACGGCAGCACGACGTTGCCTTTCGCATCGACGGCGACGAGTCCGCCGCGTCCTTCGATGCGCGGCAGCTTGTTCATCACGACATCGTTCGATGCTTCTTCCAGCGACACGCCGCGATATTCCATCTGCGCCGACACGTCATACGCCGCGAGCATGCGGATGAACATCTCGCCCGTGCCCGTGGTCGAAACCGCGCACGTCGCGTCGTTCGCATAGCAGCCCGCGCCGATCAGGGGCGCATCGCCGACGCGACCCGCCTGCTTGTTCGTGATGCCGCCCGTCGACGTCGCCGCCGCGAGATGACCGTTCGAATCGAGCGCGACCGCGCCGACCGTGCCGAACTTCTTGTCGGGATCGATAGGATCGTCCGGGCCGTTACCGAAGGCGAATTTCGTCATCGCATCGTGATCGAGCATGGTGCCGGACGTGCTACGCGCCTTCTGCCATTGCTGAAAGCGCGCTTCCGTGTAGAAGTACGACGGATCGACGAATTCGAGACCCTGCGACTGCGCGAAGGCTTCCGCGCCGGCGCCCGTAAACATGACGTGATCGCTCGCGTCGAGCACGCGGCGCGCGGCGAGCACCGGGTTCTTCACGCGCGTCACGCAACTGATCGCGCCCGCTTCGAGCGTCGCGCCGTCCATCACGGAGGCGTCGAGTTCGTGCGTGCCGGCCGCCGTGAACACCGCGCCGTGCCCCGCGTTGAAGAGCGGACAGTCTTCGAGCAGACGCACGGCTTCGGTGACGGCGTCGAGCGCGCTGCCGCCATCGGCGAGCACGCGCTGAGCCGCGCTGAGAATGTCGGTGAGCGCGGCGAGATAGCGCCCTTCCGTTTCGGCGTTCATCGCGCTGCGCAGGAGCGTGCCCGCGCCGCCGTGAATCGCAATGACTGGTGTGACCTTCATGAGTCGCGCGGTTCCCTGTGAGTGTGTCGTTTCGCGGTCGTGCGGCGCGTCGTATGAGCGGCGCGCGCATCTTTGGCGAGCGCCGGGGCGACGAGCCACGGCAACACGAATTCGGTCAATCCCGATGCCGCCTCCACCGAACGCTTCGCCCGATGCGCGACCGCATCGCACAGCGCTTCGATGACGGCGAGCACGGCGGTATCGCAATTCGCCGCGAGCCTGCGCTCGGCGCGGATCGCGAGCACGAGATCGGCGACCTGCGCGAGCGGCGACGCGGCGCTGTCCGTCAACGCGACCACGCGCAAGCCGTGATCGCGCGCGAGCCGCGCAAGCGTGATGGTGTCGTCGACATAGCGCGGGAACGCGATCGCGACGAGCACATCGCCGCGCGAAGCCGTGAAAAGCCTGCGCGCCGCGTGCGACGGCCCGCCCATCAGCGCGAGCGATTGCACGTTCGCGCAATACGGCGTGAGACCGTGCTCCATCAGGCCGGCGAGAAACGCGCTCGCGCCGTAGCCGATCACGAAGACGCGCGGCGCGGCGAGAATCGTATCGACGATCGCTTCGGCCCTCGCGCCATCGACGGATGTTTGCGCGAGACGCAGATTCGCCGCCGCCTGTGCAAGCGATGCATCGAATACTTCGGCGCCGCTCGCCGGCGATTCGAGCGCGGTGCGCAAGCGCTCGACCGGCGCGATGGTCGCCTCGAAGCCGCGCACGAGCGCCTCGCGAAACGCGGGATAGCCGGAGAAGCCGAGCGCGCGCGCAAAACGGTTCGCCGTCGCCACCGACGCGCCCACCGCGCCCGCCAGCTCGTCGATACGCATCGTCGCCGAGCGGAACAGGTTCGCGAGCACGAACGCCCCCATGCGCCGATGGATCGGCGTGAGCGTCGGCATGGCCGCCGCGATGCGCGCGGAGATCAGATCGTCGGCGCTCGCCGGCGCACGGACCGATAGTGAACGGGACATGAAATGCGCTGCGCCCTCATGGCGATTGAACGCGATGAAAGTATATTTACTCGAAAATCCGGCCAAAAAAAATTCATTTTCATCGAACTCGGGTTTTCGATAAGGCGCGCCACGGCCCGCAACTCGGCCGCATCCGATGCCTCGAACGCGCACGATCATGCACAATACGGAGCGCGTCGCGATGCAAGATCGCGCGTCTTCAGTCCTCCACGATCCCTATGAATTTCGATTTCCTGCCCGATCCGCTGCCGCATCTGCTCGCCATTCATCCGTGGGCGCAAACGGTGGCGGGTCTCGTCGCGCTCGCGCTGATCGCGCTCTTCGTGCAATGGGTCGTGGCCCGCATCGTGCTCCATGTCGCGCATCGCCTGCTCGTGCTCGCGGGGCATCAGAAGTGGGACCGCGCGTTCATCAAGCATCGCGCTTATCACCGGCTCTGGTATGCGGTGCCGTTCGCGACGGTCGCGCTCGGCATCGACGAAGTGCCGCGCATCGGTCACTGGGCGACGATCATCGGCCGCGTCGCGCACGGCGGCGCGTGGATCTGCATGTTCTTCGCCGCGGGCAGCGCCCTGTCCGCGTGGCAGGACGTTTATGCGGAAAGCAAGGAAGCGCAGACACGCTCGATCAAAGGCTACATCCAGATCGGCAAGCTCGGACTCGCGCTCGTATGCGGCGTGCTCGTCCTGTCGATACTGATCGACCGTTCGCCGCTCTGGATGCTCTCCGGTCTCGGCGCGCTCTCGGCCGTGCTGCTGCTCGTGTTCAAGGACACCTTGCTGTCGCTCGTCGCGAGCACGCAGCTGACGTCGAACGACATGCTGCGCATCGGCGACTGGATCGAAATGCCGCAAGCCGCCGCCGATGGCTTCGTGAAGGACATCGCGCTGCACACCGTCAAGGTGCAGAACTGGGACAACACCGTGACCACGGTGCCGACCTACAAGCTCTTTTCGGAGAGCTATCGCAACTATCGGCACATGTTCGAATCGGGCGGGCGGCGCATCAAGCGGACGATGCGTATCGACGCGCAATGCGTGCGCTTTCTCACCGAGGAAGAGACTGCGCGCCTGAAACGCTTTCGCCTGCTGCACGATTATCTGGAACAGAAGCAGACCGAGGTGGAGCAAACCAACCGCAATCTCGGCGAACTCGCGAACGAGCCCGCGAACCGGCGGCGGCTCACGAACATCGGCACGTTCCGCGCGTACGGGCTTGCGTTTTTGCAGCGCCATCCGGAGATTCGCCAGGACATGGCGATCATGGTGCGAATGATGGAGCCGCAATCGGACGGCATCCCTGTCGAGGTTTATTGCTTCACCGCGACGACCGCGTGGACGCAATACGAGCGCATTCAGGGCGACGTCTTCGATCATCTGCTCTCGATCCTTCCCGAGATGGGCCTGCGGCTTTATCAGGCGCCGTCGGGCAGCGACTTCTCGGGCGTCGCGGGCCGCCTGCGCGGCGAAATGCCGATGCTGTGACGCGCGCAGGATTCGCCGTCGAAAAGAATCAGGCAAGAATCCGCCATTTTTGTGTATTCACGTTGACGCTTCCCGTCCGTACGATTCAACCATCGCCGATGCGCCTTTTTTCCGCGGTTTCGCAGCCGCGGTGAAGTCGTTTTTTCTCGCGCATCGCCATTCAATCGTCATAAAAGGAAAACTCAACGTGATCGATCGCGTCCATGCCATGCGTGTCTTTACGCGTGTCGTCGATACGAACAGTTTCACGCGCGCCGCCGAGTCGCTCGGCATGCCGCGCGCGAGTGTTTCGACGACCGTGCAACAACTCGAAGCGCTAGTCGGCGTGCAATTGCTCGCACGCACGACGCGGCGCCTGAATCTCACCGTCGACGGCGCCGCTTATTACGAGCGCTGCGCGCAAATTCTCGCCGATATCGACGAGCTCGAATCCGGTTTCGGCGCGGGCGAAGAGCGCCTGCGCGGACGGCTGCGCGTCGAAATGCCGGATACCGTCGCGACGTCGATCGTCGTGCCCGCGCTGCCGGAGTTCCACGCGCGCTATCCGCAGATCGAACTGTCGATCGGCATCGGCAATCGCAATGTGGATCTCGTCGGCGAAGGCGTCGATTGCAGCGTGCAGCTCGGCGAATTGCCCGATTCCGGATTGATCGCGCGCCGGCTCGGCATGCTCGAACAGGTGACGTGCGCGAGTCCCGCGTATCTGGAGAAGCACGGCACGCCGGAAACGCTCGACGAGCTCGCGCAGCACGTCGCGGTGAACTGTCTTGCGGAGAAAAGCGGGCGCCCGGCCGATTTCGATTTCGCTGTCGACGGCGAAGCCGTCACGATGAAGATGCGCGGTTTCGTTCAGGTCGCGGACGAGCACGCGTACCTCGCGTGCGGCGTCGAAGGGCTCGGGCTCATTCAGCCGCTGCGGATCGCGGCGCAGCCTTATCTGCGCTCGGGACAGTTGCGCGAAGTGCTGCCGCAATGGAAATCGCCGCCGCTCAAGGTGTCGGTGGCGTTCCTGAAGAGCCGTCAGGCGACGCCGCGCGTATCCGCGTTCGTCGACTGGCTCGCGACGCTCTTCGAGCGTTCGCAACAGATCGACGATACGTTGACGAGCCTGTATCGCTCGGCGCAGCGGCGCGGTTCCTCGCGGCGGGACCGGCCGGAGGAAGAAACCGCCGACGCGTGATCTTCGCGTCGCGCTATCGCACGGGCGTGGCTGCGTTCGCGCCCACGACCGTGTTCCACTTGCGCACTTCCCAACGCTCCACCAGCCCGTTCGTCACGTAAGGATCGTTCTTCGCGAAATCTTCGGCGGCGGCGGGCGATTCGCTGTGAAACAGCAGCATCGCGCGATCGGTGGGTGCATCGAGCGCCCCGGCGAGCACGATTTCGCCCCGTTCGACCGCCGCCCACGCGAGCGCCAGATGTTCATCGCGAAACTGCGCGCGGCGCTCCAGATAGTCAGACCGAAGTTCGTAAATCAACAGATAGTGCATCGCCATCTCCTTTGGTGCGAACAGTGCCGGATTTATCAAGCTAGTTTGTCCTATTTCCGAAAATAAAACCAAGAGTTCAATCGGAAGGCTCTGATCGCCTTGCGATCCCGTATCGAAGATCATGAGCGGATACTTGTAAAGGACTCTGCCATGAACCGCGATCAACCTCCCTGCAATATGTGCGCGAAGCACGATTGCCGCTCGTGCGCGTGGACGTCGCCGCTCGACGCTTCGTATCGCACGCTCATCCAGTCTCATTCCATGCTGTCGCTCGTCGCGCTTTCCGTGAAAAGCGCGGAAACCGCGCCCGCCGAACCGTCGTGGCTCGGCATCGCCTGCAAGCGGATTCTCAAATTTTTCTCGCAAATGAGCCCGCTTGCACGCTAAAAAAAGCGTAAGGCAAGTCGCATCGAAGCACCGTTTTTGTAAAGAAGTTTGCACGATTCTTTTTAGGATAACTGTGCATATAGAATCCGCTGCGCTTCTGCGCTTGCGTTAAGCGCTCATGTAGAAAGGAAATTCAGTCGATGAGCATCAATCTGGTCCAGGCGGTCAACGCCGCGATCTCGGAAAACGTCGCGGAGCAGTTGTCGCAGCAGTTCGGCATACCTGGGCAAATGGTCCGGCAACTCGCGGCGCGCATCGCGCCCGGACTCGTCGCCTCGCTCATGGACCGGGCGACGCTCGTGCCCGGCTCGCAGTCGGTCTACGCCGTCATCATGCAGCCGGAGACCAACGCCTACATCGCGGAACAGTTCTCAAAGCTGATCGCCACCACCGGCGGGCTCAAGCAGCTCGAAACCACCGGGCACTCGCTTGCCGCGCTCGCGACGGGCCAGCGTGTCGATGCCCTGACCGACGCCGTCTCGGCAGAAACCGGCGTTCCGACGCAAGCGACGTCGGCGCTCGCCGGCATCGTGGCGGCCGTGCTGTTCGGCGTCATGAAACGCCACTTCCTGCTTGCACAGTGGGGACTGCCGCAGGTGCCCAAGCTCCTGCGCGATCAGGTCGGCGAGATCAATTCGTCGATGTCGAACGCGGTCGCGACGGCCATCGGCGTTGGCAACACCGAAGGCTTCACCAGTTGTATCACGCCGCGCCTCGATACCGTCGCATCGAGCCTCGAACCGCGCATCGACGGCGACGTCGCGGTGGCGCTTGCGCCCGAACCCGTCGCAAAAGCCGTCACGCAAAGCGCCTCGGCGCCCAAGCCCGCGCCGTCCTTGCCCCCCTCGCCGCCGCCGATGCGCGCACCGGTTCGCAAGCCGGCGGAGAAGCGTTCGAACAAGTGGATCTGGCTGCTTTTCGCTGTGTTGGCCGTCATCCTCGCGCTCGTCTATTACCGTGGCTTCACGCATGGCGAAAGCGTCGATCTGAGCGCCGCGCCAGCCACGCAGCCGGTCGCCGATGCGTCGACGCAGGCTTCCTCCGCGACGCCATCGGTCTCGCCGGTCAGCGATGAAACGCCGGCCGTGTCATCCATCGATGCGTCGGCCAACACGGCGGCGGCACCGCAATCGGCCTCGGCAATGAAAGCCGCGCCGGCTTCATGGAAAGACGCGCAGTTGCTGTTCAGCGTCAACTCGGCGGGCGTCCCGGCGATCGAGGCGACGGTCGGCACCGAAGCAGAGAAGAAGCATCTCATCGACGCATTGACGGCTCGCTTCGGCAAAGCCTACACGGCTGATATTTCCGTCGTTGCCGAAACACGCCCGGCAGCCTGGCTTTCGCGTCTGAGCGACTTCTTCCCGCTCATGGCCGTGCCCGGCGCGGAAGCCAAGATCACCGGCTCGAAGGTGGAACTGAGCGGCGCGGCCGCAAACGCGAAGCTCGGCTGGGTCGATAGGATGAGAAGCTCGCTCGGCGGCATGTTCCAGGTCGCGGCGTTCGACGTGGACGGCGCGGTCGCCACGGCGACACGATCCTTTCGCAGCGCGCTAAAGAGCCTGCTCGCCACGGACACGCCTTGCTCCGGCGACAAGCTGACGCGCGTGCTCGACCTTCAGGTTGTCAATTTCGAGCGTTCGAGTGCGCAGGTGCCGGAAAGCGCCTACGCCACGCTCGGCGAGACGGCGCAGCTGCTCAAGAACTGCGCAGCCAAGGGTTCGATGGTGAATCTCGAAATCGCGGGTTATTCGGATGCCCAGGGCGGAGCGGCGGCCAAGCTGGAAGTGTCAAAGGAACGCGCTCAGGCGGTCCGAGGCTTCCTCGTGCGTAACGGCGTGCCGCCGCAATCGCTCACGGCAGCAGGCTACGGCGACGCCAATCCGATCGCCGACAACGATACTGCCAGCGGACGTTTCGCGAATCGCCGAATCGAATTCGTCGTCAGAAAGGGCTGAGCGCCGCTTCGACTCACAAGATTTCTTCAAACGCCGTCGCACGAAAGCGCGACGGCGTTTCTATTTGTGCCCGCGCCATGCGCGCTCTGCAGCCGATTCAGTTCGGCTTGGCGAAATCGTTCTCGGCCCAGCGTTCGGCGCTCGCCTTGCTGAGCTTGAACGCCGGCGATACACGCACGAACGCGAGCTGCGCGCCGTACGCATCGAAGGCTTTGAGATTGGCGTAGGGATCGTCTTCATCCGGAACGATCTCCAGCGTGACGGTGATGTCCTCCCCCCGCACGTCGATGGTGACGTTCTTGTTCAACATCGCATGACGTTGCTGTTCATGGCGACGCAAGACTTCCGACGCCGTCTTGACGAGCGTGCGGAACGCGCCTGCATCGAGCGGCTTCGGATTTTTCTTGTCGCGGCCCATTGTCCACGGGCCGACGAGCGCGGGTTCCGCCTCGCCCGCCTGAATCATCTCGACGGCCCAGCCGTCGTCGTCCTCGTTCTTGATGACGCGCGCGGTCCAGCCGTCGTCGCGCCAGAGGCGGTCTTCGTGGATGGCTTCGTCGGTGGAGGGGAATTCGGAATCGGTCATATCGTAGCAACGCATGCAGAGAGGCAATGCGACGAATTTTACCTTGGGGCGGGACGCGGCATCGTTCGTGCTCCACGGGTTAGCCGAACGGCCAGTGTCATACCCAAACGCATTGCGCCGTGCTACTTTGGATGTACCGGATCGTCCGGAATCCTTCCGCAAACGCAATCAAAACGCCGTAAAACTTAGTCAAGGAGCGACCGCATGCTTGCATTTATCGGTACTTTGATCGTCGGACTCGTCGTCGGTCTCATCGCACGCGCACTGAAGCCGGGCGACGACAGCATGGGCTGGATCATGACCATCGTCCTCGGCATCGCCGGATCGCTGATCGCGGGGTACGTCGGCCGGGCGCTCGGCTGGTATCAGCCGGGACAACCGGCGGGTTGGATCGCCTCGGTGATCGGCGCAATCATCCTGCTCGTCGTCTGGGGAATGATCCGCAAGCGCACGTAACGCCGCGCCTCATCGTTTCTTTTCTTGGTGAAACGCCTCGTTCCGGTTCGGACGAGGCGTTTGTTTCATCGGGCGATGCGCTCGATATCGACCTCCGCACCGCCCCGCACGACGCGGTTCGGGAGCGCGCCGCCGAGCCAGTACGAAAGCTCGGCCGGCCTGCCGATGCGCCAGGCGACGAAATCGGCGGTCTTGCCCGCTTCGAGCGATCCGTGCGTCGCGTGCAAGCCGAGCGCCTTTGCCGCATGCAAGGTCACGCCGGCGAGCGCTTCTTCGGGCGTCAGGCGAAAGAGCGTGCAGGCCATGTTGAGCATCATGCGCAGCGAAAGCGCGGGCGACGTTCCCGGATTCAGATCGCTCGCGAGCGCGATCGGCACACGATGCCGCCGCAGTGCGTCGATGGGCGGCAACTGCGTTTCACGCAACATGTAAAACGCGCCCGGCAAAAGCACGGCGACGGTGCCGGATTGCGCCATCGCGATGGCGTCGTCCTCGGTCATGTATTCGAGATGATCCGCCGACAACGCCCGATACCGCGCCGCCAGCGACGATCCATGCAAGGACGACAACTGCTCCGCGTGCACTTTGACTGGCACGCCGAGATCGCGCGCGCATCGGAACACGCGCTCGACTTGCTCCGTGGAGAACGCGATGTGCTCGCAAAACGCATCGACCGCATCGACCAGGCCTTCTTCGACGAGCGCTGGCAGCATCTCATCGCAGATATGGGCGATATAGTCATCCGCGCGATTCGCGTACTCGGGTGGCAACGCGTGCGCGGCGAGGCAGGTCGCGCGCACGGTCAGCGGCAGCGCTTCGCCGAGACGACGCGCGACGGCGAGCATCTTCCGCTCGTTCGCGAGATCGAGCCCGTAGCCTGACTTCACTTCGAGCGTGGTCACGCCTTCGCGCAGCAGGCCGAGCGCGCGCGTTTTCGCCGCTTTGAACAGCGCGTCTTCGCTGGCTTCGCGCGTCGCGCGCACCGTACTCGCGATGCCGCCGCCGCGCGCCGCGATCTCCGCGTAGCTCACGCCTTCGAGCCGCTCCTCGAATTCGCCGCTGCGATCGCCGCCGAAAACCAGATGCGTGTGACAGTCGATCAGACCCGGCGTCACCCACGCGCCATCGAGTTCGACACGTTCGCATTCGCCGATATCCGGCGCGGCCGCGCGCGGTCCGATCCACTCGATGCGCGCGCCATCGGTCAGGATCGCCGCGTCGTCGATGACCGAATACTTGCCGCCGGCCATCGTCGCGGCGTGGCAGTGTTGCCAGAGCTTTTTCATCGCTTGTCGATCATCGGCAGATCGAGGCCTTGATCGCGCGCGCATTCGATCGCGATGTCGTAACCGGCATCGGCATGGCGCATGACGCCCGTCGCCGGATCGTTGTGCAGCACGCGCGCGATGCGTGCATCGGCTTCACGACTCCCGTCGCAGACGATCACGACGCCCGCGTGCTGCGAAAAGCCCATGCCGACGCCGCCGCCGTGGTGGATCGACACCCACGTCGCGCCGCTCGCCGTGTTCAGCAGCGCGTTGAGCAGCGGCCAGTCGGACACGGCGTCCGAGCCGTCCTGCATCGCTTCGGTTTCGCGATTCGGGCTCGCGACGGAGCCGGAATCGAGATGGTCGCGGCCGATCACGACCGGCGCCGACAATTCGCCGTTGCGCACCATCTCGTTGAACGCCAGGCCGAGCTTCGCGCGCAGCCCGAGGCCGACCCAGCAGATGCGCGCCGGCAAGCCCTGAAAACTGATCCGCTCACGCGCCATGTCGAGCCAGCGATGCAGATGCGCGTCATCGGCGATGATCTCCTTCACCTTCGCATCGGTCTTGTAGATGTCCTCGGGATTGCCCGAGAGCGCGGCCCAGCGGAACGGCCCGACGCCGCGGCAGAAGAGCGGCCGGATATACGCCGGCACGAAGCCCGGGAAGTCGAACGCGTTCTCGACGCCCTCTTCCTTGGCCATCTGGCGGATGTTGTTGCCGTAGTCGAAGGTCGGCACGCCCTGTTCGCGGAACGCGAGCATCGCGCGGACGTGCTCCGCCATCGATTGCTTCGCGGCCCTCACGGTCGCCGCCGGATCGCTTTGCGCGCGATCGCGATATTGCGCCCACGTCCAGCCTTTCGGCAGATAGCCATTGAGCGGATCGTGCGCGCTGGTCTGATCGGTGACCAAGTCCGGCCGAACGCCGCGACGCACGAGTTCGGGCAGCACGTCCGCCGCGTTCGCGCACAGTGCGATGGAGATCGCGCGGCCTTCGGACGTGTAGCGCCGGATGCGCGCGAGGGCGTCGTCGAGATCGGTCGCCTGTTCGTCGACGTAACGCGTCTTCAGACGGAAATCGATGCGGCTCTGCTGACATTCGATGTTCAGCGAACACGCGAGCGCGAGCGTCGCCGCGAGCGGCTGCGCGCCGCCCATGCCGCCGAGACCGGCGGTAAGCACCCAGCGGCCTTTGAGATCGCCGCCGTAATGCTGTCGCCCGGCCTCGACGAAGGTTTCATACGTGCCCTGCACGATGCCCTGACTGCCGATATAGATCCAGCTTCCAGCGGTCATCTGGCCGTACATCGCGAGACCTTTCGCGTCGAGCTCGTTGAAGTGCTCCCAGTTCGCCCAGTGCGGCACGAGGTTCGAATTCGCGATCAGCACGCGCGGCGCGTTTTCGTGCGTCTTGAACACGCCGACTGGCTTGCCCGACTGGACGAGCAGCGTCTCGTCCGCTTCCAGACGCTTCAGCGTTTCGACGATCTTGTCGTAGCACGCCCAGTCGCGCGCCGCCCGGCCGATGCCGCCGTACACGACCAGTTCCTTCGGATTCTCGGCCACTTCGGGATCGAGATTGTTCATCAACATGCGCAGCGGCGCTTCGGTCAGCCAGCTCTTTGCGCTGAGTTGCGTGCCGCGCGGCGCGCGGATCTCGGTGTCGCGAAAACGGGAAGTCGAAGTCACGGATTGCTCCTGCGCATCAAGAAGTGAGTGTGGACAGACGCGAACGACAACCCGCGTCGAGTTCACTTCATCTTCTTGTATATACAACTTACGTTGTATTAGGGGAATCCCGAGGCTTCCCATTCGAGCGATGTCGCTCCTTGTCTAGACAATCTTCACGGCAGGGGAAGCCCGCTGTCGCGTTTGACTTCACGCAGCGAGAGCATCGATTCCACGGCGGTGACGCCCGGCAAAGTCCGCAGCACGTCGCGCATGAAGATGCCGTATTCGTCGAGATCGCGCGCGATGATCTGAAGCAGATAATCCGCCGTCCCCGAAATGTTGTGGCACGACACGATGCGGGCAATGCCCTGAATTTCGCGCTCGAAGCGATCCGAGAGCGCGCGGTCGTGCACGCTGAAGCGCACCTGCGCGAACGCGACGACGCCCAGTTCCAGCGCCTTGCGCGACAGCACGGCGCGATAGCCGTCGATGAATCCCTCGCTTTCGAGACGCCTGAGACGGCGCGCGCACGGCGTTTCGCTCAGGCCGACGCGCTCGGCCAGTTTCGCGACGGGCATGCGGCCGTCGTGTTGGAGCGCAGCAAGCATCGCGCGATCGATGCGGTCGATTTCGGTCATGGTGCTATCCCCTTTAAACTCTTCTGATCTTAGAGGAAAGCTGCAACCCGACTCGCAAAATCGCCTCAAAAGACCATAAATCGCTCTTTCCGAAGTGGCACGATAAAGCCTTCTGAACAGGAGCGCATCATGGTTTCGGCACACTTGCTTTGGGTTTTCATCGGCGCGCTCGCGGTCGTCTACGCGCTGCCCGGACCGGACATGGCGCTCGTGCTGCAGACGAGCGGCACGCGCGGATTCCGCCGCGGACTCGCGGTCGCCGCCGGTCTCGCCACGGCACGCGCGACGCACGTCACGCTGTCGGCGCTCGGCGTTGCAGCGCTTCTGCGCAGCGCGCCGTGGCTTTACGACGGCGTGCGTATCGCGGGTGGCCTATATCTCTCGTACGTGGCGATCCAGATCTTCCGCTCGCCCGCTTTCGGACTCGAAGCCGCATCCGGACACACTGCATCCACGCTGCGCTCTGCCTACGCGAAAGGCATTCTGAGCAGCATCCTCAATCCGAAGGCGCTGCTGTTCTGCTCCGTGCTGCTGCCGCAATTCGTGCGGCCGGAGACGGGGCCGGTCTGGTCGCAAGTGGTGGAATTGGGCGTCGTGCTGGTCGTTGTCGGCGTCGCGTTCGACCTGACGCTCGCGGCGGGCGCGGTGCGTATTTCCGGCTGGCTGCGCCGTCATCCGAAAGCGCAGACGGTGCAGCGCTGGACGTTCTCCGCGGCGCTGCTCGCATTCGCGACGCGCCTTTCGCTCGAATGATTCAGACGTCGAGCGGCTTCAGAAAGAGCTCGTGCTTCGGCGCGAAGTGCGCGTAAAGCGGCAGGATCGCGCCGCCCATCGCGCGGGCGTCGGGGCCGATCTGCCCTTCGACGAGACGCGGCCGCGTCATGCCTTGCCAGTCGAAGTTGCCGAGCGCCGCATCGGTGCGGCCAATGACTTCGCGCAGCAGATTCCGGTCGATTTCACCGTCGATCACCACGGCTTCGAGATCGAGCAATGCAGCCGACGACGCGATGCCCGTCGCGATCGCGGGACACGTCTCGCGCATCCACGCTTCCGACAGCGCGCGCCACTCCGGCGACCACGCGCGCTCATCGTGCGCCGCGGCGGCCGGCGCGCCCGCCGCGGCGAGCGCCTTTTCCAGCACGTACACCGACGCCGTGTTGAGCAACTGCCCGGCGCGCTTGCCTTTGCCTCCGCCGACGAGCGGCAGCGATCCGATCGCGCCCGCATTCCCGCCCGGTCCCGCGTGCAATCGGCCATCGATGACAAGCCCGCCGCCGATGAACGTCCCGATGAACACATACAGGAAATCGCGCAGCCCGCGCCCCTGGCCCATCACGAGTTCGGCGGCGCACGCGGCGGTCGTGTCCTTCGCGAATTCGACCGGCAGCGCGGTCATCGCTTCGATGCGCGCGCGGATGTCGATGTCGTCCCACGCCGCGAGCGCGTCGGGCGGCGTGTCGAAGAAATCGCGCCAGCCGCCGATCCACAACGGCGCCGCGACACCGATGCCCGCGATCTTGCGCGCGTCGTCGCCGAGCGCGGCGGTGACGCGCGCGAGCCGCTCTTCCAGCGCGGGAAACAGCGTATGCGGATCCGGATACGGATACTCCAGCGTCTCGCGCGTGCGCACGTTGCCGGCGAAGTCCATCGACAGCACGTCGAGGCTGCGCCGCCCCACTTTCACGCCGATGGAAAACGCGCCGTCCGCGCGCAGCGAAATCGGCACCGACGGTTGCCCGATGCGCCCGCGCACGCGCGAACGCGGCTCTTTAGCGAGCAGGCCGTCTTCGATCAGATGATCGACGATCAGCGAAACCGTCTGCATCGACAGGCGCGTCATGCGCGCGACTTCGGCCTTCGGCAGCGCGCCATGCAGGCGGATTGCCTGCAAGACGATGCGCTCGTTGAACTGGCGCATGCCCAGTTGATTCGAGCCGATGGAGTGCATCGAAGCTTTGTGCGCGGGCCGCTCAGACATCGGCGCGTGCCTCGTGGCGCGAGCGTGCGCGCCGTGAGCGATTCATGTGTTTGTCCCCGCTGGATTAATTCGAGTCCTTTTATTTAAACATCCGCGCCGAATTTTTTCCGGATTTTTAGTCGGTTATGTTCGGGAGAGCGTCATCGCCGATCAACCTCGTCTTATCGAAAACATGAGCACCCTGGAAGCCCTTCACGCGATCGTCAACGACGAAAACGCGCCGCAAATCATTCGCGATCACATCGTCGATTCTTTGCAGTTCGCGCTGCGCAACCATCCCGGCTATTTCACGCGCAAGGAGATTCAATGGCTCGCGCAATGGGAAGACACGCGCATTCCCATCGCGGCGGCGAAGATTTTGAACGAGATGAAGACGGCTTGACGCGCGCCGCTCAGTGCGTGCCCGAGGCGCGCGCGTGCCATTCGTAGTCGAAGACGGTCGCCTGCACCGGCTCCGACAGGCTTTCGACGAAACCGATGACTTCCGGATCCTTGACGAAGCTCGCAGCCGAGCTCGCCGCGAGAATCGCCGAGCTGTCCTGCGGCCGCGCGACGAGGAAACCCTGCACATAGTCCACGCCGATCTCCTGCAGCGCGCGCAAGGTATCGATGTCCTCGACCCACTCCGCGACGCTGCGCATGCCGAGATTGCGCGCCAGCGCGACGATCGCCTCGACGATGGCGATATCGGCCGGATGCGCGCACATCGAGCGCACGAATTCGCCGTCGATCTTGAGCGCATCGGCGGATAGCGCCTTCAGATATTTGAACGACGTGTAGCCGGCGCCGAAGTCGTCGAGCGCGATCTTGCCGCCCATGTCGTGCACGCGCGCGATGAAACGCTGCGTGTTCTCCAGATCGTGCAGCGCAACGCTTTCCGTGATTTCGAGGCACAGGTAATGCACGATCGACTGATGCCGCGCGAAGAGCGCGAAGATATCCTCCATGAACTGCTCGTCGTTCAGCGAACCGCCTGAAAGATTCACGCAAATGAACTGCGTGTTGCCGAGCTGATGCCGATGCGCTTCGATCCAGTCCAGCAGCGTCGAGATGACCCAGCGATCGATCGCCGCAATGTTGCCCGATTCCTCCGCCGCGACGATCACCTTGCCTGCAGGCAGCGTTGCGCCATCGGGCGCGCGCATGCGCAGCAGCACTTCGAAGTTGAGCGATTCGGTCGGCTTGGTGAGCGACATGATCGGCTGCATCACGAGGAAAAGTCCCGGCGGCAGGCGATTGCGCCCGAGCGTCTCGACGAGCTTCAGTTCCTCCGCGCGCTCCTCGAACGCCGCCGCGCCCTTGCGGTACGTGACGAGATGCGTGTGCGCGACCTTTTTCGCTTCCCGGCACGCGCGATCCGCGTGTGAGAGCGCGTCCTGCACGCGCACGCCCTGCGAGCATTCGACGAGACCGATCGACGCCTTCACCTGAAACGCGCGATTGCCGACCTGATACGGCGCATCCGACAAAATGGAGATGAGTTCGCGGCATTGCGCGATGGCGTCTTCGATCGACGTGTCGTGCATCACGCAGACGAATTCGTCGCCGCCGATGCGTCCGACCGGATAACTGCGCGCGAAGTGCGCGCGCGTGCGGGCCGCGACCTGGCGCAGCACTTCGTCGCCGCTGCGATGGCCGAAGAGATCATTGACGAGCTTGAAGCGGTCGAGATCGACATAGGCCAGTGCCCACGGCAGCGTCTCTTCGCTTTGCGCGGCAATCGCCTTCTCGACGCCGCGCCGGTTGAGCGAGCCCGTCAGCGAATCGTGCTCGGCGAGAAAGCGAAGGCGCTCGACGGCCTTCGACCGTTCGGTCGTGTCCTGCAGCGAGCCTTCGATCCAGCCGTTCGAGCGGATTGCCTTCAACAGATAGCGGCGCTCGGCGGTGCCGCGTTCGGGCGAGCCGCCCATTTCGAGTTCGCCGTCGCTGCCCTTCGACGCGAGCGCCTGCAGCGCGCCCCACGCGCCGGCTTCGAAGTAGTCGTTCCAGTGCCGCACCTTGTAGTCGGCCTTTTGCAGATCGAGCATCGCGCGCAACGCCGGATTGGCGCGCACGAAGTGACCGTCGGAATCGAGCGTGAAGAGGCCGATCGGCGTGACTTCGTAGGTGTTGCGCAGTTCCATCTGCGCCTGGCGGCGGAAATCGCGTTCCGCGCGCATCTGCTCGGCGATCGCGAACGCCGCCATCATGCTCGACGACAGCGCGGCCATCACCGTATTGACGCCGCCGACGAGCACCTTCAGCCCGAAGGCCGCGCCGAGCACTTCGGAGAACGTGGAGAAAAGCACGATCGCGAGCGACGCGACATACCACAGCACGGTGCGCGAACGCGCCATCCACACGAGCCGCGCGAGGAAGAACAACAGCACGCATATGCCGAAACCCGCGATGACCCAGAGCGTCGGAATGAAAAGCTCATACGGCAACGCGATCGCGGCGGCGAGCAGCACAATGCCGACGTACTGAATGACGCGCAGCAGCCAGCGATAACCGACCACGCGCAACTCCCGCCGGAAAAGCTGTTGAAAGAGCGCGGCCGTCAACAGGTAATAGGCCGCGAAGGTGATTTGCCGCAATGGCTGAATGTATTCGGTCGGCAATACGCGGCCGAGCCATTGCATGTCCCAGCCCATCGCATTTGCGCAGAGGCGCAGATTGCCGACGAGCCATACCGCGAAAATCACATAGGTCCATTCGTGATTGATGAGCGCCGTCACGAAGACGAATACCGCGAGCGTCAGCAAACCGCCGGCGATCAATCCGGAGCTTTCCTGAAAATCGAGCGCCGAATTACGGAGGCCTTGCCATTCCCATGTAAATGCGTTGATTTGCGCGGGTCCGGAAAATGTGCCCCTGCAGAGAATGTTTTCCGGTTCTTTCAATCGCCCGACGTGAATCGAGAAACCGGCTTTAACCGCGCGCATCTGGCCGCTGACGGATTCGCGGCTCGCGTCGCCGAGCGGCGCAAGCGTGTCCGCGTTCCAGCAGGCAAGCGTTTGCGCGTGACGCGACGGCAATTCGACGACCGTCGATGAATGCGCGCTCATGCTTGGCGTGGTGAAACTGAACCAGACCGGCTTTTCCGAAAGACGCGTGCTGTAGCGCGATACCGGCGTGACGCCTCGAAGCGCCACGAGCGCGTCGCCGGGATTCATGATCGCGGCTTTATCGGCGACGACGCGCAGTTGGAGCGGAACCGCGCCGCGCGTTTCGTATTGACGCGGAAGGAAATAGAGCGTGGCGATCGTACCGAGCAAAATCAGAAAAGGCACGGCGTAAACGGCGACCGCGTACAGCGCGTCGTCGATCCACGAGCCCGTGCGTCTGAATCTCGATAAGGAAGCTGGAATAACCGACGCCATTCTTGGAAAAACCCCCGTTTGCGCCCAGCGCGAAATGCGCCGGCGCAGACAGCGGCGGAGGCCGAAGCCCCGCGCGCCGCCGCTTTTGGCCAACCGGACCGCTCCTGGTCCGGTTATTCGCTATTACCGTCCTAAATACGATCGTCCGTTTCTTTTACCTGCCGTAAGCCATCAACGGAGCGTCTGGGCATCGTACCGGTTCCCAGTCAAAAGATAAATCTACAGAATGCAAATCGATGTCCGGGTGATGCGTGTTCACCATGTAATTGAAGAGCGGATGACGGGCTTCTTCCCAGCGCTGGCGCGCCGCTGCGACGTCCTTCGCGAGCACGCGATGCGGCAGCCCGCCGACATGCGACATCGGCAGGAATTCGTTGACGCCGAAAACATCCTTGAAGAGCATCGCCTCATACTCCCGATCCAGCGGCGTGCGCGCCGTGATCACCATGTAGTCGATCCCGTGCAGTTCGCAGAACATCCAGAGCGCCTTGCACAGCGCCACTTTCACCACCCGCCCCACCATGCCGCCCGCGACGCCGAGACGCGTCGCTTCCGCGAGGCGGCTCGTCGCCAGATGATCCGGCAGACGCACCGACTGCTCGACGGCGAGCGGGCCGTACGCATTGGTCTGAATACGCATCGTCCCGAGCGGTGCGCCGTCGAGTTTCGATTCCGCGAGAAGCACCGCCGTGCCGCGATCGCGGTCCGACGGCTCGATCGTCATCTTTTCGGCGAATTCGGGCAGATGCCGCCCGTAGGCCGAACGTCTGATGCTCACGGCTTTCTGCAGTCCGCCATCGTCTTCGACGATACGGATAGTAAACGGCATGCGCTCCGTTTTCTGAAGCGCGGGGACGACCGTGAGAGTCGGGCGTACCGCCGATTCGGTCTGGTTAGCGGCGGCATTGTTGGCAAGGTTCAGACGTTCCATTTGTAAACCCCATTTTTTCTTGGCGATTGGAAAGGTGCCGCGTGTTGAGGACGTTTATTGGAGGGTTCCTTACACGGGCGGGTCGAGCCTCTCACGAAGTCGAAAAAGGGGGTGCGCGCTTGCCGCTGTTTCTCAGCAACTTTTGGGCTAATTCAGTGGAAGAAAGCTTCTAATCGGCGAAAAAGCCAATCGTCGGCCGCAGCCGCAAACCGAAATATGCATATGCCAGGAAGGTATATGCGCGCCCGATGAGGGTGAAAGAACGAGGGTAAGCAGCCACCGGCCAACGCGAGAGGCATTCAGGAGAATAGCGTTCGGCGAACAGTCGCGGAGCATCGCGTAAACGCTGGAAAACATTTAATAAAAGGGGTTCGGTAACGTTTGCTTACATTTTTCTTCGCAGATTCTGCGAAACCAAAAATATGCAAAGTTTGGGATTGCCGAAAGGCGGTCGAGGAGGACGAAAAAAAGCGGGCGTCCTTCCGGAAGGACGCCCGCTCTATCACGACATAATCGTGTCGCAGTATGAAACGCGCTGAAGCGAATTAAAAAATCAGTCCTCTTCGTCTAGCCAGGGGATATCCACGTCGGTAATGAACGCGACCATCGCGAGCGGACGGCCTTCCTGCCGCCCGATATTGCCGTCGGCGCGTTGCCACTCGCAGCGGAAAATCGTCGCGGGCGTGTCGGCGAGCAGCGTGATGGTGCGGATTTCGTCCGGATCGTTATCCTCGACCGGACCGTCGAGCGACACGAGCAATTGCTGCGGCCAGACGCCGTCGGCCGGATCGTAGATCTTGTCGCCGTCGTGGATGACGACGTGCGCCTCGACGCCGATCGTCGCCGACGCCTCGACGATCATCTTGCCGAGCGCGCGCAGCACCGCGGTGGCGCGGCCCGAGTTGGCCTGGCGGATCGCGAGATCGCCGCGCGTCAGCGCCTGCTCGAGTTTGGGATTGGTTTTCTGTTGCGCCATCTATCTCTCTCAAGGGGTTCGTTGCGACTTTCGACGGGCACGGCCCGGCTTAAGTTGCACGCGGATCGTAGCATCGCACCAACAAAGATAGGTCGCGCGGGCGTCGGCGGCAAACCGGAGACGACAAAGCCCGCTCGACGCATGGACGGATCGCGCTCAAGTTTGCACGCGACCAGCCGATATTGCGCTCATCCCCACCGAAACGCGTGACTGCCGTGCCGTTCATCGACCTGACTGCTCCTTTGTGCGTTCGTCCGCCGGCGCTCGCTTCCCGCATGCCGTCTCCGGGCACCGCCGTGCGGCCGCCGCGACAGCGTCCCTGAACGTGCTGACCGGACATACGGAGATCGTCGACGGCATCACGCTGCGCACGCATCTGCAACCGATCTACAGCCTGCCGCACCAGCGCGAGGTGGGCTACGAGGCGCTGTTGCGCGGCGAAGCCGAAGACCGCGCGCTAGTCGGACCGTTCGATCTCTTCGCGCGCGCGATCGTCGCGGGCAAGCTGACCGAGCTCGACCGCATGAGCCATCTCACGCATCTGCGCAACGCGGCGCCGATGCTGCCCGCCGCGCACTGGCTCTTCGTCAACATCAATCCGGCGACCTTCACCGATCCCGGCTATGCCGCGCGGCTCGCGGCGGCCACGCGGGCATCCGGTCTCGCGCCCGAGCAACTGGTGATCGAAGTGCTCGAATCCGGCGGCACGGACGTCGCGGAAATCGCGCGCGCGACGCGTTCCTTTCGCGCGCAAGGCTTTCTCGTCGCGGTCGACGATTTCGGTGCGGGGCATTCCAACATCGACCGGCTGCTGACGCTGCGGCCGGACATCGTCAAGCTCGATCGCAGTCTCGTGCGGGCGAAAAGCGCTCACATGCGCGACGCGTTGCTGCCGAAGCTCGTCGATCTGCTGCACGAGTCGGGCATGTTCGTGGTCGCCGAAGGCATCGAGACGCACAAGGATCTGATGCTGGCGGCGCGCTCGAACGTCGATTTCGTCCAGGGCTATCTGCTCGGCATGCCGTCGGTGCGGCTCGCCGAGCGCGGCGCGGTCACGCCGCTTTTCGAAGACGTGTTCGACACGCTCGCGCAGATGCGCCGCACCGAGCGCCTCGCGGGCGATCTGCTTCTGCTGCCCTATCGCGCGGGACTCACGCAGGCGGCGCGGCGTTTCGCGTCGGGCGCGACGGCCGAAGCCTCTTGCGCCGACCTGCTCGCGCAGCCGTGCACGCTGAGTTGCTTTTTCCTCGATCAGGGCGGCCGCGAGTTCATGCCCGGCCTGGCGGGCGCGGCCGCGAGATCGCCGACCGCGCGGTTCGCGCCGATCGCCGATCCGTCGACGGGCCGCTGGGACAATCGTCCGTATTTCGTCGATGCGCACGCGAAGCCGCAGCAGGTCGTCGCGAGCACGCCGTATCTCTCGGTGACGGGCACGTCGCTATGTGTGACGCTGACGATCGCGACGCAGCGCAACGCCAAACCGGTCGTGATCGGCGTCGATCTCGACTGGCGTCGCCTGAGCGAAGCGGCGCCCGCGATTCTCTGACTCTTCAGCGTCTCAGGCGGTCGCGCGCTTCGTCCGCGCGATCGCATCGGCGAGCGCCGCCGCGCCCGCGCGCAGCGCCGCGACATTGCCGGGCTCGAAAGTCCAGTGTCCCGCCGCATTCACGACGGTCAGTTCCGCGCCCGGCCAGTGAGCCGCGAGGTCGAGCGCCTGATCGGCCGGACACACCATGTCGAAGCGGCCATGCACGATCCGGCAAGGCAGATGCGCAATCCGCGCGATGAGCGGCAAGAGCGGGATCGGCGGCAGCTCGTTCGCCATGTAGTGCCGTTCGAGCAACGCCATCGAGATCGCCGCCGCGTTCGCTTCCGCGCTCGGACGTTTCTCTTCCTCGGCCGGTTCCTTCTCGGGCTTGTTGACGACGGAAAGCGTCGTCTCGTACTGCGTCCACGCGCGCGCGAGCCGCGTGCCGGCTTCGTCGAAGCGCGCGAGCGGCGCTTCGGTCATCCGCAAAATGTCCTGCCCGTTCGCGGGACGCTGGCCGCACGCCGCCTCGATGGCATCGAGGAACGCGCGATGCGCTTCCGGAAACACGCGCCGCACGTCCCATAGAAACCAGTCGATGTCCTCGCGCCGCGCGAGAAAGATGCCGCGCAGCAGAAAGCCCGTGCAGCGCTCGGGATGCGCGACGCCATACGCGAGCCCGAGCGTCGTGCCCCACGAGCCGCCGAAAATCGCCCATTGCTCGATCTGTAACGCGACGCGCAGCTTTTCCATATCGCCGACGAGCGCATCGATGCCGTTCGCTTCCAGCTTGCCGAACGGCGTGGACTTGCCGCAGCCGCGCTGATCGAAGAACACGACGCGCCATTTGTCCTGCTCCAGCACCTCGGCCCATTTGACGTTCATCGCGCCGCCGGGGCCGCCGTGCACGACGAGCATCACCGGCGCGTCGCGCGGGCCCTGCGCGCGCCAGTAGATCGAATGACCGTCGCCCACGTCGAGCATGCCTTCGTCGAACTGCACCGGCGTCTGATTTTCCATTGCGCTGTTTCCTTGCTGTGTGTTTCGTCGGGGTCCATTGTTGCATCGCTTCGATGACGCCGCATGACGCGAAACGCCGATCCAAGGCGTTTCACCCGATACGCTATGCTTGCGGATTCCCGCCGTTCATCCCACTGTCATTCACGAATCCCGATGCGACGCACCCTCGTCAAGTGGCTTTTTGCAACCTATCTGCTGGGCAGCGGCATCGTCTGGTCGATTCTGATCCTGCCGCTCTTTCCGTTCGTCGGCCGCAACGGACGTTACCGGCTCGCGAAGCTCTGGTGCCGCGCGATGGTCGTGATGATGCGCGTCATCACCGGCGTGACGTGCTCGATCGAAGGTCTGGAGCATCTGCCCGACGGGCCGTGCATCATCCTGTCGCGTCACGAATCGACGTGGGAAACGCTTTCGTTCATGGCGCTCTTTCCGCGACGCATCAGCTTCGTGTTCAAGCACGAACTCATGAACATTCCGTTTTTCGGCTGGGTGCTGCGCGGGCTCGACATGGTGAGCCTCGACCGCGGCTCGATCCGTCAGGCGCATACGGCCGTGACGCGCGAATGCGCCGCGCGGCTGAAAAAGGGCGATTCCGTCGTGATCTTTCCGGAAGGCACGCGCGTCGCGCACGATGCGCCGCTCAAACTGGCGTCGGGCGGCGTGCGTCTCGCGTGCGCGACGAAGGTGCCGGTCGTGCCTGTCGTCCACGACGCGGGCAAGGTCTGGCCGGCGAAAGGGTGGCCGGATCGCGGCGGGCATATCCGCGTGATCGTCACGCCCTGCCTGCCGCTCGACTGCCAGATTCCGCAGGAGTTGAACCGCCTCGCGCAGTCGCAAATGGACGATGCGCTCGCCGTGTTGCGCTAGACGGCGCTCAATACGGCGGACGTTTCTTTGCGGCGCACAAGCGGTTCACCGCGGCGATCAGCGTCCCCACGTCGACGGGCTTGCGCAAATAGCCGTCGTAGCTGACGAACGCCGGCGGGTTCGGATGCCCCGAAATCATCAGGAAAGGAATGTGCGCGAGCGACGCGTCGTTCTTCATCGTCTGGCAGAGCAGCGCGCCGCCCAAGCCCGGCATCATCCAGTCCGATACGACGATGTCCACGCTCTGTTCGCCGAGTATCGACAACGCCTTGTTGCCGTCGAACGCGCATAAGACATTGCAATCCTCGCCTTGCATAGAGAGGGTCCAGGCTTCGATGGTGGCGGGGTCGTCGTCGACGAGCAGTACAGTCTTCATCTTGCGAACTTGTTCGAGTGCGGCGCGTTTGTGCGGCGGGAGGTGCAGGACAAAGGCTGCCGGCAACATCGGTAGTGACTGCCGCCAAGGCCGATGGTTGCCGTCACCGCTTATCTGCAGCTTTTTGTCATAGTATTTCTTTCGCGCCAAATCTGCGCGGTAAATGCTGCTTCAGCAACTTGCGCGCCGCCCGGCGTCGGCGGTCATTTGCTCCCGGCGCGCGAGCGGCCGGCGTCGCGCAGTGCGTCGACGAGCGCCTCTTCCACCGGCGTGCGCGCGGCGTCGTTGCGGCGGATCAGGCCGATGGGCTCGTCGGTGCCCGCGAAGGGCATCGGCAGCGCGGCGAGCAGTCCGAGGCCGATGTCCTGCTCGACCGCGCCGGCCGGCACGAACCACACGGCGTCGTTGTTCATCGCGAGCGCGCGCCCAAGCGACACCGACAACGTTTCGACGAGCGCCGTCAGCGCGTGCGCGCCGAACGCGGTCAGCACGCTTTCCGCCGATTGACGGATCAGCGTGCCGAAAGGCGGCACGACGATCACGAAGCGCGCGAGCAGCGCGGGCGTGAGCGGCGTTTCGAGCGTCAGCGGATGCTCGCGGCGCACGACCACCGCGAGCGGCTCGCGATAAATCTGCTCGAAGGACAGCCCGTGCATCGCTTCCGGCTCGGACAAGCGTCCGACGACGAGATCGACGTCGCCCGCCTTCAGCTTTTCCAGCAAGAGCGCGTTGGAATCGGTCCAGACGGACAGCGACACCGCCGGCCACTGCTGCCGGAACGATGTCAGCGCGGGCGAAAGCAGCACCGGCGCGACCGTCGGCAGAACGCCTATCGAAATGGATCCCGGCACGTCGCCACGTTCCCGCAGAAGCATGTCGACGCCCTCGCGCAGCGACGCCACGCACGCGCTCGCGTGCGGCGCGAAGAGCCGGCCCTCGCGCGTAGGCACCGCGCCGCGCCGCCCACGCTCGAACAGCCGCACGCCTAGAATGGATTCGAGCTCGCCGATCGTTTTGGAAACGGCGGGCTGCGTGATCGACAGACTATCGGCGGCGCGCTGCACGCTGCCGAGTTGCGTGACGGCCAGAAAACACTGGAGATGCCGGAACTTGACGCGGGTGTTGGTGAAATCGGTATCCATGACGATCCGTTATGCAAGATGGCACGAAACATCATTTTCCATAACTTGTGTCGTTCTATAAAGTAGCCGTCAGAAACATCCTATTCAACTTCCACAAATACAGGAGACAGTCGACATGACCTCCCCCATCCTCACACCGCGTGACTGGGAATCCCATCCCGCGTATCTGTCGCCGGGTTACCGGTCGTCGGTCCTGCGCAGCCCCGGTTTGCCGCTCATTCCGCTGAAGGAAAATCTGCGCAACCGCCGCGTGCCGGTCTACGGTGCTGAAGACTTGGGCGTGCTCGACAACGACCTCACCCGTAACGCCGCGAAAAACGGCGAACCGCTCGGCGAGCGGATCATCGTGACGGGCCGTGTGCTCGACGAAGGCGGCCGTCCGGTGCGCAACACGCTCGTGGAAGTGTGGCAGGCGAACGCCGCCGGCCGCTACGTGCACAAGGCGGACCAGCACGATGCGCCGCTCGATCCGAATTTCCTCGGCGCGGGCCGCTGCCTGACCGACGACGAAGGCCGCTATCGCTTCATGACGATCAAGCCGGGCGCGTATCCGTGGGGCAACCACCCGAACGCGTGGCGTCCGCAGCACATCCACTTCTCGCTCTTCGGCGAATATTTCGGCTCGCGCCTCGTCACGCAGATGTATTTCCCCGGCGATCCGCTGCTCGATCTCGATCCGATCTACCAAGGCATTCCCGAGCACGCTCGCAAGCGTCTGGTTTCGGCCTTTTCGATCGACACGACGCAGGAAAACTACGCGCTCGGCTACGAATTCGACATCGTGCTGCGCGGCCCGGACCAAACGCCGACGGAGTAACCGAACATGACCACGCTGAAACAGACCCCTTCGCAGACCGTCGGACCGTACTTCGCTTACGGCCTCGTTCCCGAGCAGTACAACTTCGATCTGAAGAGCCTCTTCACCGCATCGGCGGCGGATCGTGAAGTGCCGGGCGAGCATATCGCCGTCGTCGGCAACGTGTTCGACGCGGAAGGCAAGCCCGTCAACGACGCGCTGATCGAAATCGCCCAGGCCGATGCGAACGGCCGCTACGTGCAGAGCGCGCAGGAAGCGCGCGAGTCTGGCTTTCGCGGTTTCGCGCGCTGCGGCACGGGCACGGATCCGAAGCTGCGCTTCATCTTCGATACGGTGAAGCCGGGCGCAACCGCCGACGATTCCGCGCCGCACCTCGATGTCATCGTGCTGATGCGCGGCATGCTGCTGCACACCTACACGCGCATCTACTTCGAGGACGAAACCGAAGCCAACGCGAAGGACACCGTGCTGCAGAGCGTGCCGGCGGAGCGCCGTCATACGCTTGTCGCGAAGCGCGAAGCGGGCGCGTCGGCCAAGCCGGGTTCGTCGGGCACGATCTATCGCTTCGACATCCATCTGCGCGGCCCGAACGAGACGGTTTTCTTCGATCTGTAAAGTTTCTCGCAGCAGTCGTTTGAAACGAGGGCGTCCGGCACTGCGCTATAGTGTCGGACGCCTTTCGTTTTTCTCCGCACTCTTTCCATGTCCGACGCTCCCACGCCCAGCCCGCTCTACGTCAAGCTTCTCGCCGAAACCGCCCAGATCGGCTGGTCCGAGCTGGAGCGCTTTTTCGCGCAAGGCAAGCTCATCTGGGTGAAGGGCGATCTCGATCTCGTAAGCGTCGCGGAAGCCATCGCCAACGACGACAAGCAGCAGGTCACGCAATGGCTTTCGGCAGGACTCGTCGAACGCATGCAGGCCGAGACCGCCGCCGATGTCGCCGCGCGCGATCCGCAATTGTGGGCGGTGGTGCTGTCGCCGTGGGTGTGCGTCCAGGAACGCGGGTGAACGGATGCAGTCGCGCTGCCTCGCGACACCGCAGTAGGCGCTGAAGCGCTAACTGCGGTTGTCGACGTAATCCGTCCACAGCACGACGAGAATCGTCATCAGCGCCGGACCGATGAAAAGGCCGATCAGCCCGAACGTCTCCGCGCCGCCGAGAATGCCGAACAGCACGAGCAGAAACGGCAGCCGCGCCGATCCGCCGATCAGCACCGGCCGCACGAAGTGCTCCGCCACGAACACCACGATCAGCCCGAACACGGCGACGCACGCCGCCGCGATGGTCGAGCCTTGCGCGAGCAGCCATAGCGCCGAGCCGAGAAAGACGATCGGCGCGCAGAACGGCAGCATCGCCGCGACGGCCGTCAGCATGCCCAGCAGCGTCGCATGGGGCACGCCCGTCACCGCATAGGCGACGCCGAGCAGCGCGCCCTCCCCCAAGCCGACGACCACGAGCCCCACGACCGTGCTGCGCACCGATTCGGCCATCCGGCGAACGATCGCGGCGCCATCCGGGCCGAACGCGCGGCGCGAACCCGCGAGCAGTTGCTCGCCGAGCTTCGAACCCGCGAGAAACACGAAGAAGAGCGTCATCAGCATGAAGCCGAAGATGACGAAACCATGCACGACGCGCCCGCCGAAGTGCCGCGTCATCGCGACGACCGTCGCGCTATGCAGGTTCTTCACTGCGGGCGATGCTTCGAGCGGCGTCGCGAGATTCTCCTGCCACCAGCGCGCGACTTGTTGCGAACCCATCGGCAGATGCTCGATGAACGCGGGCATCGGAAGGCCGGTGCGCAGCACTTCGTGGAACCAGTGGAGCATGTCGCGCGCTTCGCTCACCGTCTGCGCCGCGACGATGAAAAACGGCACGACGAAAAGCAGGCCGATGGCCGCGGTCAGCCCGACAGCAAGCACGTTGTGATGCCGTCTGAACATGGGCCGGCGTTCGAGCCAGCCGAAAGCCGGCCACAGCGCAATCGCGATCACGCTCGCCCAGACGACCGCCGGAATGAAGGTACGCGCCGTATAGAGCGCGACCAGAACGAGCACGGCATAGAGCGCGGCGGAAGCGGTGCGCTGCATCTTTCGCGTGCGCTCGGATGAGTCCGGGGTCGGGTCGTTGCGCGGCTGGATCGGCATGGATGATGAGGCTCTGTTCGTGAGATCGATGACCGGCGAAACATGAAAGCTCGCCAGCATTGTAATCACGCACGAATCATTCCACTCGATGCGCGCAGTCAGGCAACGTTATTTACAGAAGGCACCTTTCGCGCTCCCTATAATCGAGACTCGATTTCGATGCAGGACTATGCAATGAAGGCAATGGCTTCGCGCGCAACGGTGGGCGCATGTGTGTCGCTCGCGCTGCTCGCCGGATGTTCAAGCGGGCTCAATCGGTCGAAGGAAGACCGGTTGAACGCGCAATACGGCATCACGATGTTGCCGGTCAAGGGAGGCGTGGAGATGCGCTTGCCGAACACGCCGCTCTTCGATACCGATGAATCGACGCTTCGCCGCAGCGATTCGCCGATGCTCGATCGCGCGGCGCAAGTGTTGAAGCGCAGCATGCGGCCCGTGCTGATCGAAGGCCATACCGACAACGAAGGCTCGCTCGCCTATAACCGCGCACTGTCGGCGGCGCGCGCCGATGCCGTCGCGCAGGCGTTGATCGCGCGCGGCGTGCCCGCCGAACGCATCACGACGAAGGGCATGGCGTATCTGCGGCCCATCGCGACGAACGACACCCGTGAAGGGCGCGCACTGAATCGCCGCGTGGAAATTCTCGTGCGCGCCGAGAGCGAAGAGACGCTGCTCGGCGCGCCCGCCAAGGTCAAGCGCTAGCGGCCTGCTCGACTTCCAGCACGAGCAATTGCGAGCCGTCGGCGACCTGATCGCCGACCTCGAACAGAATCTCGCCGATCTTGCCCGTCGCCGGAGCCACGATCGTGTGCTCCATCTTCATCGCTTCCATCACCATCAGCGGCGTGCCCTTCGTCACGGATGCGCCCGTTTCCACGAGCACCGCGATCACCTTGCCGGGCATCGGCGCGGTGAGACGGCCTTCGTGCTCGGCATCGCCCGCGTGCGCCATCAGGTTCTGCCATTCGAACTGGAACGCCGCGCCTTCGTGGAAGACGTGGAAGACGTCGCCGTCGGTGAAGACGTGGCCTTTGATCAGCGCATCGTCGAGTTGCACCGCGAACGATGTCTCGCCGCTATGCGACCAGTCGAAGCGCGCGCTGGCATCGTCGAGACGCAGGCGCTTCTCGCCGTTCTTCGTGAACACGACCTTGAGCGTTTCGTCGGTATCGAGCGCGCGCCAGTTCAAATCCTGGCTGTAGCCGCCCGCCATGCGCCAGTGCGACAGCGCATCCCACGGCGAATGTCCGTGCGCCTCGCCGCCCTCGCGCGTGAGCAGCGCGGCGCATGCGAGCGCGAGCCCCTTCTTGCGCGAGACGTGCGTCGGCGCGAAGAGCGCATCGTGATGACGCTCGATCAGGCCCGTATCGAGATCAGCCGACGCGAACGGCTCGCTCTTCACGATGCGCTGCAGGAACTCGACGTTCGTCGACAAGCCGACGATCTCGCATTCCGCCAGCGCGCGCGCCATGCGGGCGAGCGCGTCGCGACGGTCGCGCCCATGCACGATCAGCTTCGCGATCATCGGATCGTAGAACGGCGTGATGGCATCGCCCTGACGCACGCCGCTATCGACGCGCACGTCGCCATCGATCGAAAACTCAACCGCATGCGGCATGCGCACGTGCTTGAGCGTGCCCGTCGACGGCAGAAAGCCGCGCGACGGATTCTCCGCGTAGATGCGCGCCTCGATCGCGTGGCCATGCACCTTCAGCTCGTTTTGCTTCAACGGCAGCGGCTCGCCCGCCGCCACGCGCAGTTGCCACTCGACGAGATCGAGGCCCGTGACCATCTCTGTCACCGGATGCTCGACCTGCAGGCGCGTGTTCATCTCCATGAAGTAGAACTGGCCGTCCTGCGTCATGATGAATTCGACCGTGCCCGCGCCGACGTAATTCACGGCGCGCGCCGCCGCGACCGCAGCCTCGCCCATCGCGCGACGGGTTTCGTCGTTGAGGCCGGGCGCGGGCGCTTCTTCCAATACTTTCTGATGGCGCCGCTGCACGGAGCAATCGCGATCGAATAGATAGACCGCGTTGCCGTGCTTGTCCGCGAAAACCTGCACTTCGACGTGACGGGGACGCAGCAGATACTTCTCGATCAACACGCGATCGTTGCCGAAGCTCGACGCCGCCTCGCGCTTGCACGACGCGAGCGCCGCCGCGAAATCCTCGCTTCTCTCGACGACGCGCATGCCCTTGCCGCCGCCGCCCGCGCTCGCTTTCAGCAGCACCGGATAACCGATGCGATCCGCTTCGCGCTGAAGCAGCGACGGATCCTGATCGTCGCCGTGATAGCCGGGCACGAGCGGCACCGATGCGGATTGCATCAGCGCTTTCGCGGCGGCTTTCGAACCCATCGCGCTGATCGCCTCGACGGGCGGTCCGATAAACACGAGTCCGGCTTTTTCGCACGCGTTCGCGAATGCTTCGTTTTCCGAAAGAAATCCGTAGCCCGGATGAATTGCTTGCGCGCCGGTTTTCTTCGCTGCATCGACGATGCGCTCGATGCGCAGATAACTCTCCGACGCCGCCGATCCGCCGACATGCACCGCTTCATCGCAGACATCGACGTGTTTCGCTTTGGCATCGGCGTCCGAATACACCGCGACGCTGCCGACGTTCAGGCGCTTCGCCGTCGCCGCGACGCGGCATGCGATCTCGCCGCGGTTCGCTATGAGTATTTTGTTGAACATGGCGTTACATCCCGAGGTCACATGCGGAACACGCCGAAGCGTGTTTCTTCGATAGGTGCGTTCATCGTCGCGGCCAATCCGAGGCCCAGAACGTCGCGGGTCTGCGCGGGATCGATCACGCCGTCGTCCCACAGACGCGCGCTCGCGTAATACGGATGCCCTTGCACTTCGTATTGATCGCGGATCGGCGCCTTGAACGCTTCCTCGTCCTCCTTCGACCACGTGCCGCCCTTCTTCTCGATGCCGTCGCGCCGCACCGTCGCGAGCACGGACGCGGCCTGCTCGCCGCCCATCACCGAGATGCGCGCGTTCGGCCACATCCACAGAAAGCGCGGCGAATACGCGCGGCCGCACATGCCGTAATTGCCCGCGCCGAACGAGCCGCCGATGATCACCGTGAACTTCGGCACCTTGGCGGTCGCGACCGCCGTCACCATCTTGGCGCCGTTGCGCGCGATGCCTTCGTTCTCGTACTTGCGGCCGACCATGAAGCCCGTGATGTTCTGCAGGAACACGAGGGGAATCTTGCGTTGCGCGCACAGTTCGATGAAATGCGCGCCCTTCAAGGCGGATTCGCTGAAGAGAATGCCATTGTTCGCGACGATGCCGACCGGATGCCCCCAGATATGCGCGAAACCGCAGACGAGCGTCGTGCCGTAGCGCGCCTTGAATTCGTCGAAAGCGGAATCGTCGACGATGCGCGCGATCACTTCACGCACGTCGAAAGGCTTGCGCGTATCGACGGGAATCACGCCGTAGACGCTTTGCGGGTCATAGCGCGGCGGCAGCGGTTCTTTCAATGCGAGCGTCGGCGTCTTCACGCGATTCAGATTGCCGACGATGCTGCGCGCGATGCCGAGCGCATGCGCGTCGTTCTGCGCGAGATGATCGGCGACGCCGGACAGACGCGTATGGACATCGCCGCCGCCGAGATCTTCGGCGCTGACTTCTTCGCCCGTCGCGGCTTTCACCAACGGCGGACCGCCGAGAAAGATCGTGCCTTGATTCTTGACGATGATCGATTCATCGCTCATCGCGGGCACGTACGCGCCGCCCGCCGTGCACGAGCCCATCACCACGGCGATCTGCGCGATGCCTTGCGCCGACATGTTCGCCTGGTTGTAGAAGATGCGGCCGAAGTGATCGCGATCGGGAAACACGTCGTCCTGATTCGGCAGATTCGCGCCGCCCGAATCGACGAGATACACGCACGGCAGGCGGTTCTGCTCCGCTATTTCCTGCGCGCGCAAATGCTTCTTCACGGTGACGGGATAGTACGTGCCGCCCTTGACCGTCGCGTCGTTGCACACGACGACGCACTCCTGCCCCGCAATGCGCCCGATGCCGGTGATGATGCCCGCGCCGGGCGCGTCATCGTTGTACATACCGTACGCCGCGAGCTGCGACAGTTCGAGAAACGGCGTGCCCGGATCGAGCAGTTGCGCGATGCGATCGCGCGGCAGCAGCTTGTTGCGCGATACGTGCTTGTCGCGCGCGGCCGCGCCGCCGCCTTCCGCGATCTTCGCGATCTTCTCTTTGAGGTCCGCGACGAGCGCTTCGAGCGCCGCCGCGTTCGTGCGGAATTCCTCGCCGCGCGGATTCAGTTTCGATTCGATGATCGTCATGACGCGCGCCTCAAGCCGTCTCGGCGAACAGTTCGCGGCCGATCAGCATGCGGCGGATTTCGCTCGTGCCCGCGCCGATTTCATAGAGCTTCGCATCGCGCCACAGACGGCCGACCGGATATTCGTTGATGTAGCCGTTGCCCCCGAGCACCTGAATCGCTTCGCCCGCCATCCACGTCGCTTTTTCGGCGGTGTAGAGAATGACGCCCGCGCAGTCCTTGCGCACTTGCCGCACATGGTCCGAGCCGAGCGTATCGAGCTGACGGCCGACGGCGTAAAGATACGCGCGGCACGCTTGCAGCGTCGAGTACATGTCCGCGACCTTCCCCTGAATGAGCTGGAATTCCCCGATCGCCTGACCGAACTGCTTGCGATCGTGGATATACGGCACGACCGCGTCCATGCACGCGAGCATGATGCCGGTCGGCCCGCCCGCGAGCACCGCGCGCTCGTAGTCGAGGCCGCTCATCAGCACTTTCGTGCCGCCGTTCAGTTGACCGAGAATGTTCTCCTTCGGCACTTCGACGTTCTCGAACACGAGTTCGCCGGTATGCGAGCCGCGCATGCCGAGCTTGTCGAGCTTCTGCGCAACCGAAAAGCCTTTCATGCCCTTCTCGACGATGAACGCCGTGATGCCGCGCGGACCGGCTTCGATGTCCGTCTTCGCGTACACGACGAGCGTGTCGCAATCCGGCCCGTTGGTGATCCACATCTTGGTGCCGTTGAGCACGTAGTGATCGCCCTTTTCCTCGGCGCGCAGCTTCATGCTGACGACGTCGGAACCGGCGTTCGGCTCGCTCATCGCAAGTGCGCCGATATGCTCGCCGGACACGAGCTTCGGCAGATACTTGCGCTTTTGCGCCTCGGTGCCATTGCGATGAATCTGGTTCACGCACAGATTCGAATGCGCGCCGTACGACAACCCGACCGACGCCGACGCCCGCGAAATCTCTTCCATCGCGACCATGTGCGCCGTATAGCCCATGTTCGCGCCGCCGTATTCCTCGGAGACCGTCATGCCGAGCACGCCGAGATCGCCGAATTTCTTCCAGAGGTCCATCGGGAACTGATCGCTGTGATCGATCTCGCCCGCGCGCGGCGCGATTTCCTTCGCTGCGAAATTGGCGAGCGAGTCGCGCAACATGTCGATGTCTTCGCCCAACGCGAAATTCAGGCCGGGTACGTTGCTCATGCGTCGTCTCCTCCAGATGCGATGTTTTCGGTGCGTCCTAAAATATGAGCCTCACTCACACAGGACCACAAACCACGGAATGGGGCAATTTCACGCTCAAATCGCCTAGCCGTCAATAGATTTTTGAGCTACGCTCACATTTATTTCCCCACGTTTCCCGCCAATGTCGACGCAAACCACCGCCACCGGCCGCCGCGCGCCCGCCGGCGTCAAATCGCAGCAGCGCGTGAAGGACATCCTGCAGGCGGGGCGCGACGTCTTCGCCGAGAAAGGCTACGACGCCGCGACGAGCGCCGAGATCGCGCAGCGCGCGGGCATTTCGGAAGCGACGGTGTTCAGCTATTTCAGCGGCAAGCGCGAGTTGTGCGCGCGCGTCATCGCGGATTGGTACGACGAAATCATCGATGCGTTCGAGAGCGGCCTCCCGCGCGACGGCTCCGTGCGGCAGCAGTTCGCGTTCATCGTCAGAACGCACATGCGGCTGATGCTGATGAACGGCACCGGGTTGTGCGCGCTCGTGCTGTCGGAAGGCCGCACGAAGCAGCACGATCTCTCCGACACGCTGACCGAACTGCAACGCCGCTACACCGCGCCGCTGATGGACGTGCTCGCGCGCGGCCAGGCGCTCGGCCACGTGCGCGCCGACATGCCGTTGCGTCTGTTGCGCTCGCTCGTTTTCGGGCCGATGGAGCACGTCCTGTGGGACGCGACGCTCGCGAAGCGCCGCCTGAGTCAGACTCAGATCGAGACGACGGCGAACGAATTGGTGGAAGTATTGTGGGCGGCGCTGCAGCCGCCGAACGCGCAACTGGCGGCGCTCGCGCAGTTCCGGCAGGACGTCGAGGAAGCGTCGCGGCGCTTCGAAGCGAGCGCCGCGCGCGAGAAACCTACTTCTTGACGAAGCGCAGCGCGAGCCGCGCGAGTTTCGGCACGGTCGTCGGACGCAGCAGGCGCGCGTCGTAACCGCCCATGCGGCGATCGTTTTCGGCGAGACACAGTTCGATCAGCGAGCGAACCGATACATCGCCCGCGACCGAATCGCCGACATTCGCCGGAAAGTTCGCATCCTGCGCCGCGCCGCTCTTGTCGAAGCCGCGCGCGAGCGAGATGCGGTCGCGAATCAGCGAAATCCACACGCTCGCGGTCTTGATCAGGAACCACGGCTTGCGATACCAAGGCAGACTCCGCCGATACCACGCGACCCAGTTCGCGAAAAACAGGATGTGCCGCGCCTCTTCCTGAATCACCGGCTCGAAGGTTTCGACGAGTTCCTCGGGAAAATAACCCGATTGTCGCGCCGCCTCGAATAGGCCGAACGCGAAAAAACTGTCGATGCACTCGCTGTAACCCGTGAGCATCCACGCGCGCAATGCATCGTCGGGAGCGGGATACGGCGGTTCGGGCGCGAGCTCGATGCCATATGCCTCGACGAGTTTCGACAGCACCAGCTTGTGCCGCGCTTCCTCGCCGCCGTTCATGCGCAAGGCTTCGCGCAATTGCGGATCGCCGACGGTGCCCGCGTAGGTCGCGACGCGGATCGACGCGCGCCCTTCCGTCTGCACCGCGATATCCCAGATCGGCAGCGACGTCACGCGCTTCAACGCGGCGGGATCGAGCTTCGGCCAGTCGATGACGGCCGGCTTGTACGGATTGTGCGTCGTCAGCAACATCTCGCAGAACATGCGCTTATGCAGGTCCGAACCGATCGGAATCTTCCCCGTCGACCGGTACGTCCAGTTGCGCATCGCATGATCTGCTTCCACCGGGTTGAGCGTGTCGGACATATTCGAATATTGGCCGCCGAATGGGTAGGTCCTGCGGATTTTGGCATACAGGACGCTGACTCGCAGCATCATGCGCGCATTTTCGCCTATCGCGAGATTTTCTCCAGCGCGAGATCGCGCGTTCGCGGGCCCATGAAACCGATCGCGGCCATCACGATCAGCATCGCCGACGCGATGAACACGAACACGCCCGTCGTCCCGAAACCCTTCAGCACGCCCGCGATGATGAACGACGTGAAAATCGCGGAGAAACGGCTCCACGAATACACGAAACCGACGGCGCGCGCGCGGATGCTCGTCGGAAAGAGTTCGGTCTGATACGCGTGATAGCTGTACGACATGATGTTCGCGGAGAGCGTGAGGCCGACGCCCATCGCGATCAGAAACGCCGGGTTGCCCGACTGGCTGAAGGCCAGCCCGCAGACGATGTTGAGCGCGGCCATCGCGACGATCGCGGTCTTGCGCTCGATCCTGTCGGCAATGGCGAGCCCGATGATCGGTCCGACCGGCGCGGCGATCGCAATGATGCTCGAATACATCAGGCTCGACGTCACCGTGATGCCCTGCTTGACCAGCAGCGTCGGCACCCAGTTGGCGAAGCCGTAAAAACCGACCGTCTGGAATATGTTGAAGATGATCATCATCGCGGCGCGCTTGCCGTAGGGCGGCTTCCACATGTCGGCGAACGCGCCGCGCCGCTCCGCTGTCTCGACGGCGGGTTCGGGCGGCGGCAGCGGCTTGCCGTATTCGCGCGCGACTTTCTCTTCGAGCGCGCGCATCACGCGATCGGCTTCGTCGAGGCGTCCTTTCTGCGCGAGCCAGCGCGGGCTTTCGGGCAGCGTGCGGCGAATCCACCAGACGAAGAGCGCCCCGTGCGCGCCGATGATGACGACCCAGCGCCAGCCGTCGATGCCGAAGGGCGCGCGCGGCACGAGCAGATAGGCGAGAAACGCGACCACCGGCACCGCCATGAAACCAACCGCCTGCTCGCACGCGAACGCGCGCCCGCGGATGTGTTTCGGCGCGAGTTCGGAGATATACGTGCCGATCGTCACCAGTTCCACCCCGATGCCCACGCCCGCGACGAAGCGCCAGATGTTCAGGCCGGTCGCCGTCTCCTGGAACGCCATGACGAGGTTGGCGCCGGTGTACCAGAGCAGCGAATACGTGAAGATCGCGCGCCGTCCGAAGCGGTCGGCGAGAAATCCGCAGGCGATCGTGCCGATGAAAAGCCCCGCGAACAGCGACGCGATAAAGCTCGCGACGCCCGTCATGCCGAAAAGTCCGCTGGTCGTCGGCGTGAGAATGCCGCTTTTGACGAGACCCGGCGCGACGTATCCGGAATACAGCAGATCGTAGAGCTCGAAGAAGAAACCGAGGCTCAAAAGGACGATGAGCGTCCAGACGGAGCGCGTGGCGGGCAGGCGATCGAGCCGGGCGGAAATGCTGCCGGCGGTGACGGGAAGCGCCTGTGCGTGTGCGCTGCGGGGTGTTGCCATCGGGGTGTCTCCTCATGAGGCGGGGTGCGCCGCGCGGCATCGCTGGCGCGGCGCGGTCGGACGAGGGACGAATTTTAACCGGGTAGGTAACATGAGCTGGAAGCTGAATCCCGTCGCCTCGTGCGTCACACCGATCGCCATCGGACTGCCGGGGTTCCGGAAGAACCATCCGCTCAGCCCCCAATACGAAGAAAAGCTCTAAAGCCCCGCTATCCGGGCTTTTACTAGCTCCCGAACTATTTTGGCTTGGTAACCTTCTGCCGATTCTGAACGGACACGATCCGCGGAATATCATGCTCTGGCGCCCAACGACGCGCCGGACGTCCGGTACGAGACCTTCCGGGCTGAACTGACCACCTTCTGGAGTTAAAACAGTGAAGAAACTGCTCGCGGCACTGACGATGTCCCTTCTCGCCGCCACGTCGCTCACCGCCGTCACGCCGGCGCTTGCGAAGGACTATTCGACGATCCGTTTCGGCGTCGACGCAAGCTATCCCCCGTTCGAGTCGAAGGGTTCCGACGGCAAGCTGGTCGGTTTCGACATCGATCTCGGCAATGAGATCTGCGCGCGCCTGAAGGCAAAGTGCGTGTGGGTGGAAAACGACTTCGACGGCATGATTCCCGCGCTCAAGGCGAAGAAGTTCGACGGCGTGCTTTCCTCGATGTCGATGACGCCGCAACGCGCCGAGCAGATCGCCTTCTCGAGCAAGCTCTTCAACACGCCGACGCGCCTCGTCGCGAAAAAGGGCAGCAACATCCTGCCGACGGCAGAAAGCCTGAAGGGCAAGAACGTGGGCGTCGAACAGGGCACGATCCAGGAAACCTACGCCAAGACCTACTGGGCGCCGAAGGGCGTGACGGTCACGCCGTACCAGAACCAGGACCAGGTCTATGCCGATCTGATCTCGGGCCGCCTGGACGCCGCGCTGCAAGACGCGGTGCAGGCTGAAATCGGCTTCCTGAAGACGCCGCGCGGCGCGGGCTACGACTTCGCCGGTCAAAACATCGACGATCCGAAGACGCTCGGCAACGGCGCGGGCATCGGTCTGCGCAAGGAAGACACCGATCTGAAGGCGAAGATCGACAAGGCTATCGCCGACATCATCAAGGACGGCACCTACAAGAAGCTCGAAAAGAAGTACTTCGACTTCGACGTGTACGGCAGCTAAGCCGCTCGCCACAAGCCACACCGGCTGACGAACGGGCTCCGCGCTCAAGGGCGCGGAGCCCGTTTGCTTTTCGGACAGCGGTTTCGGCGGCCGATTTCCGCTAAGATCGAACGTTCGAGACAGCGCCGACGGAAGGAGACGCCGCGGCGCGGAGCACTTTTCCGAGGCAAGACCGCGCACTCGCCTGCGCGCGACCAACATGCAAACCAGAACTCATTCCCTGATCTCGCCGACGCTCGGCACTTCCCGCAACATCACGAGTTTTCACTACGGCCCCGGCGGCGGCCAGAAAATCTACGTCCAGTCGTCGCTGCACGCGGACGAACTGCCCGGCATGCTCGTCGCATGGCGTCTGCGCCGCCAGCTCGCCGAATTCGAAGCGGCGGGCAAGCTGCGCGGCGAAGTCGTCATCGTGCCGGTGCCGAATCCGATCGGCCTGTCGCAACATCTGCACGGCACGCTGATGGGCCGCTTCGAGACCAACAGCGGCCACAACTTCAACCGCAATTTCCACGATCTCGCCGCGCTGATCGCGCCGCGCATCGAAGCGCGCCTCGGCAAGGACGCCGGCGCGAACAAGCTCGCCGTGCGCGCCGCGATGAAAGAAGCGCTCGACGAGCAGACGCCGCACACCGAGCTCGAATCGCAACGCCTCGCGCTGCAAAAGCTTTCCTTCGACGCCGATGTCGTGCTCGATCTGCACTGCGATCTCGACGCCGCGCTGCATCTCTACACCAATCCGGACATCTGGGACGAAGTCGAGCCGCTCGCGCGCTATCTCGATGCAAGAGCGTCGTTGCTCGCGCTGAATTCGGTCGGCAATCCGTTCGACGAAATCCACAGCTTCTGCTGGTCGGATTTGCGCCAGCGTTACGGCGAGCGCTTCCCGATTCCGAATGGCGGCATTTCGGTGACGGTCGAACTGCGCAGCCAGCACGACGTGTCCTACGAACTCGCGGATAAAGACGCGCAGGCCATCGTCAACTATCTGATCCACCGCGGCGTGATCGACGCGCCCGTGCCCGAGCAGCCGCCGCTCGCGTATCCGGCGACGCCGCTCGCGGGCGCGGAGCCGATCGTCGCGCCGGCGTCGGGCGTGCTCGTGTTTCGCGCGCAAGTGGGCGCGTTCATCGAAGCGGGCGAGCCGATCGCCGATATCGTCGATCCGCTCACCGATGTCGTCACCACGCTCAAGTGCACGACCTCCGGCGTGATGTACGCACGGCATATCACGCGCTTCGCGACGGCCGGGCTGGAAGTGGCGCGCATTGCGGGCGCGAAGGCCTATCGCACGGGCTCGCTGCTGTCGGCGTAAGCGTTTCGCGGCGGATCAGAACGGCGCGAGACAGCATTGCGCCGCGACGATCTTCCACGCGCCGCCAATGTCACCCCACGTTCGCGTGTAGCGCAAGCTGCCCGCGAACGGCGCGCCCGCGAACGTTCCCGAAAGCGCCACGCGCGTGACCGTCACGGCAAACGCGCCGTACACGCGCACGCTCTGATCCTCGACGTCCAGTTTCTCGATGCGCTGCATGCCGTAACGATGTCCGTTGAGATCGTCGGACTTCGTCCAGACCTTGCCGGTCGCATCGACGAAACTGAGGTCGTCGGCCAATAGCGCATCGAGTGCGTCCACGTCCGATGCCAGCATCGCCTTCTTCAGGCGCTCCTCCAGTTCGCGGATTCCTTGCTCGTCCATGTTTTCGCTCGCGGTGACGGAACCGAGAGCATCGCATCGGACGCGCCGAATACACAAGCGCCGATATTTCGCCATCCCTGTTGCACGCGCGACACACCGCAAGGCGGCTGAAAGCACTGTCACATTTCTTTCTTTAGCGCCCGCTACATTTGCGCCCGTCGAACGCCACGCGCCATCAGAGCGCGACGCACTGCAGACACCGTCAACAACCACACCGCGAACCATCATACGGAGCTTGTTTTGAAGAAGAATCTCTTGGCGACCGCCGCGCTCGCCACCTTTGCCGCCCTCGCCGCCACGTCCGCGCAAGCGCAAAGCAGCGTAACGCTCTACGGCATCATCGACGCCGGCATCAGCTACGTGAACAACAGCACGCAAACCGCGACGCGCGCGGGCGATAAGCTCTTCAAGTACGACGACGGCGTCGCGCAAGGCAGCCGTTGGGGCCTGAAGGGTTCGGAAGACCTGGGTGGCGGCCTGAAGGCGATCTTCACGTTGGAGAACGGCTTCAATAGCGGCACCGGCACGCTCGGCCAGGGCGGCGCGCTGTTCGGCCGTCAGGCATACGTCGGTCTCGCGAAGAACGACGTCGGCTCGCTGACCTTCGGCCGTCAATATTCGTTCTCGACCGATTACCTCGGCAGCAACTATTCGATCGGCGGCCAGACGCTCGCGGGCAACTACGCGTATCACATGAACGACGTCGACCAGCTGACGTCGAGCCGCATCAACAACGCGGTCAAGTTCAGCAGCGCGAGCTTCTACGGCGTGACGTTCGGCGCGATGTACGGCTTCTCGAACCAGGCAGGCGCGTTCGCGGGCACGCCCAACACGACCGTCGGCACGACCACGACGGCGGGTTCGTCGCGCGCGTACAGCTTCGGCCTGAACTACAAGGCGGGTCCGTTCGGCATCGGCGCGGCGTACACCGACATCCGCTATCCGGCGGCATCGACGCCCGCGTTCAGCACGGCCGTCGCGAACATCCAGACGATGGGCACCGCGAACGCCGGCAAGGATCTGCGCACGTTCGGCGTCGGCGCGAACTACGCGTTCGGCGCGGCGACCGTGTTCGGCCTGTGGACCAACACGCTGTTCGAGCCGATCAACGGCGCGAGCTCCAAGCTCAACGCGTTCGATATCGGCGGCAAGTACAGCTTCACGTCGGCGCTGTCGGCCGGCCTCGGCTACTCGTACCTGAACATGACGGGCAACTCGAGCGGCCACTGGAACCAGGTCGACGCGAGCGTCGACTACGCGCTTTCCAAGCGCACCGATGTGTACGTGCTCGGCATCTATCAGAAGGCTTCGGGTTCGAACCGCGGCGTCGAGAATCAGGCGTCGATCGGTTCGTCGTCGTCGAGCTACTTCGGCACGTCGGGTCTGGGCGAAGACGATCAGCTTGCGTTCCGCATCGGCATCCGCCACAAGTTCTGAGCTTGCTTGCTGAGTTGACATGAGATCGGGCCGCCAGACGTATCGGGCGGCCTGATTTGTTTACCTCTTGTCGGACTTCTTGCCGACGGCCTTGTTATAGCGCTCGATGTACTCGTCCATCAGCTTGCGGATCGCGCGGCCGATCTGCATGTAGTCGCTCTCGTTCAGATTCGCGAGCGACACGCGCCCCGACGGATGCTGCGTGCCGAAGCCACGCCCCGGCAGCAGCACGACACGCGCTTCTTTCGCGAGCCTGAAGAGCATCTCCGAAGGCTCCGTGTTCTTGATGACCCAGTCGACCAGTTCGCGGCCGTGCCTGCGCTCGCCGAGATATTCGATATCGAGGATCGTGTAGTAATCGACCTCGTTCTTGTCCTCTTCTTCGAGCGCGATGCCGATCTCGCGATACAGCGCCTGCTTGCGGCTGCGGATCAGGCGCTTCAACGCGTTCTTGTACGCGTCGGGCGTGTCCATCAGCGAGAAGAGCGAGAACAGCACCATCTGCACCTGCTGCGGCGTCGACAATCCCGCCGTGTGATTCAGCGCGACGGTACGGCTGTCCGCAACCAGCCGGTCGATGAACTTGAGCTTGTCGGGCTCCGTCGTGATCGATTCGTAGCGTTCGTGAAGCTCCGCCCGTTTGTCCTTCGGCAGCGCGGCGAGCTGCTTGTCGAGCACGTTGTCGCGATGCGTCGCGATCGCGCCGAGACGCCAGCCGGTCGCGCCGAAATACTTGGAATACGAATAAACGAGGATCGTGTTCTTCGGGCACAACGCGAAGAGCGACACGAAATCGTCGGCGAAGGTGCCGTAGACGTCGTCGGTCAGAAGGATCAGATCGGGCCGCTCCTTCACGATCTCCGCGATGTATTCGAGGCTTTCGTCGTCCATCTTCACCGATGGCGGATTGCTCGGATTCACGAGGAAAAACGCCTTCACTTTCGGATCGCGCAGCTTGTCGAGCTCGGCCTTCGAGTATTGCCAGCCGCGGGCGACGTCCGCCTCCAGATTGACGACCTTCAGCTTGTAATCGTTCAGGCGCGGAATCTCGATGTACGGCGTGAAGATCGGGGTGCCGAGCGCGATCGTGTCGCCGGGCGCGATCAGGAAGTTCTCGCGCATCGTGTTGAAGATGTAGGTCATCGCGGCGGTGCCGCCTTCGACCGCGAAGACATCGAATTCGCCGACGAACGGATGCTTGCCGATCATCTCGCGCCGCAGATATTGCGCGACGATCTGCTCCGACAGCTTCAGCATGCGGTCCGGCACGGGATAGTTCGATCCGAGGATGCCTTCGCACATCTCATAGAGAAAGTCGCCCGCGTTCAGGCCCAGCTGATCGCGCACATACGACACCGCGCCCGCAAGAAACGCGATGCCCGGCACGCCCTTGTTCTCGCGCGCGAAAATCTCGAAGCGCTCTTCGAGCCCTTCGCGCTTCGGAAAACCGCCGACGCCTTCCGGCATGTACGCGAACGAGCGCTCGGACTCGCGCATCGCGAAGAGGCCGAGTTGCCAGAAACCATGACGCGGTATCGTCGCGAGAAAGTTCGGATTGCCGCGCCCCGCATTGAGCATCGCGAGATTGGCCGGACGCTCGACCGCCCCGCCGCCCGCCGCCTTGATGAGCTCGTCCTTCAGCTCGAACGGGCTGAGCGCCGCCATGCCGGCGCGGTCGTTGGAACCCGATTTATCGGACTTTGCCATCCAACACCTCCAGAATTGATGATGGAAACAATGCGGCAGGAAGACCGCGTCACGTCAGCAGCATCACGATGACCATGCCCCAGATCGTGAGCAGCGTATTGCCGACCGCGTACGTCACCGTGTAGCCGAGGCCCGGCACCTGGCTCTTCGCGGCGTCGCAGATCATGCCGAGCGCGGCGGTGGTCGTGCGCGCGCCGGCGCAGATGCCGAGCAGGATCGCGGGATGAAACTTGAACACGTACTTCGCGATGTACATGCCGATGATGAGCGGCACCGCCGACGCAAAAATGCCCCACAGAAAGAGACTCACGCCGAGCTTCTGCAAGCCCGCGACGAAGCCCGGCCCCGCCGAAATCCCCACGACCGCGATAAAGACGTTCAGGCCGACTGAGTTCATGAACCAGATCGTCGGCGACGGAATGCGGCCGAACGTCGGATGGATCGCGCGCAGCCAGCCGAACACGATGCCCGCGATGAGCGCGCCGCCCGCCGTCGACAGCGTGAGCGGAATCGCGCCGACATGCAGCACGAGCGCGCCGATCAACGCGCCGAGCGTGATCGCGAGGCCGACGAACGCCATGTCGGCGGCGTCGGTCGGACGGTCGAGCACGCCGATCGCCTTCGCCGCCGCCGACGTGTCCTGCGTCCGGCCGACGAGCGTGATCGTGTCGCCGCGATGCAGCTTCGTGCTCGGCAGAATCGGTATCTGCGTTTCGGTCGCGCCGCGCTTGATCTTGCGCAGAAACACGCCGCGCGACGCGGGCATATGCGCGAGCTCCTGCAGCGTCTTGCCGTCGACGGCCTTGCTCGTCACGTAGATATCGACGCCTTCGATCGGCACGGCGAGCAGTTCGGCGTCGTCCACTTCGGTCGCGACGCCGCCGAGCAGATCGACGAGCAGCTCGCGCCGCCCGGAGACCGCGACGACATCGCCCGGTTGCAGCACGTCGTCGATCTTCGCTTCCTGAATGGTTCCGCCCCGCCGAATCCGCTCGATGAAGAGCCGCGCGCCTTCCGGCTCCAGCGCTTCGGCCTGCGCGACCGACATGCCCGCCGCGCGCCCGTGCTCCGCCACGCGATACGCGCGCAGTTCGAACTTGTGCCACGCCTGCCCCGCGCCGCCGAGATCGCCGCCGCCGCCGAGCGTCGCCTCGTATTCCTTGCAGGCCGCGACGAGGTCGATGTTGAGCAGCTTCGGCCCGAGCATCGCGAGAATCAGCGCGGAGCCGATCGTCCCGAAGATATAGGTCACGGCGTAGGCGGTCGGCATCGCGTCGAGCAGCGCCTTCGCCTGATCCGGCGGCAGGCCGAGCCGGTTGATGGCGTCGGTGGCAAGGCCCATCGAAGCGGAAATCGTCTGCGAGCCCGCGAACAGGCCCGCCGCCGAGCCGACGTCATAACCCGCGATCTTCGCCGCCGCGTAAGGCGCCGCGAGGCACAGCACGCACTGGATGACGGAGAAGATCGCCTGCGGCAAGCCGTCTTTCGCGATGCCGCGCACGAACTGCGGACCGACGCCGTAACCGACGGCGAACAGGAACATCAGAAAGAAGACCGATTTGACGTTCGACGAAATGGTGATGCCTAGTTGCCCGATGGCGATGGCCGCGAGCAAGGTCGCCGTCACGGCGCCGAGGCTGAAGCCGCGAAAGCTTTTTCCGCCGACCCAATAGCCGACGCCGAGCGACAGAAAGATGGCGATTTCAGGATAACTGCGCAGTGTTGCCGTGAGCCAGGACATAGGCACTCCTTTGCGGTATGAGCCGCTCGCACATCAGCGATGAAGGGAATGAATGATCCGAACGCCAGCAATACACTATTTGGTGCAGCTTTGAAACCATCAATGAAAACAGCGGCCGGAGCCGCTGTTTTCATCGAGACGCTAACTTCGACGCGTCTTATTCCGCCGTTTCGAGCAACGGGTAATCCGTATAGCCCTTCGCGCCCGGCGCATAGAACGTCGACGTGTCCCAGTTGTTGAGATCGGCATCGACTTCGAAGCGGCGCACCAGATCCGCATTCGCGATGAAGGGCTTGCCCCACGCGACGGCATCGGCGTCGCCGCGGGCGATGATCGCTTCGGCGCTGGCCTTCGTGAAGCCTTCGTTGGCGATATACACGCCGCCGAACGCCTTCTTCAATTGCGGCCCGAGGCTGTCGGCGGCTTCATGCTCGCGTGCCGCGATGAACGCGATCTTGCGGCGGCCCAGTTCACGCGCGACGTAACCGAAGGTCGCGGCGCGATCGCTGTCGCCCATCGTGTGCGAATCCGCGCGCGGCGCGAGATGCACGCCGACGCGATCCGCGCCCCAAACTTCGATAGCCTGATCGACGACTTCGAGCAGCAGGCGCGCACGATTTTCGATCGGGCCGCCGTAGGCGTCGGTACGCTTGTTCGTGCTGTCCTGCAGGAACTGGTCGAGCAGATAGCCGTTCGCGCCGTGCACTTCGACGCCGTCGAAGCCCGCGCGCTTCGCGTTTTCCGCGCCCTTGCGGTACGCCGCGACGACACCGGCGATTTCATCCAGTTCGAGCGCGCGCGGCGTCACGTACGGACGCTGCGGACGCACGAGGCTCACGTGTCCTCCCGCCGCGATCGCGCTCGGCGCGACCGGCAGTTCGCCATTCAAAAAGATCGGATCGGAAATGCGGCCGACGTGCCACAGTTGCAGGAAGATCTTGCCGCCCGCTTCGTGCACGGCCTTCGTGACGAGCTTCCAGCCTTCCACTTGCTCGTCGGACCAGATGCCCGGCGTGTCGGCATAGCCGACGCCTTGCGGCGTCACCGACGTCGCTTCGCTCAGAATCAGCCCCGCCGATGCGCGGTCCGCGTAGTACTGCGCCATCAACGCGTTCGGCACGCGTTCGACGCCCGCGCGCTGACGCGTGAGCGGCGCCATGATGATGCGGTTCTTCAACGTGAGTGCGCCAACTTTAAGCGGATCGAAAAGAGTCGACATGAATTGGATTCCTAATGAAATTGAAAGCAGACTTTCACCGAATGGCAAGCAAGCTCAGAGATTCCCGATGGAATCGCGAAACGCCTGAATGACCGCTTCGTCGCGCTTGAAGAACACCCACTGTCCAACGCGCTTCGTGGTGACGAGTCCGGCTTTGTGCAAGGTCGCGAGATGCGCCGAAACGGTGGACTGCGACATGCCGCAGCGCCCATCGATCTGACCCGCGCAAACGCCGTGCACGTGCGGCAATTCCTGATCAGGGAAATGCAGCTCGGGTTCCTTCAGCCATTCCAGAATCTCGCGGCGAAGGGGGTTGGCGAGGGCCTTGTGAATTGCGTCGATGTCCATTTCGTTGCTCGTGCGTCTGACGGACGGAACGTGCAGCCTGTTCCGAATCGTCTTGCTGCGAAGTATATATCGTAAATTTACGATATGCAAACCCCGCCGAATGCGTCGATGTGCGACATGCCGCCGCGCCGCGCCGTCTGGTACGCTCCCCGGTTTCATCGGCTGCAAGAAGACTGCACAACCCTTATGGATACTCCTTTCAATGAACGTGGCGTGACGCTTTCGCGCGCCGGACTCTCGGCGTCCGGTCAGATGATTCCGCTGCGCGATCTGCGCGCCGCGCGCGTCGTGATGATCCCGCGCCAGAAGCCTTTGCCGATCATCATCGCGCTGATCGGGCTGATCGTGCTCGGCGCGGGCATCTTCACCGGCTCGGGCGCGGCGCTCGTGCTCGGCGTGATGATCGTCGTCGTGGGTTATCTCACCTGGATCACGCAGGACGTGATCTATCAGTTGATGGTCGCGACGCCCGACGGCGAGCGCGAAGTGCTCATCACGAAGGATCAGGAATTCGCGGACAAGGTCGCGGCGCTCGTCGGCGAGGCGGTCGCGAAACATGCGGCGAGCGCAGGCGCGAAGTCATCGCAAGCCTGATCTTGATGCGCCGTTTACACGGCGGCGCGCTTCTTTAGCCCGGCCTTTAGGCGCGCGGCGCTAGAGTGCGGGCATCGCCACAACGAGCCGTCGCCGGACGGCTTCCATCGATGGATATCCGCACATTCGACTCGATCGCTCTTTCGCGCGTGGTCAACGGCGGCTCGCCGCGCCGCCGCGAAGCACGCCACTGCGTCGCGTTCGACCTCACCGTTCCGGGACTGGATTCGTCGGCCGCACGCGACATGCTCGCGTATGCGTTCGGCGCGGGCACGCAGGCTTATATCGTGGAGACGAGCCGCCTCCGCGATTGCACCACGCTCCATGTCGAGACCGATCGCGATGACATCAACGATGTCATCGGCACGCTCACCGCGCATTTTCCCAACGCAACGCTCGGCCGCGTGACGCGCATTACGCGCATCACACGGCGCTGAACGCGTCGTCAGGTGATCTGCAACGGCTCGACGTGCCAGATGTCGCGCGCATACTCCGCGATCGTGCGGTCCGACGAAAAAATGCCCATGCCCGCGACGTTCTCGATCGCGCTCCGCGTCCACGCATCCTTGTCGCGGTACTTGAGATCGACTTCGGTCTGCGTCTTGTCGAAGCTGTCGAAATCGGCGAGCACCATGTAGTGATCGCCCCAGTCCACGAGCGTATGGAAGATGTCGTAGAAACGGTGCGGCTCTTCCGGCGAGAAGTGCCCGAGTCGAATCTGGTCGAGCGCGACTTTGAGCTCCGCGTTTTCCTCGTAAATCTGCCGTGGCCGATAACCCGCCGCGCGCAACGATTCGATCTCGTCGGTCGTGTTGCCGAAGATGAAAATATTCTCGCGCCCCACGGCATCGCAGATCTCGATGTTCGCGCCATCGAGCGTGCCGATTGTCAGTGCGCCGTTCAACGCGAGCTTCATGTTGCCGGTGCCCGATGCTTCGGTGCCCGCCATCGAAATCTGCTCCGACAGATCCGCCGCCGGAATGATGAGCTCGGCCACGGAAACGCCGTAGTTCGGAATAAAGCCGACCTTCAGCCGATCGCCGATGAGCGGGTCCGTGTTGATCTTGCGGGACACATCGTTGATGAGCTTGATGATGTTCTTCGCCATCTTGTACGCGGACGCCGCCTTGCCCGCGAACATCACGACGCGCGGCGTCCAGTCCTGCTCCGGATTTTCGCGGATGCGGTTATAGCGCACGATCACATACAGGATGTTGAGCAATTGCCGCTTGTATTCGTGGATGCGCTTCACCTGCAGATCGAACAGCGCTTCCGGATTGATGATCGCGTTGGCGTCCCGTTTCGCGCGTTCCACGAGCCGCAGCTTGTTGGCGAACTTCGCATCGTGAAAGGCCTTGCAGAACTCCGGATCGTCGCGCCATTCGCGCAGCCTGCCGAGTTCGAAGAGATCGGTGCGCCAGCGCGGCCCGAGCCGCTTGTCGATCAGCGATGACAGCGACGGACTCGCCTGCGCGAGCCATCGGCGCGGCGTGATGCCGTTCGTCACGTTCGTGAAGCGCTCCGGATACATGCGCGCGAAGTCGGAGAAGATGTTCTGCACCATCAGTTGCGAGTGCAGCTTCGATACGCCGTTCACCTTGTGACTCGCGACGATCGCGAGATGCGCCATGCGCACGCGCCGCTGGCCGAATTCATCGACGAGCGAGATGCGCCGAATCAGTTCGACATCGCGCCCGAACTTCTCGGTGACTTGCTTCAGGAACTGCGCGTTGATCTCGAAGATGATCTCCAGATGCCGCGGCAGCAAGCGCGCGAGCATCTCGACGTCCCATGTTTCGAGCGCTTCGGGCATCAGCGTGTGATTCGTGTAGGAGAACATCTGCTGCACGAGCTTCCACGCCTTGTCCCACGGCAGATGATGCCGATCGACGAGCAGGCGCATCAGCTCCGGAATCGCGAGCACCGGATGCGTGTCGTTCAGATGCACGGCGACCTTTTCCGCGAGCCGACCGAAGTGCGTATGCGTGCGCTGATAGCGGCGTATCAGATCCTGCATCGTCGCGGAGACGAAGAAGTATTCCTGACGCAGACGCAACTCGCGTCCGGCCTGAGTCGAGTCGTCGGGATACAAGAGACGCGACACATGTTCCGATGTGTTCTTCGCCTCCACCGCGCGCCGGTAGTCGCCCTGATTGAACGCGGAGAGATCGAACTCGTCGGTTGCGCGCGCGGACCACAGGCGCAGCGTGTTGGTGGCCGTTGTCGCGAAGCCGGGAATGACCGTGTCGTAGGCCATCGCGTTGACGTGCTCGGTGTCGATCCAGTCGGTGCGATCGTCATGTTGCACCGTGCGCCCGCCGAAATGCACGGTGTACACGACCTCGGGCCGCGGAAACTCCCACGGATTGCCCGCGCGCAGCCAGTAATCGGGCATCTCGACCTGATTGCCGTCGACGATCGTCTGACGGAACATCCCGTATTCGTAACGGATGCCATAGCCGAAGCCCGGCACGCCGACCGTCGCCATCGAATCGAGGAAACAGGCCGCAAGGCGTCCGAGGCCGCCATTGCCGAGCGCGGCGTCCGGCTCGAGTTCCTCGAGCGCCGCGAGATCGACGCCCAAGCCGGCGAGCGCATCGCGCACTTCGTCGTAGATGCCTAGCGCGAGCAGCGCATTGCTGAAAGTTCTGCCGATGAGAAATTCCATCGACAGATAGTAGACGCGTTTCACGTCCTGTTCGTATTGGAGCCGCGTGGTGCGCATCCAGCGCGCGACGAGACGATCCCGCACGGCCAGTTCAGCGGCGTGAAGCCAGTCCCGCGGCTGCGCGGTGACTGCATCCTTGCCGACGCCGTACATCAGGCGGTTCGAGATGGAGCGCCTGAGCGCATCGACGGTACTGTTGAGCTGGTCGAATTCCAGATCGACGGATGTCATCGAAACCTCCGGTGTTTGCAACATATGCAACGACCGCGAAAGCCTGACGGGAGTTCAATCCGGACGCACCGAATTGGCGCCCTGCCCCGGTCTGGCGGGTGCGGACGTGCCTGAACGTGCAGGTTACGCCAGTTTTATTTTTTTTGGTATGACAAGGCGGAAACGGAGAGCGGCCCGCAAATTGCTAACGAAGAGCTTGCGGGCACTTGATGGCATCGATATTTAGTTCGGATTCCGTATGTTTGTCATGCGATGGAGCGGCGTGGCGCGCGTGCGGCGATCAGCAGAAGCGCCGCGAGCGATACGCCCAGCAGAATCAGCGAGAGCGCGGACGCAGGCAGATAGTAACCGCGATTCACCTGCCCGACGACGACGATCGGCACCGTCGCGAATCCGGGCGGATACACGGTGAGCGTCGCGCCAAGTTCGCCGAGCGAGAGCGCGAAACCGAGCGCGAGGCTCGCGCGGATCGCGGGCACGAGTTGCGGCAATACCGCGCGCGCGAGCACCATGCGCGGCGGCGCGCCGAGACTCGCGGCGGCTTCGCGCAGCGTCGTGAGCTCGGGGCGCAGCGCCGCGGCGGCGCATCGATAACAGAACGGCAACACGAGCGCGAGTTGCACGAGCACGACGATTGCGGCCGATCCCGACAGATCGAGCGGACGCTTGTGATACGCGATCAACACGGCGAGCCCGAGGACGACGCTCGGCACGCCGCTGCCCATCATCGCGACGGCATCGACGAGTGCGCCGAGACCGCGCCGGTCGCGTCCTTCCAGCGCGAGCGCGAGCCAGAGTCCCAGCGCGGTGCCGAGAAACGCGACGCCCAGGCCGACTTCGAGACTCGTCGCGACCGCATCGAGATCGCTCGATGAAAGACGCGCGAACCAGCGCGTGGAAAAACCATCGGGCAGGATCGTGCCGGACCAGTGCGACGCGACGCTCGACAACGCGACGACGATCACCGGCAGCACGAAGAGCCAGAAGCACAGCAACGCGAAGAGGCCCGTGAACGCATGACGCAGGAGCGCGCGAGGTCTGAACGCAGCAGCGATGAGTTGCATGTCAGCGCTCTCCCGAACGGCGACTCGTTTGCCGATTCACGCGTCGATACAACGCATAGAGCGATAGCGACATCAACAGCATCACGACCGAACCCGCGGCCGCGGTGGCCAGATCGAGGTCGACGGTCGCGGCGCTGTAGATCGCGATCGGCAAGGTGATCAGATGTGCGCTGCCGAGCACGAGCAGAATGCCGAACTCGTTCAACGTCAGCAGAAAGCAGAGGATCGTGCCTGCCGCGATGCCCGGCCACGCGAGCGGCAAGACGACTTTCGTCGCGACCATCCAGCCATCGGCGCCGAGGCTCTTTGCGGCTTCGACGAGCCGCATGTCGAGCGTCGCATACGATGCGAGCGTCGGACGCACGACGAACGGCGCATAGAACACGACTTCCGCGAGAATCACGCCGCCGATGCCGAAAAGGAAATCGAGCGGCGGCGCATCGAGCGAAAAGATCCGCTGCAGACCGATGCTCACCGAACCTTGCGAGCCGTATAGAAAGATCAGCGTGAACGCGACCAGAAACGACGGAAACGCGACGAACAATTCCAGAAAACGCGTGAGCAGGCGCGCGAGCGCGAACGGCCTGAAGAACAGCATCGATGCGAGCGCGACGCCGAGCAACGAAGCGATGCTCGCGCTCGCGAAGAGAATACCGAGCGTCGTGCCGATCATCCCGCGCGTTTCGGGGTTGCTGAAGAACGCGCTGTACGCGTGCAGCGAGAAACCGTGCGGCCCGGTCACACTCGACATGACGAGGCGCGCGAGCGGATACACCACGAGCGGCCCGAGCACGACGACGAGAATGAAGAGCAGATGCCACTGCGCCTTGCGCTCGCGGCGTTGCGCTTCTTTGGCGTGCGCTGCGAATTGCGCGGAGAGATAGGCGTCGCAGATGCCGCGTTCGTCGCGCGCGACGCTGTCAGGGACGAACAAGGACGACATCGTCAGCCTCGAAGCGAAGGGAAACGCGCGCGCCTTTGTCCGGCATGCGCGAATGGCCGCGCTGCGTCGTCACGAGCACGGGCTCGCCGGGCAACGCATCGAGCGCGACGGAAATGGAAAGCGCCGCGCCATACCATTCGACGGACGCGATCGTGCCATGCAGATGGCCTTCTCCCAACGGCGCGATCGCGAATCGTTCGGGACGAATGCACGCGAGACGTTCGCGCTCGTCGTGCCGCGCATCGCCGACGGGATACACCACGCGCGGCGGCAGTAAATTCGCGGCACCGAGATAGCGCGCGACGAACGCATCGTTGGGCGCGTCGTACAGCTCGCGCGGCGCACCGAGTTGCGCGATGCGGCCATCGCGCATCAGCAGCGTGCGGTCGGAGAGCACGAGCGCATCGTCCTGATCGTGCGTCACGCAGACGATCGTCAGATTCGGCAAGCGCTCATGCAACGCCTTCAGCTCGCTGCGCACCGAAGCGCGCAGATTCGCATCGAGCGCCGAGAGCGGCTCGTCGAGCAGCAGCACGTCCGGCTCGATGACGAGCGCGCGCGCCAGCGCCACGCGCTGCTGCATGCCGCCGGAAAGCTGCGCGGGCATGACGTGACCGGCATCGGAAAGCTGCACGAGCTTGAGCGCATCGGCGACGCGTCGCGCGATCTCGCCCGTCTTCAGCTTGCGTGCGCGCAAGCCGAACGCGACGTTGTCGAACACCGAGAAATGCGGGAACAGCGCATAGCTTTGGAACAGCAGCCCGAGATTGCGCTGATGCGGCGGCACGTGCGTGAGATCGCGGCCCGCGACGGCGAGCGTGCCCGCGAGCGCATCGGCCTTCACGAAGCCGGCGATGAAGCGCAGCAGCGTGGTCTTGCCGCATCCGCTTCGGCCGAGCACGGTGAGGAATTCGCCGCGTTCGATCCGAAGCGAGAGATCGTCGAGCACGGTACGCGTGCCGAAGCGCACCGTCAGACGATCGATGTGCACGCCCGGCGTTTGATCGACGCCGAACGCTTCCTTGGGGACGGCGCTCATCAGGACTTCGGCTTGACGACGTCGGTCTGCTTGCCGGTGTTGCCGATCACTTCGGTCTTCCAGCGCTCGGTCCAGCCCGCCTTCTTCTGCATGACTTCGTTCCAGTCGACGGGAATGAGCTTCACGCCGGAGATCGCCTGCTTGACGGCTTCGCCGTTCTTGCCGGCGAGCGGCACGTCGGTGCGGCCGGGGATGCCGTAGATATCGGGCACTTTCGACTGCACATCCGACGACATCAGATAGTCGATGAGCTTCTTGCCCGCCGCCTGATTCGGTCCGCTCTTGATGAGGCCGATTGCATACGGAAGCTGGAATGTGCTCGGCGCTTCGCCTGCCTTGTGCGACAGGAAGAGCGGCTTGATGGAGAGACCGCCGTTCGCGGCATCGTCGAGGTCCATTTGCAGATCGCCGTTCGCGAATGCGATCTCGTTACGCGAGAGCAGCACGTCGAGATAGCCCGTGCCCTTCGTATGGAATTTCGCGTGTTGTTCGAGATCCTTCAGGTAATTGAAAGCCTGGTCTTCGCCCATCAGCGCGGACGTCAGGATGATGACGGCCATGCCGTCGCCTGCCGTGGCTGGATTCGAGTATGCGATCTTGCCGGAGTAGTTCGGATGCAGGAGATCGGCGAAGGTCTTGGGCGCGGTTTTCGTGACTTCGGGATTGATCGCGAACGAGAAATAGTTGTTCACGAAGGTGGCCCATGCGCCGTCTTTTTCCTTCGCGATGGCGGGCACGTTCTTGTAGTTCACGCTCTGATACGGCTGCAGCAGGCCGCCTTGTTGCGCTTGCTGGATGAACGGCGGCAGCGTGACGAGGACGTCTGCTTTCGGCGAATCCTTTTCGACGGTCGCGCGGTTCACCACTTCGCCGCTGCCCGCCGTGACGATGTTGACCTTCACGCCTTCCTTCTTTTCGAATGCGGGAAGCACGTCCTTGTAGAGATTCTCGAGGCCATCGGCGGTGTAGAGGACGACGGCGTCGGCGGCGTGAGCGGGCATCGCGGCAAGCAGAGCAAACGCGGCGGCGAACGCCGGCAGCACAGTGCGCGCGAAGCGGGAATCGCGGGTCATGGTGGTCTCTCGTGTCGGGGATCGATGAAGGTCGGGGGCGACCTTCGACCCGGAATATTGCAGAGATGTGTGACATCGACGTGAAGGCGCCACGGGTCGCCACGTATTTGCATATTTCGCCAAGGGGTTTGCGGTTTGTTCTTTGGTGTCTGCTTTTTCGCCGGATCCCGTTTTCGTGTCGGTCTATTAACACTGCCCCTGTGCGGGGCGGCACTCACTTTCTTTGCTGCTGCAAAGAAAGTAAGCAAAGAAAGCAGCTCGTCACGGCCCGCGGTCACACGCAATTTGGGTAGTTCTCTCGTCACAGGCGGCACTCGCCTAACGAGTGCCCTCGAAGGACGAACCGGGCTTGGCTCGCGCACAGTCTGACGAGCCATTCCCTTTACCGCGCTGGTTCAGCACGAAAGAGCTTCGGCACAGCGCTACGCGCTGCCGCCGGGTCCGCAAGGGAAACCGGCGAGCGGCGAGTGCCGTGAGATGGAGACGTTAGTAGAGAAGCACATGCATCCCCGCTTGACCGGTCGGCCGCGAAGCGGGCCGGAGCTATTTGGTGCTGAACCCGTTTGTTGTGTGGTGCGATGACACAGACCGTGCGCGAGCCAAGCCCGATTAGGTGTTTGAGGGCACTCTTTAGGCAGCCCACGATCGACGAGAGGACTACCCAAATTGCGTGTGACCGCGGGCGTATCAGAAGCTGCTTTCTTTGCTTACTTTCTTTGCAGCAGCAAAGAAAGTAAGTGCCGCCCCGCACAGGGGCAACGCTAATAGACCACTAAGAAAACGGGATCCGGCGAAAAACCGGAGCCGACACGAAAACGGGACCCAGCGAAAGCGAACAACAAAAATCAAGCAACAACGACCTCAAGCCCCCGCGCGGCCAGCGCCCTTCGGACCCCCCGCTCAGGCAGAGCTTCACAAACCAGAAACCGAACCGCCTCGAACCCGGCGATCCTAACTGGCAAAACCAGGCCGAACTTCGAGCAATCAGCAACCACGACCGGGCACGCAGCAGACGCGATCATGCTCCCGCGCACCTCAGCGGCGAGCCGCGAAAAATCCGTCAGATGCGCGTCATTCGTAATCCCCCCCGCCCCGACGAAAGCAAAATCCGCGTGATACTGCGCAAGCTGCTGAATGGTATCGAGCCCGAACGTCGCATCTTCGAGATCGGCGATCTCGCCACCCAGCAAAGTCACGCGATTGCCATTGCGCCGCGCCAGCAACATCGCGATACGCCAGTCGTTCGTATACACCGTCAGCCGATGCCGCTGCCCCAACGCACGCGCCACCGCCTGCGTCGTGCTTCCCGAATCGATGACGAGCGACGCCCCGTCCGGCACGAACGCCGCCGCGCGCACGCCGATCGCATGTTTCGCCGCCGCGTTCTCGGCTTCGCGCACATCGACGTGCGGCTCGCGCCGGTCGACCGATAACGCGCCGCCATGCGTCGTCGTCACGAGCCCGCGTCCGGCGAGCGCGTTGAGATCGCGCCGCACCGTCTCGCGCGACACCGACAACGCACGCACGAGATCCGCCACCGCGAGCGCGCCATGCTTGTCCAATTCGGAGAGGATGTACTGGTGACGTTGTTCGGCGAGCATCGTTCGATGAAGAAAGGCAAGGCGGCGTGTGGAGTTTAGCGGCCCTATGTGGCATTTCTCTGGCAAGCGCGATTCGTCAAGCCACGACGCGCAATGAATTCTTTCCCCCGGGTACGCAATCGACAAGCACGCCTCCGCTAGACTTCGTGCCTTATGCACGAGCTTTGAACGAGGCAACACGATGTACAAGAAAGGCGTGGTGATCGAAATCCAGTTCCCTCCCGAACGTCTGAACGACGCGGCTGGCGATCCCTACTGGATCGACCTCACACTCGACGAGGCAAAGCGCTTGCATGCGCAACTATCGCGGCGTTTCGAGGGCGAAGCGCGCGCCAATCAGCCGCTCGATACGTTCACCATCGAATGACGCGCCGCGCCGAAGTGCACGGTTAGACAAGACGCGCGCAAGCGTTCCGGCCGATACTGCGGCATTTCGTTTCGCCGCTTGCCTCACATGGTCTCGATTCTCGCCGCGCCCGTCTTCGTGTTTCTCTGGTCGACGGGTTTCATCGTCGCAAGGGCGATCACGCCTTACGTCGATCCGAATCTCTATTTGCTCGCGCGCTTCGGCGGCACGACGCTGCTGTTTCTCGCAATCGCCGTCGTCACGCGCGCGCCATGGCCGAAAGGCGGGGACATCGGCCGCCATCTGTTCGCCGGCGCGCTGCTGCAAGGCGTCTATCTCGGCGCGGGCTACTGGGCCGTCGCGCAAGGCATGGGTGCGGGCATCATGGCGCTGCTCGGCGCGCTGCAACCGCTTCTGACCGCCGCCGTCGCCGCGCGGCTCTTCGGTGAACGGCTCTCGCCGCGCGCATGGAGCGGGCTCGTGCTCGGCCTCTTCGGCGTCGCGCTCGTGCTCGCGCCGAAGATCGCGGCGAGCGGCGCGCCCGTCACGCACGCATCGTCCGGACACGCGCCGCAATGGCTCGTCGCGACGATCGCCGTGCTCGCCGTCGTCGCGATCACCGCGGGCACGCTGTATCAGAAGAGTTCGCTCGCGCGCGCCGATATCCGCAGCGCCAGCGCGTTGCAAAACGCGGGCGCGACGATCGTCGCGCTCGTGCTCGTGATCGCGCTAGGCGAGCATCGCTTCATCGTCTCCACGACGACGTGGCTCGCGCTCGCGTGGGGCATCGTGATGCTCTCGGGCGTCGCGACGACGCTGCTCGTATGGATGGTCCGTCGCGGCGACGCATCGCGCGCGACCGCCCTGCTCTTTCTCGCGCCGCCGCTCGCCGCGCTCGAAAGCTATCTCGCATTCGGCGAGACGCTCGACGCGATGCAGCTCGCGGGCTTCGGCCTCGCGCTCGCGGGCGTGCTGCTCGCGCGCTCGAAATAGCACGCCCGGCACGCCTCAATCGACCGTGTCCGCGCCCGCCGGGATGTGCTCGCGCACCGCCTTGCCCGGACCCGGCGCCCACGCGGGCCGCGTCTTCCTTCCGGTATCGACGACGACGAGATAATGCCCCGCCCAGGGCGTCGTCTTGCGCGTGGCCTTCAGCACCCACATCGACTGGCCTTCGGATACGCGCGCCTCGTATTGCGCATCGAGAATGCCGTGATGATCGAAGAACGTGTTGAGCGTCGACGGAATCCGCACGCAGCCCTTCGAATGCCGCATGCCGAGCAGCGGCTCCAGTTTCTCGGGATCGGTGGCGTGCATCTGGAAGCGCATCGGCGACTTGCCGCCATGGCCCCAGCCGCGCTCGCCTTCGGCCCAGCCGAAATCGTAGATACGCATGTCGCGCGCGCCGTAGCCGCGAATCTTGAACTCGTTGAGCGTGCCCTCGGCGCGAAAGTCCATGTTGCCCGGCACATGCTGGAAGACGCCGAGCGGCGTGAGGAAGTGATCGTAACTGCCGGGACGCCCCGTCGATACCGGCGATGCGCCGATCATCGACCACGCATCGTCGGCCTTCGCGCGGAAATAGACGAAGATCGCCTGCACGTTCGCGCTGCGATCGACCATCACGACGAATTCGTTGACGAGGCCGCCGTGACCGTCTTCTTCCAGCGTACGTTGCAGCAGACGGCCGTAGCCCTGCTGATCCGCGACGGGCACATTGAGCCGCCGATCGACTTCCTTCGCGAAGGTCTGCCGCATCGCATACGCGCCGGCCGGCTGCATGCCGCTGCGCTGGGCGAGATTCGGCTCGGGTGTTTCCGGCGGCAAGGGCACTTCGGGCACGGCCGCTTCCGATGCCGCGCTCGCCGCCGATGCCGCGCTGGCTGCGCTCGCCGCCGATGCAGCCGACGCAGCCGATGCAGCCGACGCCTCCGGAGCCGGTTGCGCGGGCATCGGCACGGGCATGGCGGGAAGCGCGCGCTCGGGCGCGCTCGCGGCTTGCGGAATGCTTGCGCCCTGCGGCATCGGCGGCACCGGGATAGAGCGGGCGACGGGCGCGACGGGCAACGCCGTCACGCGTCCCTGCGCGACCGCTCCCGATGCGCCCGAGGCCGCCTGAGGCCGCGCGCGAGCCGCCGTCGAGATCGAAAGAAGCGCGCCCGCCGCAGCGCACACGAGAAACCTTGCGCCGATCGGCGTCTTGTTCGTCCTGCTCTTTCCTGCCTGATGCATTGATTTGATTGATCCGCTTTGCCATTCGCCAACGGACGATCCACCGGATCGCCCGGTTCGAGCGGCCCATGCGCGAGACTGCGCGCATCGACAAAAAAGCCGGCGCGCACGACGCGCCGGCTTCGCCGCTACTTGAGGTTCGTCAACGGAAGCGCAGCAAAGTTCGTTCCGACCGCACGCGCGACGATGCGCGGCGCAGCGGAAACATCAATGCAGACGGATGGAGGCGTCGCCGGACGCGGAAGCCCGGGCACGCAAAGGTTCGTCGTGAAAGCGCTGATGGCACAGCTTCTGGGCGATCGCCTCGCCGATGTAAGGCACATCGGTCGCGAGCCTGGCGGTCGCGTAGGCGTGAGCGGTGCCCGCGCCGTGAACTTCGATGTCGCTCGCATACTGCCCGAGTTCGTGCTCGAGAAATCGCCGCACGTCGCGCGCGGCGCAGCGTTGAGGAAGATTCCAGACGAGCAGGTTCATCGCCGTCACCTTCTTGCGCGTGCGAAAACAGGCCGCCGGCTCTGCCTCGCGATCATCCGCGCCGCGAGCGTACCGACAACGAAGAGGGACACATACGCGAGCATCATGGCGACTCCAGGACTAATTTCGAGATAGCTCCATACTAATCCCGTTAATGGCGCGTGTGATGCGACATTCCGCCTATTTCAATAGATGTTCTAAATCGGACGGATAAGCCGAACGCATCGTTACAGGCCCGTACAGGTCATGCTGGAAAGATTCGGATACCGATTCGGCCAGTCGCCCGCCATTGCGGTTTGCGCTTCTTTCAGCGTCATGTCGCCGGTGCAGACGCAGCGCTTCAGGTACACCGCGAGCCGTTCCTTTCGGCGCTGGCCCTCGCGCCCTTCCCAGCGGCGCAGATCGAGATTCGCGGGCGAGTTGGGCGAGCCGCCGAGCAGCACCGGCATGCGATGATCGAGCGCGTATTCCGACGCGAACGACGGATCGATGCTGCGCTGCTTGAGCAGCCGCTCCTTCTGACGCATCTGGATTTCAAACGACGGCAGCACGCGGTCGACGTAACCCGGAATGCAGATCGTATCGACGATGGTCGCCTGCGTGACGCGCGCATCGAGCCATTCGGCGCGCTGGGCGCGCGGCGTGCCGGGCACGCATGCGAGCATCGCGCAGCAGCACGCGAGCGCCGCGCGCGCGGCCCGGCGGGCGCGGCGCGCGCCCGGTTTCGGTTCCTCGGTGAACCCGGTATCCCTTCGACTCATGCGTTTCGTGCGCCATCGATCGCGGCCTCGGTCCGCCGCTTGTTTTCAAGATGATCGGAGGTTCAATTAAAGCACACGAAACGCGCGCCGCACGCGAAGAGTTGCTCGCGATCCGCGAAGCCGCGTCACGTCGACGCGCCGGACGCCGGACAAACCGATGCCGACGCCGCGTCGAGCGCCGCATCGAGCGCCTCGGCCGCCGCGACGAACGCCGCGAACGATGCCGCGATGCGCGCGTCGTCCTCGCCGTTGCGATCGTCGTCGACCGCCAGTTCGCAGTCGCGCTGCAACGTGACGCACGCGCGCATGAACGACGCCGCGCCGATCACCGCCGCCGCGCCCTTCATGCGATGGGCGATGTCGCGCAGCAAGGCGTGGTCGTTGTCGGCGAACGCGGCTTGCGCGCCGGCGAGATCGCTCGCGTTCGCGGATTTCAGCGTATCGACGAGCGTCCCGGCCTGCTCACCGAAACCGGCGAGCAACGCGGCATTCAGAACCGGCTCGCCGGATTCGCGCGTCGCCGATGCGACCGGCGCTGCAACCGGCACGCGGCCGTCGCGCGTCGCGGCGAGCAAGGCCTCGCGCAGCGCGTCGAGGCCGAGCGGCTTCACGAGGCACGCGTTCATGCCCGATGCGACCGCGCGCAATGCCGCCTCGGGCTGCGCGTTCGCTGTCAGGCCGATGATCGGCACGGCGCGCGTCGCCGGATGCTTCGCTTCGTCCTCGCGAATCGTGCGGGCCAGTTCCTCGCCGCTCATTTCGGGCATCGAGCAGTCGGTCAGAATCACGTCGACGGCGTGCGGCGCGGCGCGCCAGCGTGCGAGCGCGCTCTTGCCGTCTACGGCCAGTTGCGCGACGCCGCCGAGCAGCCGGATTTGTCCGTCGAGCACGATGCGGTTCGCCGGATGATCGTCGACGACGAGCACGCGCAAGCCCGCAAGCGATTCCGCCGATACGCCCGTCTCCACGGCCGGCGCATCGGCGGCGCACGCGACGGCATCCGCCTCGGGCAAATCGAGCCGCACGGTGAAGCGCGTGCCGCGCCCCGGCTCGCTCGCCAGCTCGATCGCGCCGCCCATCATCTCGACGAGCCGCTTGCTGATCGTGAGGCCGAGGCCGGTGCCACCGACGCTGCGCGCACGGCCATCGTGCGTCTGCACGAACGGCGTGAACAGCAGCGCCTGCTTCCCGGGCGCGATGCCGATGCCCGTATCGGACACCGCGAGCGTCACCACGCGCCTGCCGTCCAGCGCCGGCGCGATGTCGTGTTCGAGCGTGACCGCGCCGGTATCGGTGAACTTGATCGCGTTCGAGAGCAGATTGCCGACGATCTGCCGTAAACGCTGACCATCGGCAAGAATCCAGACGGGACCGTCGCCGGAAAGCCGCTTCACGACGAGCGCGATGCCCTTAGCGCGGGCGGCCGGCTCGTAGATCGCCGCGACGCCCGCGATCCACGATTCGACCTCGAGCGGCGCGGGCGCGAGCACGAGGCGCTCCGCCTCGATCTTCGCGACGTCGAGCAGATCGTCGATCATGCCGAGCAGATCGCGCGCGGCGTGATGCGCGGTCGACAGCGCGCGCTTGGTCGCGGCGCGCTCGCCGGGCGCACGCAGCTCCATTTCCAGCAGGCCGAGCACGGCGTTCATCGGCGTGCGGATTTCGTGGCTCATCGTCGCGAGGAACGTCGATTTCGCGCGATTCGCCGTTTCCGCCTCTTCCTTCGCGGCGCGCATGGCGCGTTCGGCGGCGATCCGTCGCGCGATCTGCACGCGCAGCGTCAACGCCCAGCCCGCGAGCGCGAGCAAAAGCGCAATGCCGAGCAGCGCGCCCAGCTCGACTTGCGGACGGCGGCGCTCCCACATCATTTCGGGATGCTCGGCGAGCTTCCAGCGCGTGCGGATCGATTCGAGTTCCGGCGGCGGCAGGCTCGCGATCGCGCGATTCACGATGCCGAGCAGCACCGGCTCGCCCGCACTGACGATGAGTCCGTGCGGAATCGGCTTCGTCGACAGCACGCCGCTGATCGTGAGCGTGCCGCGAAACGGATTGCCCACGGCGTAATTGGCGAAAGGCAGATCGGCGACGGCCGCATCGGCGTCGCCGTTGGCCACGGCGCGAAACGGACCGTCGAACGGTTTCGAATCGACGATGCGCGCTTGCGGCGCATCCTCGCGCACGAAGTTCAGGATCGGCCAATCGTGCGGAATCGCGATGCGCTTGCCGGCGAGCGCGGCGGCGTCGCGCAAGGGCGGACGGCCCACGGCGGTCACGATCGCAAAAATGCTTTCGCCCGTCGGCGTGGTCGCCTCGCCGCCGGGCAACGGCGACAACGCGCCGAGACTGAACGGCACGATCGCGGACGCGCCGCTCTTCAGATCGGCGCGCAACTGCGCCATCGACGTGCGTATGCGCGGCTCGAAGCGCAAGCCGGTCACGCGCGCGAGCGCGTCGAGGATATCGACGGCGATGCCCGCCGCGTTGCCGCGCTGATCGCGGAACATCAGCGGCGCGGCCTGCGCGAGCATCGAATAATGCACGACGGGATGCGCCGCGATCCACGCTGCTTCCTCGCGCGTGAGCGGGATCGGCGTGTTGCGCGTGATCGCGGACGCCGCCGGCTGCCAGCGCTCGTGCGTCACGAGCGCGAAGCTCGGCGGCAATGCGGCGAGCGCATCGTCGACGCGCTTGCGCAGCGCATCGGCGTCGGCGCGTCCGGGCGCGAACGCGAAACTGTAGCCGCCTTCGTCGAAGGTCGCGAAACCGGTGATCGTCAGGTTCGGCAAATCGAAATGATCGATCGTGTACGAGACCACGGTCATGTCGCCGACGAAGGCGTCCGCGTCGCCGAGCGACACCGCGAGCAGCGCGCCGGTCAGATCGGGATAAGCCACGGGTTCGAGCGATGGATACGCCGCGCGCAGACGCGCCGGCGACGTCGGCGCGGCCACGTAAGCAAGCCGATGCGTCGGCGGATGGGAATGGAGCGGCTCGACGTAGATCAGCTTCGTCGGCAGATACGGGCGGCTGAACGCGAGCGGTTCGCCGGCGTCTTCGCCTGTCGCGCCCGTCGCCATGTCGATGTCGCCGAGCCTGAGCGCCGCGATCATCGCCGGCCTGTCGGGAAAGAAGCGCCAGTCCGGATCGATTCCGAGCGCACTCGCGACGGCGTTCGCAAAATCGGCCGAGATGCCGCGCGGCAAGCCCGGCCGCGCCGAACAATGATTCACCGAATCGGCCATGTCGAGCGGCGGCGCCATGCCCGGCACCGCGCCGATCACGATGGACTCCTTCGCATGCGCAAACCCGCACGCGATGCAGAGCACACACGCGAGAACAGCGCACGCGCCCCGCCCGGCGCCGGCGCGATGCTGCGCTAGATTGAACACGTCACGCCCCGATGGACCCGAGTGCGGCTAGTGTCTCAAAAACACCCGGGCGCGTATATCGACGGCGTGACGCATGAAGCCGCACTTCGTTGCGCGGCGCGAAACGCGCGTCAGGCGGGCACCGACTCCGCCTTTTGCGCGCGCGACCACACGCGATGCTTGCTCATCGCTTCGATGAAGCTCTTCAGCACGGCATTCGCGTCGCTGCCCACGGCGACGCCTTCCTCGCCGCCCGGCAGATGCGCGGCCGCGAGCAGGTCCTCGCCGTCGCCGATCGCGCCGATGGCCTTCAGATGCTTGAACGCTTCGAGCACGAAGTGACGCGCGTCGCCGGATTCCGACAGCGTCTTCGCGCTGTCCTTGCCGCCCGCGACGATCACGCCGTCGAACATGATCGACGGCATGCCGAGGATGGTCGCATCGGCCTCGATGCCTTGCGCGGGCGAGCCGAGCGTCGGCGAGATGACCTTTGCGTGCGCGCCCTCGGCTTTCAGCGCGTCCTGTACGGCCTTGATGCTCGCGGCATCGGCGCCGGGCGCGGCGAGAATGGCGACTTTGCGCGTCTTGATCGACGGCTTCGTTTTCGCGACGATCGACAGCGCCGGCGATTCCGTCACCGAAGACTTGCCGAGCTCGTCGGCATCCGCGTTCTTCTTCGGCGCGGGCAAGCCGAGATTCTCGGCGACGCGCGCGGCGAGCGTCTCATCGATGTTCGCGAGAATGCCGAGCTGGCGCTCGCGGATGTGCTTGCGCTCGACCTTCGACAACTCGAACGAATACGCGCCGACGATGTGATCCTTTTCCGGATCGGTCATGCTGTTCCAGAAGAGCGTGGCTTGCGAATAATGGTCCTTGAACGACGGGCTGCGCACGCGGATCTTCGAGCCTTCGACGCGCTCCGTGTAGCTTTCGAAGCCGCCGCCCGATGCGGCGGGCGGGGTTTCCTTCGGCCATCCGCCGTCGATGGAATTCGGCTCGTAGGACGCCTGTCCCTTGTCGATCGTCTGGCGATGCATCGCGTCGCGCTGGCCGTTGGCGAGTGGCGCGAGCGGCCGGTTGATCGGAATTTCGTGGAAGTTCGGGCCGCCGAGCCGGCTGATCTGCGTGTCGGTGTAGGAGAACAGACGCCCTTGCAGCAGCGGATCGTTGGTGAAGTCGATGCCCGGCACGATGTGCCCGGGGCAGAACGCGACCTGCTCGGTTTCGGCGAAGAAGTTGTCGGGATTGCGATTCAGCGTGAGCTTGCCGATCATCTTGAGCGGCACGAGCTCTTCGGGAATGATCTTGGTCGGATCGAGCAGATCGAAGTCGAACTTGTGTTCATCCTCTTCTTCGACGATCTGCACGCCGAGTTCCCATTCGGGATAGTCGCCGTTGTCGATCGCTTCCCAGAGATCCCGCCGATGGAAGTCCGAATCCTTGCCCGCGAGTTTCTGCGCTTCGTCCCAGAGCAACGATGCGGAGCCGATCGTCGGCCGCCAGTGGAACTTGACGAAGCGTCCTTTGCCTTGCGCGTTGATGAAGCGGAAGGTGTGGATGCCGAAGCCTTCCATCGTGCGCAGGCTGCGGGGAATCGCGCGATCGGACATGGTCCAGAGCACCATGTGCGCCGATTCGGGCACGAGCGAGACGAAGTCCCAGAAGGTGTCGTGCGCGGATGCGCCTTGCGGCATTTCGTTGTGCGGCTCGGGTTTGACCGCGTGGACGAAGTCGGGGAACTTGATCGCGTCCTGAATGAAGAATACCGGCATGTTGTTGCCGACGAGATCGAAATTGCCTTCTTCGGTGTAGAACTTGACGGCGAAGCCGCGCACGTCGCGAACGGTATCGGCTGAGCCGCGCGAGCCTTGCACGGTCGAGAAGCGCACGTAGACGGGCGTTTCCTTCGACGGGTCTTGCAGGAAGGCGGCCTTCGTCAGTTCGGCCTGCGATTCGTAAACCTTGAAGACGCCGTGAGCGGCCGAGCCTCGGGCGTGGACGATGCGTTCCGGAATGCGCTCGTGGTCGAAGTGCGTGATTTTTTCACGCATGATGAAGTCTTCGAGCAACGAAGGGCCGCGTTCGCCGGCGCGCAGGGTGTTCTGGTTATCGGCGATCTTGACGCCCTGGTTTGTCGTCAGGGCCTGGTTGGTCGCGTCGGAGCGGAACGTTTCGAGGGATTCGACTTTTTTGTTGGTGTTGCTCTGCGAGGGGGTGCGGGCTACGCCGCCTTCGGGCGGTTGCTTCTCCATTGCCATTTTTTTGCGGACTCCGGGGTTTGGGTGAGGACTTGCGGTCCTCTACCGCAATTGATGTTCCCGGGCGGGGGTGCTTTTCGCCGTGGTTGTTTTCGCCGGATCCCGTTTTCTTTGTGGTCTATTAGCATTGCCCCTGTGCGGGGCGGCAGTCACTTTCCTTGCTGTAGTCGCCGGATCCCGTTTTCTTAGCGGTCTATTAGCACTGCCCCTGTGCGGGGCGGCACTCACTTTCTTTGCTGCTGCAAAGAAAGTAAGCAAAGAAAGCAGCTTTTCAGGCCCGCGGTCACACGCAATTTGGGTAGTCCTCTCGTCACAGACGGCACTCGCCTAAAGAGTGCCCTCAAGCACCTAATCGGGCTTGGCTCGCACACGGTCTGCCAACCAATAACTTCGAGGGCGCTGGTTCAGCACGAAACAGCATCGGCACAGCGCTACGCGCTGCCGCCGGGTCTGCAAGGGAAACCGACGTACGGCAAAGGCGGCGAGATGAAGATGTTAGTAGCGAAGCACGCGCATTCCCGATTGACCGGTCGGCCGCGAAGCGGGCTGGAGCTATTTGGTGCTGAACCAGTTTGTTGTGTGGTGCGATGTGGCAGACCGTGCGCGAGCCAAGCCCGATGGGGCCTATGAGGGCACTCTTTAGGCAGCCCACGAACGACGAGAGGACTACCCAAACTGCGTGTGACCGCGGGCGTATCGGAAGCTGCTTTCTTTGCTTACTTTCTTTGCAGCAGCAAAGAAAGTAAGTGCCGCCCCGCACAGGGGCAGTGCTAATAGACCACTAAGAAAACGGGATCCGGCGAAAAACCGGAGCCGACACGAATACGGGATCCGGCGACAACAAAACAAAAAACCCCCGAACCCCACCGCCTCGCGGTAAAAGCAAACCATCACCCCACCGGCGACAACGCCCCCAACTTATCCGCCGTAGTCTTCTGCAACGTAATGATCCGGCTCATAGCCGCATGATTCGTGGTCGCTTCGTCGTACATCTTCGCGAGATCCGCCTTGAGCTGCGTCCTCGATCCGCCATCGAGATAGACCATGTGTCCGGAAGGATAAAACGTCGCCGAAAGATTCTGCCGCACCGTCTTGTCGATCAGCGGCATCTGCTGCAAGTCGATGATCGTCTGATAGAACGGCGTCACGAAGTCGTACATCCCGTTGGCGGCCAGCACCTTCAGATCGACGTTCAGCGCCATCACCGCGGCGAGATCGCCCGCCGTGTAGAGAATGATGTTGCCCTTCGAATCCAGGCCCTTCTGTTCGCCCGTCGGGTCCGTATGCTTGAAGTCCCAGTTGAGGAACGCCTGATCGTTCAGGTCCGTGAACGACGACGTCGACGTGAACTTCAACTGCTCGTTCAGATAGCTGTTCCACATCGTCGTGTAGACGCCGCTCACCGCGGTCATCGTCGGATCGTTGCCGCCCGAATTCGGATCGATCTTGCCCGCGATGCCCGTCGATATCGCCGTCACGCGACCATCGTAGGAGCCGAGCGATTCGCCCTTCGACTTCAAGAGCGTCGTAAGAAAAAGCGAATTCCCCCGGCTGTCGTAAGCCGCGATATCGAGACTCCACGCCAGCAACGTCGCGCGGTCGATGCCCGTGTATTCGGACAGCTTCTCGACCACTTCATCGTCCGTCTGCGGAAATTTGCGCAGCGCGTTCAGATAATCCGTGCGCGAGAACTCCGCGACTTCCTCCACGAACGTCAGCAAGTTGGTCGGCGTCGGATGCACGCCGAGTTTCTTGTGATACCACGCGTCGGCGGCGGCGGTCGGCAACGCGCCGACAGGATTGCCCGCCTGCGCGTAATCGAGAATCGACGATTGCAGCGTGACGCCGTTCAAATCGATGCCGTCCTCATGCAGCTTGTACGCGAGCACGCAACTGCGCGCCGTGCCGTACGACTCGCCGAACAGAAACTTCGGCGAATTCCAGCGATTGTTCTTCGTCAGATAACGCTTGATGAACTGCGCGATCGACCCCGCATCCTGATCGACGCCCCAGAAATCGCGATTCTTGTTCGGCGCGATCGCCGCCGAATAGCCCGTGCCGACCGGATTGATGAAGATGAGATCGCTGCGGTCGAGCAGGCTGTCCGGGTTGTCTTCCATCTGATACGGCGCGGGCGGCGTGAAGCCCGGCATCGCCGTCTTGATGCGGCGCGGCGCGAACGAGCCGAGCAACACGAACACCGACGACGACCCCGGCCCGCCGTTATAGAAGAACGTCAGCGGACGCGCCTCTTCCTTCGCGCCGTCTTTCGTGAACGCGACGTAGAACATCTTCGCGCTCGGCTTCGAACTGCTCGGATCGACCGTGACGAGATGGCCGACCGTCGCCGTATAAGCGATCTTCGCGCCGCCGATCGTCACGCTGTGATGCGTGATCGCCGCGTTCTCGTCGGCTTCGGTCGCCGCGATGGCGTCGTCGGGACCGTTGCCGTACGCGACCGGATCGAAATACGGCTGATCCTTCTTCGCCGTCGTGGTCTTCTTCGGCGCTTTCTTCGCGGCGGCGGTCAAGGCCGGTTCTTCCGCGTTCGCAGGTTTGTCGCTCGCTGCCAGTGGATCGGAGTTCATCGTGATCGCTCCAGAATCGTCGTCGTGGTTGTTGTTCACTGTCTTACGCCTTGCTCAAAGACTTCGCGGGTTTCAACGCGGCCGCGATCTTCGCGCCGTCGGGACTGCCCATGCCGGTGCACGCGTCCCAGCCGGCCGCCGCGGAAAAACTTCCGTTGTTGCCTTCCGTGATGTCGCGAAACGCCGTCTTCGCCGTGTAGAGCTTCGGATTGACGAAGCCCGATGGCGAACCGTTGATCGCGTTGATGCGCGCGATCAGCGCAGCCCACAACGGCGCGACCGCGCTCGTGCCGCCGACGACCGTATCCTCGCCGTCGATCAGCACCTCATAGCCGGTCAGCGGCGATGCGTCGCCCGCAACGTCCGGCACGCCGCGCTTCGCGAGCACCGTTGGCTTGCCGTTACGCATCACCGACAAACCCTTCTGCCATGCCGGCAGCGCGAACACGCCGGACACGCCGCCGCCGCCCGAGCCGCCCTGATCGCCGTCGTTCCAGACGACTTCCTTCGCGATGCCCGTCGCCGACGCCTTCAGGCTCGTGCCGCCGCAGCCGAGCACATACGGGCTCGACGCCGGAAAGTCGACGTGATCCGCGCCGTCGCCCGCGCCATCGGACGAGCCGCTGTCGCCCGATGCCGCGCACACCGTCACGCCGAGCGCGGCCGCGCTTTGCAGCACGTCGTTGAACGCGCCGATCGATTGCGACGACCAGTTCGCCTCCGGCCCGCCCCAACTGATGGATATGACCGAAGGCTTGTTGGCGGAATCGTGCAGCGCGCGATTGACGGCATCGACGAAACCGGCGTCGCTGTTCGGCGCGAAGTACACGGCGATGCGCGCGCCCGGCGCCACCGCGCCCGCGACCTCGATATCGAGCGTCACCTCGCCGTCCGGGCCGTTCGGATTGCCCGTGGGCGCGTTCTTGCCGCCATCGACGCCGACCGACACGACTTGCGGCGACTTCACGCCGAGCTTCGAGAAGTACGCGGAAAGATCGGCATCGCGATAGCCGCCGCCCAGCTCGATGATGGCGATGCATTGGCCCGCGCCGTCGCCATCGGGGAAATCGTAGAGACGCGCGAGATCGACCGGCGTGAACGACGCGCTCGCCGCGCCGCGCGCCGGCTTGAACGGCGGACGGAAACGAAAGTGCGGACGCGCCTGCGGCTTGCTGTCGAGGCCGAGAACGGCGGTGACGGCGTCGTGCACTTCGTCGGGCACCTTCACCGGCCCCGAGCGTCCGCGATATTCGCCGATGTTGTGATGTTGAAAGCGTTCGAGCTTGACGTCGAAAGCCTTCTGGAATTGTTCGATGGTCCCTTTCAGCACGACGCTGCGCGTTTCGGTTTCCGCGCGCACGACCGTCAGGCCGTACTGCTGCGCGAACGCCTTCACTTTGGCGATGTCGTCGTCCGAGGCGGTGAAACGTTTGTCGAATTCCTCGCGCGATACGGCTTGCGCGGGCGCTTCGCCAGAATCGATGCGCGCCATCATCTGCTTGAAACCCGCCTCGTCCTTGCGCCGCAGCATCACGATGACTTCGATCTGTTCGGACGGATCGCAGTCGCCGATGCATTGCGCGCCTTCGGGATGAATCTTGTCGCTGCCGCTGACCGGTTGCTTCGTCATGGTATCGATGCTCCTCGTTGGCCATGAAAATCAAAGTTTCTCGATCCTGCCGCTGCCCGCGCTTATCGTCTTATTTTCCGGGCGCGAATGCAATTGCTCGGACCGTTGACGAGAGCATGCAGTTCCAGCGAGACAAAAGCTGTCCCGGTCTTCAACGTTTCGTCTCGCTGTGCGGCTCGGCGGGGAGCGCGATGCCGAGGCGCTCCATCAGGCGTCGCGCGTCGAACGGGGCGCGCACTTTCTGATCGTTGTCGAAGTAGCAGAAGACGTCGCGGCCCGCGCGCGGCCGCGCTTTCGCCGATGAAATCAGCCGCGCGTCGGCGATCTGTCCGCCCGACGCCCAGCATTCGATGCGGCGTGCCCATTCGTCGAGCGCCTCGTCCTTATAACTGCCGCCATAAAGCGTTTCGCTGCCGTGAAGCCGCAAATAAGTGAAGTCGGACGTGAGATCTTCGGCATAGGGCCAGCCGGCCACCGAATCCGACACGACCAGCGCCGCGCCGTATTTGCGCAGCAGCCGCACGAATTCATCGGTGCAGAAACTCGGATGACGGATCTCGATCGCGTGCCGCAGCGCGCGCTTTCTTCCGGGCTCGAACCACGGGTCTTTCACGCGCGTGTCGTGGCCCTGGGCGAGCCGCGCGGCGGCGACCGTATCCTTCGGCAGCAATTCGAGAAAGCGTTCGAAGGCTTCGGGACGGAAGGAAAAGTTCGGCGGAAACTGCCAGAGGAACGGACCGAGCTTGTCGCCGAGCGCGAGCACGCCGGACGCGAAGAAGTTCGAGATCGCCGGAATCGCCGTTTCGTCGCGAAAACGCAGCATGTGCGTCAGATAGCGCGGCCCCTTCACGCTGAAGACGAAGCCATCGGGCGTCGCGTCGCGCCACGCGCGATAGCTCGTCACGCTTTGCAGCGAATAATGCGATCCGTTGATCTCGACCGTCTGAACCGCGCGCGACGCGAAATCGAGCTCGCGGGCCTGCGCGAGCTTTTTCGGATAGAACACGCCGCGCCAGCCGGCATAGCGCCAGCCCGAAATACCGATGCGGATGCGCCCGGTCATCGCGCGCCTAGTGCGGACGGCCTTCGTCGTATTCCGCCCGCGCGCCCTGCGGCAGCCACGGCTCGCGATGCTTGCACCAGAGCTCGTAAGTCGGCTCGAAGACGCCGGTTTCGTCGAATGCGCCGATGGGCAGATCGACTTCGTCGCGCGTCGTGAATTCCATGTACGCGACCGAGCCGCACGCCGGGCAGAAGTGCCGCCGGCCATCGTCGGAACTCTTCCACGTCGAAAGGCTGCCGCTCATCATCACGTTGCCGCGCGCGTAAATCGCATAAGCTCCAAAGGCGGAGCCATGCACTTGCCGGCACGTCGTGCAGTGGCAGATGCAGACGCGAATGGGCTTGCCCGTCGCGCGAAAGCGGAACGCGCCGCACGCGCATCCGCCCTCATGAACCGTAGCCGCCCGCGTTTCGTCCTTTTCAACGCTCATCGATCTCTCCCGTAAATACGATGGTTTGTTACGATAACCCTTCACGATCGGAGATGGCACTCATGAGCACACCAAGCACGACCGGCACCACGTATACCGCGAGTACCTTGTCCCTGCTGAAGCTGCTTCCCGGCGCCGGATCGGAGTTCGGTCCGGCCGCATCCGACCTCGTCGCCCACGTGCTGTCGCATGATCGCTTCGATGCGGTCGCGAATGCGAACGCGCCGCGCGAAACGTTCCGCGGCGTCACCGTCGACGACGTCATGAACGACGAGTACGTGTTCCCGCTCGGCCGCACCGGCCAGTCGATCGTGCTGACGGGCTATCGCATCGCGGCGGGTTTCATCGCCGAACGCGCGGCCGACGAATGGCTCGAACTCGCGCACAAGGAACGCGTTGCAAAAGGCTTGCCCGCCGAGCCGCAAGGCAGCGAGCCGCATCTCGCGCCCGATCCCGCCGAAGCCGATCAGCTGCTCGACCGCGCCTACGAGTGCGCCCAGCGCATTCTCGATCCGGTCGCGGGCGAGCCGGTTCTTTCGCTCTTCGAGACGCACTATCGCGGCGGACGGGAGTTTTTGCGTCTGAGCTGGGAAGGTTTGCCGGAGGATCTCGTGCCGGAATCGCGCCGTCCGCTCGCGGCGCTCGCCGCCGCGCAAAACGGCGAGCGGCGAGAAAAGCGCGATTACGATCCGTACGGTCTCGACGGCGTCGACGATTACGACGTCGACAGGCCGCTCGCGTATCGCGAGAAGATCGGGCCGTTTCTCTTCACGATGACCTATCGCCACGAATACCCGCAGGTCGACGACGAGCGGCTCGGCACCGCGTTCGCCGTCTTCCACGAGGCGGGCAGCGATATCGTCGCGGCGGCGGTGCGGCTGAAACTCGTCAAGGTGCCGCCGCTCACGAGCAGCGCCGATCTCGTCTACACGCTCGACACTTACTCGGGCGAAATGCTCTCGCTCGCGCTCGCATCGACGGAAGCGCTCGGTCCGGAGAAGCTGTGCGAGGTCTACAACGCGCATCGCGTGATTTACATCAGCCTGTGGGAAGTGAGAAAGCCGTGGCGCGGCGAGGGCCTCGGCGTCGCGCTGCTGCATCAGGCGCTGGAACGCCTTCCCGTCGATGTCGATGGCCGGCCGAACGCGCTGTGCGTCGCGCCCGAGCCGTATCAGACCGACATGCGGCACTTCGAGAAGCTGCCCGGCGTGCTGCGCGAGGAACTGAAGACGCCGGCGAAGCGCCTCGCCGCGCATCTGACCAACTGGCTCGAACGCTCGAAGCTGCCGATCGCCACGCACTTCTTCGTGCCGATGGCCAAGCATGCGGGCATCGGCTCCGCGGGCGAGAACGCGCGGCTCATCGACCGGATCATGGAGAGCGAGGCCTGACGCGATGCTCGTCATCGTCGACATGCAGGCGCGGCTCCTGCCGCATCTGGATGGCGCGCAACGTCTGACGGAGCGCGCCGGCACGCTCTTGCGCGCGGCGAACCTGCTCGACGTGCCGGTGCTTTTTACGGAGCAGAATCCGCGCGGGCTCGGCGGGACGGTCGAAAGCCTGCCCGTCGATCTCCGGTCGGCGAAAGTCGTCGAAAAGCACACATTCGATGCGACGCTCGAACCCGCGTTCGTCGATGCGCTGCCGCCCGCGCCCGCGACGCTGTGGGTCGCCGGCGCGGAGGCGCATGTGTGCGTGCTGCTGACGGTGCTCGGAGTGTTGCGGCTCGGCTATCGCGTGGAATTCGTGGCGGACGCGGTCGCGTCGCGGCGAGCCGCGGATCGCGCCGTCGCGATCGAACGGGCGCGGCAGGACGGCGCGCGGCTCACGACGGTCGAAACGACGATCTTCGGATGGATGGGCAGTTGCCGGCATCCGCGCTTTCGGGACGTGCTTGCGCTTATCAAGTGACGTGGGTTTCGAACCAGACCGTTAGTTTTACGCGCGCATGCAGCATTTACCCGCACGACCCGCTCATAAGCCAGCCAGCGTCCGTCCCGAGCGCATGGCACCCCACTTGCTGTAGTCTGCGATTGCGGCTCGACGAACGTTCGGTTCCCTTACAGTTGCCGAACGATCGCGAACCGCGCCTCTTGCGCCGCCCCGAGGACTCGAGCATCGGCGCTCCGCCCGATCCGTCGCAATCGGCTGCGAGCGAATCCCCGTGAAGACTTGAGCCCGTCGACGCCCTTCCGAACGAGCGAGGAGCAACCGATCGCCATGTCCCCAGCCGATACCCATCCTCACGACGACGCCAGCGACGCGGCGCAAAAGCCGTCGCGCCGTCGTTTCCTGCAATCCGCCGCCGCGGCCGCAGCAGTGACCGCCGCGCCGCACGCGCGCGCGCAGCAACCGGCCGCGACGCCGGCCTTGGCGCCGCCGCCCGCCGCCACGCCGATGTTGCCCGTGAAGCTCACCATCAACGGCCATCCGTATGAACTGCAGGTCGAGGCGCGCACGACGCTCCTCGACGCGCTGCGCGAATACGCCAACCTCACCGGCACGAAGAAAGGCTGCGACCGCGGCCAGTGCGGCGCGTGTACGGTGATCGTGTCGGGCCGGCGCATCAACTCGTGCCTGACGCTCGCGGTGATGCACGACGGCGAATCCGTCACGACCGTCGAAGGCCTCGCGCCCGACGGCGACACGCTCGCGCCGATCCAGCGCGCGTTCATCGAGAAGGACGCCTTTCAGTGCGGCTACTGCACGCCGGGGCAATTGTGCTCGGCGACGGCGCTCATCGCCGAATATCGCAACGGCGACGCGAGCGCGGTCACGGCCGACGTGCGCTTTCGCCCCGCGCAACTCTCCGACGACGAAATTCGCGAGCGCATGAGCGGCAACATCTGTCGATGCGGCGCGTATCCGAACATCGTCGCGGCGGTAAAAGCCGTCGCGTCGGGCAACGCGTAAGGAGACGCACATGGACGCGATCTCCTATCAGCGCGCGCCGGATATTGGCGCGGCGCTCGCGGCCGCGAGCCAGCCGGGCACGATGTTCATCGGCGGCGGCACGAATCTGCTCGACCTGATGAAAGGCGGCGTCATGCGGCCGATGAGGCTCGTCGACATCACGCACATCGACGGCTTGAATGGCATCACCGCCCTGCCCGATGGCGGTCTGCGCCTGGGCGCGCTCGTGCGCAACAGCGACGCCGCCAATCATGCGTGGGTGCGCGAACGCTATCCGCTTCTGTCGCAGGCGCTGCTCGCGGGCGCATCGGCGCAACTGCGCAACATGGCGACCGTCGGGGGCAATCTGATGCAGCGCACGCGTTGCGCGTACTTCTACGACACCGGCTTTCCTCAATGCAACAAGCGCTCGCCGGGCAGCGGCTGCGCGGCCATCGACGGCAACAATCGCATGCACGCGATTCTCGGCGCGAGCCGTCAGTGCATCGCGACGAATCCGTCCGACATGAGCGTCGCGCTCGCGGCGCTCGATGCCGTCGTGCGCGTCGCGGGCCCGAACGGCGAGCGGACGATTCCGTTCGCGGAGTTTCATCGGCTGCCGGGCGACAGGCCCGAGCTCGACACGACCTTGCACGCAGGCGAGCTCATCACGTCGGTCGATCTGCCGCCGCCGCTCTTCGCCGCGCACTCGAAGTATCTGAAAGTGCGCGACCGCGCGAGTTATGCGTTCGCGCTGGTATCGGTCGCGGCCGCGTTGCAGATGGACGGCAACACGGTGAAAAGCGCGCGCATCGCGCTCGGCGGCGTCGCGCACAAGCCGTGGCGCGCGAACGCGACCGAACGCGCGCTCGTCGGCCAATCGCTCGATAAAGCCACGCTGCAGAACGCCGCCGCGCTCGCCGTACAGGGCGCCCAGCCGCAGCGCGACAACGCGTTCAAGATCGTGCTCGCGCAGCGCGCGATCGTGCGCGCGGTTCAACAGGCCGGAGGTGTCGCATGACTGTCATCGGAAAACCGCTCGATCGCACCGACGGCGTGCTGAAAGTCACCGGCCAGGCGCGCTATTCCGCCGACAACACCGACGCCAAGCTCGCGCACGCGGTCATCGTCACGAGCACGGTCGCGCACGGCCGTATCGCGTCGATCGACACGAGCCGCGCGCAATCGATGCCCGGCGTGCTTCTTGTGATGACGTATCGGAACGCGATGCGCCTGCCGAACAACGGCGTCCCTGACGCGCAGCCGCCCGCCGTGCGCAAGCTGACGCTCTTGCAGACCAACGAGGTGCGCTACAGCAACGAGCCGGTCGCGGTCGTCGTCGCGGACTCGCTGGAGCACGCGCAAGGCGCGGCGCGTTACGTCGACGTGCGCTACGAAGCCGCGATGCCCAACGCGGATTTCACGCGCGCGAAGGCCTCGGCGTATCAGCCGGAAAAGATGATGGGCCGCGCGATCACGACGAAACGCGGCGACGTCGACGCCGGTTTGAAACAAGGCCCGACGCGCCTCGACGCCGTCTACACGACGCCGTACGAACATCACAATCCGATGGAGCCGCACGCGACCGTCGCGCGCTGGGACGGCCCGAATCTCACGCTCTACGACGCGACGCAAGGCGTGTCCGGCGCGAAAAGCGCGGTCGCGAAGTTCTTCGGCATCTCCGATGAGAACGTGCGCGTGATCTGCCCGTTCGTCGGCGGCGGCTTCGGCTGCAAGGGGTCGGTGTGGTCGCACGTCGTGCTGGCGGCGATGGCGTCGAAGCAGACCGGCCGCCCCGTCAAGCTCGTGCTCGAACGGCCGCAGATGTTCGGCATGGTCGGCAACCGGCCATTCACCGAGCAGCGCTTTCAGGTGAGCGCGCGCGACGACGGCATCATGACCGGCATGCGTCACGACGTCGTTTCGACGACATCGACGTTCGAGGACTGGACCGAAAGCTCCGCGATCGTCACGCGCATGCTGTACGCGGTGCCGAACCAGTCGACGTCGCACAAGCTGGTCAAGCTCGACATCGGCACGCCGACCTTCATGCGCGCGCCCGGCGAGACGAGCGGCTCGTTCGCGCTCGAATCGGCGATGGACGAAATGGCGTATCGACTGAACATGGATCCGCTCGCGTTTCGCATCAAGAATCACGCGAACATGGAGCCGCAGGAGAAGAAGCCGTGGTCGGAGAAGGCGCTGCTCGAATGCTATCGGCGCGGCGCGGATACCTTCGGCTGGTCCAAGCGCAACCACGCGCCGAAGTCGATGCGCGAAGGCAATACGCTCATCGGCTGGGGCGTGGCGACGGCGACGTATCCGGCGAATCGCAGCGAGGCGTCGGCGGTGGCGCGCATCCTGCCCGACGGCACCGCGATGGTCGCGTCCGGCACGCAGGATCTCGGCACCGGCACGTACACGATCATGACGCAGGTCGCCGCCGACGCGCTCGGCTTTCCGCTCGATTACGTGCGCTTCGCGCTCGGCGATTCGTCCTTGCCGAAGGCGCCGGTCTCGGGCGGCTCGCAATCGGCGGCGAGCGTGTCGCCGGCGGTGCGGGCGGCGTCGATGGAGGCGCGCGATCAACTCATCGCGATGGCGCTCGCGGATCGCGGATCGCCCGTCGCCGGTCTCGCGCGCGAGGACGTGACCGTGTCCAACGGCTGGGTCGTGAGCCTGTCGAATCCTGACAAGCGCGATCCCGCGGCGGCGATCATCGCGCGCAACGGCGGCAAGCCGATCGAGGCGATCGCCACGACCCGGCCCGGCGACGAGAAAAAGCAGTATTCGTTTCACTCGTTCGGCGCGGTGTTCGCGGAAGTGCATGTCGATGCGGACCTCGGGATCATCCGCGTGCCGCGCATCGTCGGCGTGTACGACGTCGGCACGCTCTTCAACGAAAAGACCGCGCATAGCCAGTTGATGGGCGGCATCGTGTGGGGCGTCGGCTCGGCGCTGCTGGAAAAGAGCGAGATGGATTCGCGCTACGGGCGCTATACGAACGCGAATCTCGCGGAATATCACGTCCCGGTGAACGCGGATATCGGCATGCTGGATATCGCGTTCGTCGGCGAGCCGGACCCGCATATCAATCCGCACGGCGCGCGGGGCATCGGCGAGATCGGCATTACGGGCGTGGCAGGCGCGCTCGGCAACGCGGTGTATCACGCGACGGGGGTGCGTGTGCGCGATCTGCCGATTACGCTCGACAAAATCCTGCCGCCGACGATGGCGTGAAGTGAAACGACGCACACGGCGGTCCGCCCGGCCGCCGTGTGTTTTTTTATGCTTGCGACGCCGTTCGATGCGCCGCACAATCGCGATTCATCCCCACACGAGCACCCGCGATGACCTATTCGTCGAACGCGACCGGCATTCTGCTGGCGGCGGGTCTCGGCACCCGTTTCGACCCGTCCGGACTCCACAACAAGCTGCTCGCCACCCTGCCCGACGGAACGCCCATCGTGTTCCAGTCGGCGCGCAGGCTGCTCGCCGTGTGCGCCGAAGTGATCGCGGTCGTGCGTCCCGGCGCCGAAAAGCTCGCCGACGTGCTCAACGAAGCAGGCTGCAACGTCATCTTCAGCGTCGACGCCGAGCGCGGCATGGGCGCGACGCTCGCCGCGGCCGTGCGCGCGACGTCCGAAGCCGATGGCTGGCTCGTCGCGCTCGGCGACATGCCGTGGATCGAAGCGTCGTCGTATGAAGCGGTCGCGCGTGCGCTCGACGGCGGGGAAGCGCTCGTCGCGCCGTTCCATCGTGGCAAGCGCGGGCATCCGGTGGGCTTCGGCATCGCGCATCGCGAGATGCTCGCCACGCTCGACGGCGACGCGGGCGCACGCGCCATCTTCACGACGCACAAGCCGTTCATCGTCGAAGTGGACGATGCGAACGTGCTGCGCGACGTGGATTTGCCGAGCGACCTCGGGCAGACTTGAGCGCGACTTAAGCCGCGATCGCCGCCGTTTCCGCGGAATCTTCGGCGTCGGCGCCGATCGGCAGATAGCGCCGGCTGACGTCGAGCAGCGTCGCGCCGAATCCCTTCTTCGCCCGGAAATCCGTCCGCGCGCTCGTCACCACGCGCGGCGACGCACTCCACTCGATCCGTGCGCCGGTCGCCATCAGCGCTTCGACGAGCGCCACGTCCTCGCTCGTCTCCAGCGGCGCAAATCCGCCCGCCTTCACGTACGCGCTCGCCGACACGCCCATGTTCGCGCCGTGAATATGCCGATGCCCGTCCGCATCGGTATAAGTGCGCCCGAAGTGCTCGCGCACCGCGCCGATATGCGGCGACCAGTCGTGCACGCCGATCACGCCGCACACCGCGTCCGCGCAGCAGTCGAGCTGGCGCACGAGCCAGTCTGCGGCGACGGTCGTATCGGCATCGGTGAACGCGAGCCAGCGCGCGCCCAGCGCCAGCGCCCGCTGTGCGCCATGCGCGCGCGCGACGCCGACATTGCACGCCTCGATGCACGTCACTTCCGCGCCCAGCGCCCGCGCGATGGCGGCGGTGTCATCGCTGCAACTGTCGGCGACGACGATCACGCGCGCCGCCTCGCCAAGCAGTTGATGATGATCTGCCGCGCGACGTGCAGCCGCGACGCACGCGCCGATATGCGCGGCTTCGTTGTGAGCAGGAATGACGATGGCAAGCATTGGCGGCTCCGTGTGTGAGTTTTTTTCCGTTGGCAATCGGACGGCGCGATGGATGAATTTCAGCAATGGCCGTTCCCGTGAATGGCGGGCCGCTCCGCCGTATAAGGGCGCGATCGTCTCTAAATAGTTGCTGAAAAGCGGCGGGAATCGCTAGAATTACTGTATGGATATACAGTGCTTTTATGATTCCGTTCGCCGATGAAAAGCGTCACCATCGATCCGTCGTTCGCTGCCTGGCGTACCGAGGCGCGCAATCTCCTCATGGAAGACGCGCGCCCGGAAGACGTGGAATGGCTCGAAACCGATGCATCGGCAACGGTGTTCGGCTCCATCGTTGCGTCGCGCGGCCCGTCGGATCCGAATGCGAAGAAGCCGGTCAAGATCGCGCGCGAATTCCTCGCCATGCTCGAAACGGCGGCGTGCTTTCGCGCGCCCGACCGCTGGCGGTTTCTCTACAAGGCGCTGTGGCGCTGGACGCAGGGCGACCGCGCGATCGCCTCGCCGGAAGATCCGGACGGGCATCGGCTGCGGCGCATGATCGAATCGGTCGAGGCCGAAGAAAGCGAAATGCGCAGAGTGCTGCGTTTCCGGCATCGCGATTCGTCGCTCGGGCCGCCCGAGTTCATCAGTTGGTTCGAGCCGGTGCACGATGTGCTGGAGCACGCCGCGATGCACTTCGCCACGCGCATGGGCAGCGCCACGTGGATGATCGCCACGCCGCACGGCGCCGCGTTCTGGGACGGCGCGCTCCTGCGCGTGGACCGCACGAGCGAGCCGGAAGAAAAGCCGATGGATTTCGGCGACACCGCGATGAGCGGCGAAGCCATCAGCGGCGACGCCATCGAGGCGCTCTGGCTCGCGTATTACGAGAGCACGTTCGCGCCGGCGCAGGAAAACGCCGCCGAAATGGCGTCGCATATGCCGGTGCGCTACTGGAAAAGCCCGGAGAACGCGCGCACCGATCCCGCGCTGATCTCCCGCGCCGATCCCTATTCGCGGCGCGACCGTCATCCGCGTAATGTGCCGCCCGACATGGAAGTCGCCATCAACACGGATCTGGAGCCGATCAAGGGCACGATGCTGATCGAGCCGCCGTCGCTCGATGCATGCAGGCGCTGCGCGCTGTGGCGCAACGCGACGCAGGCGGTGCCGGGCGTCGGTCCCGGCGACGCCCGCGTGATGCTGGTCGGCGAGCAGCCGGGCGATCAGGAAGACCGCGAGGGCAAGCCGTTCGTCGGTCAGGCGGGCAAGCTGCTCGACGAAGCGCTCGCCGAGGCGCAGATCGCGCGCGAATCGCTCTATCTGACCAACGCGGTGAAGCATTTCAAATGGGAAGCGCAAGGCGAGGAGCGCGCGCATCTCGCGCCCGCGCAGCGCGAACGCGAAGCCTGCCGCTACTGGCTCGACGAAGAACTGAAGCGCATCGGGCCGAAAGTCGTCGTCGCGCTCGGGGCGACGGCGCTCAAGGCGCTCACGGGGCATCGCACGGCGTTGTCCGAGTATCTCGGCAAGACCATCGAGCATAAGGGGCACATCATCGTGCCGACGTATCACCCGTCGTATCTGATGCGCCTCGCCGACGACAAAGTGCGCGCGGAAGTCTTCGGGACGATCGTCGAGGCGCTCGTTTTCGCGCAGCAGATCGCCGACGGCACCGCGACCATCCGCACGCCGGTGAAGGACCCGACGCGCTGAGCGAGCCGCAGATGCAACAGGACGAAACAGGACGAAACAGGACGAAACAGGACGCAACAAGACGAAAGCGTCGTCAACGTTCCTGTAAGCCGCGCGTTATACCGGTGTCGCGCCGACTGGCGCTCACCGATGGTCCACATCACACCCAAATGGCCGCTCTCCCGCTCGAAGAACTCCGCCGTCAACAATCGCAGGGCTTGCACACACGCGCGCTCGTGCCGAAATCGGCCGGGCAACTGAAGACCGAACGCGAGCGCATCGTCGCGCGTCTGCAATTGCTGCTCAACGTGACCATCGCGGTGGCGCTCGCGGGCGTCGCGCTCATCGCGTGGCTGCCGTTCTCGCCTGTGCCGCACGCATTCCGCTTCGGCGTGCAGGAAGTGCTCGGCGTCGCGGTGTTCGCGTCGTGCCTGTTCATCCTGCACGAGCGCGCCGAACTGGAGCTCGGTCTTTACGACTACGAGCCCGTCGAGCAGACGACGCAAGGCGAATTGCGCGCGCTGCTGCATCGCGTGCCGGAAGGCGTGTCGTATCAGGAAGCGCTCGCCGCGGACAAGCGCACGTTCGTGACTGGCGAAGTCGACGGCATCCGCCGCCGCGCCGAAGCGTTCACGCCGAAGACGCTGCCCGCCGCCGACGGCAACACGGAAACCTGAGCGCCGCTCGACGCCGCATCCAAGCCGCCGCCTCGCCATCGCGAGGTGGCGGCTTTTTTACATCGACGCTGAAAACTTCGCGCCTTGACGAGCGCCGCCGCGCCTCCTTCAATACGTGACAGATGCCGCAATCGACGCTCAAACTGTCACGCTTCGGAACGCAATCTGTGTCCGACGCGGGCATTTTCAGGCGGAACCTGCCGCAAACGCGCCGGGCATGGCGGGTGCTTGCCAAGCGCGCGGCCCCGCGAGTTGCGCCGAATCGAGCGAGGCCACGCCACTTGCAGGAGCCAAGATGCGAGCCAATCCCCTTTCCACGTTGAGCGACGACCTCACGACAACGCTCGTCCCCGACGCGCCGAGCGCCCCGCCCGCCGCCGCGCGTGACGGGAGCGACGATTACGACACGCTCGCCGCGTTCCACGGCATCGAGCGCGAGCGCCTGGTGCTGATCCATCCGGGCAGCCATCACGCCGCGCCCGCCTGGCCCGCCGAACGATATGCCGATGTCGCCGACCAGCTCGCCGCCGATGGCTGGCAGATCGCGATCGTCGGCGATTCGCCCGATCCCGAGCGCACCGCCGGCGTGCTCGGCGCGATGCAGACGGCCGCGCTCTTTCTCGCGGGCGCCGTCGCGCCGGCGACGCTGCCGCGCCTGATCGCCAATGCGCGGCTGCTCCTGTCCGACGACGCCGAAGCGTCCTCGCCCGTCGCCGCCGCCCGCGCGCTCGGCACGCCGCATATCGTGCTCGACGAACATCCGCGCGACACCGGCAGCGACGCGATCGCCGCACACGCCCGCGACGCGCTCTCGCACACCGGCGGCGCGCATCCGGGCGAGCCGTTCACGCTGCACATGCCGGCGGCGCACGAATCGGCATAGACGAAGAGCCACCTTTCGGGGGACATCATGAAATTCGACATGCAAACCAATCCCGTTCCGGATCCCGTCGCGGACCCGAACCGCGATCCGGAAGCCGATCCGCTCACGCCGCCTTCGCCCGGTCATCGGCCGGAGGAGCCGCAGCATCCCGACGCGCCGCCCGACAAGGATCCGATCCGGCGTCTCTGATCCGACGCTTCCCTACGGGAATTCCCGCCCTACATTCGTCGCCCATGCCTGCCGTAAAGCGGGCATGCGGCGGCGTGCGCCGTCGCAAACGACAACGCGAATACAACGCAAACAGGCGACGGGCGCAACATGAAGAGAATGACGTTGAACAAGAAGCTCGGCTCGTTGATCGCCGTGCTGTGGATCGGCTTGATCGCGATCGGGATCATCGGGGCATGGCAAAACCGGACGTCGATGATCGACGACCGCAAGGAGCAGTTGAAGACGCTCGTCAACGAGGCGCACTCGATCACCGCGCACTACGCGGCGCTCGCCGCGAACAAGACGCTCACCGAAGACGAAGCGAAAAAGCGCGCGCTGGAAGTGGTCGGCGCGATCCGCTACGGCACGGACGGCTATCTCTCGATCAACGACTCGCATCCGAGGATGGTGATGCACCCGATCAAGTCCGCGATGAACGGGCAGGATCTCTCGAGTTATGCCGATCCGGCGGGCACTCGCCTGTTCGTCGATATCGTCAAGGCGGGCGATCAGCCCGGCGGCGGCTTCATCAGCTATCTGTGGCCGAAGCCCGGCAGCGACAAGCCAGTCGGCAAGCTCTCCTACTCGCAGCGCTTCGGGCAGTGGGACTGGTACATCGTCACCGGCATGTACATGGACGACGTGCAGAGCGCGTTCTGGGCAAGCGCGCTGCGCTGGCTCGCGATCACGGCCGTGCTCGGCGGCTTCGCGACGGCCGCGATGCTCATCGTTCTGCGCAGCATCAAACGCAATCTCGGCGGCGAGCTCGAACTGGCGGTCGACGCGGCGCATCGCATCGCGCGTGGCGATCTGACGAGCAGCGTCGACGTCCGTCCGAACGACACGACAAGTCTGTTGCACGCGCTCAGCGTGATGCAGAGCGGTCTCGTCGATACCGTGTCGCGGGTGCGCAGCGGCACGGACAACATCAACGTGGGCGCGTCGGAGATCGCGGCGGGCAACACCGATCTGTCGCAGCGCACCGAGGAACAGGCCGCGGCGCTCGTGCAGACCGCGTCGAGCATGGACCAGATGACCGCGAACGTGAAGAACAACGCGGAGAGCGCCGCGCAGGCGGCGCGTCTCGCGGAGCAGGCGGCGGACGTGGCGACGCGCGGCAGCGGCGTGGTCGACGACGTCATCGACACGATGACGCGCATCACCGCGAGCTCGCAGCAGATCGGCGACATCATCGGCGTGATCGACGGCATCGCGTTCCAGACGAACATCCTCGCGCTGAATGCGGCGGTCGAAGCGGCGCGCGCGGGCGAACAGGGACGCGGCTTCGCGGTCGTGGCGGCGGAAGTGCGCAGTCTCGCGCAGCGCTCGGCGACGGCGGCGAAGGAAATCAAGGCGCTCATCGAAACGTCGACGCAGACGGTCGAGCAAGGCGCGTCGCTCGTGACGAACGCGGGCGCGACGATGACGGAAATCGTGCAATCGGTGCGCCGCGTGAACGAGATTCTCGACGAGATCAGCCACGCGTCGCGCGAGCAGAGCGCGGGCATCGAGCAGGTGAACCGCGCGGTCGTCGAGATGGATCAGGTGACCCAGCAGAACGCCGCGCTCGTCGAGGAAGCCGCCGCCGCCGCGCATTCGCTGAAGGATCAGGTCGATGTGCTGCGCGAGGCGATCGGAAGTTTCAGGCTGCCGGCGTGATTTCGGTCACGCCAGGAATCGTTCGACGAGGCGCGCCCAGTAAGCCGCGCCGACCGGCAGATTCTTGTCGTTGAAATCGTAGTGCGGGTTGTGGACCATGCAGCCGTCCTCGCCCGCACCGTTGCCGAGGCGCAGGAACGAGCCCGGCCGCTGCTGCAGCATGAACGCGAAGTCCTCGCTGCCCATCAGCAGATCGGCGTGCGCGACGACGTTCTCTGCGCCGACCAGTTCGCGCGCGACCTCCATAGCGAACTCCGTTTCCGCGTCCGAATTCACGACGACCGGATAGCCTTCCAGATACTTCACCGTCGCGCTCGCGCCGTAGCTCGCCGCCTGCGATTCCACCAGTTCCTTGATGCGGCGCCTGAGCAGTTCGCGCACTTGCGGGTCGAAGGAGCGCACGGACAGTTCGAGCGTCGCGCGATGCGGGATGACGTTGTTGACCGTTCCGGCGTGCATCGAGCCGACAGTGACGACGGCCGGCTGCGCCGGATCGACGTTGCGCGCGACGATCGTCTGCAGCGCCATGACGATGCTCGCCGTCACGACGACCGGATCGACCGACAGATGCGGCCGCGCCGCGTGCCCGCCGACGCCTTCGACCACGATCGACACCTGATCGCCCGCCGCCATGAACGGCCCCTTGCGGAACAGGAACGTGCCGGGCTGCGCGCCGGGATGGTTGTGCACGCCGAACACGGCGTCGCAATGAAAGCGCTCGAAAAGACCTTCCTCGATCATCTTCTGCGCGCCGCTCGGCACGCCGTGCTCTTCCGCCGGCTGAAAATACAGATGCACCGTCCCGTTGAAATTGCGCGTGCGCGCGAGATGGCGCGCCGCGCCGAGAAGCATCGTCGTGTGGCCGTCGTGGCCGCACGCGTGCATCTTGCCGTGCGTCTCGCTCGCCCAGGGCTTGCCGCTCTGCTCGATGATCGGCAGCGCGTCCATGTCCGCGCGTAGTCCGATGCTCTTCGTGCCGTCGCCCGCCTTCAACGTGCCGACGACGCCCGTCCCGCCGACGCCGCGCGTCACCGTCCAGCCCCACTCTTCGAGCCGCTCCGCGACGAGCGCCGCAGTGCGCGTCTCCTCATACGACAACTCCGGATGACGATGGATATCGTGGCGAATTTCGCGCAGCGAAGGCGCGTCGTCGGAGAGATCGGCGATGACGGTGAAGTGGTGGTCGGACGAGATCGTCATGGAGAAGCCCTTGCGGTTGATCGGAAAACGGCGCACATGATCCTCCACATGCGCCGCGCTTGCCAGTTCCGCGCGCGTTTTTTTCGCTGACCGTAAGCGAATCGTGAAATTTCGACCGCTTTTAGCGCAGAAACCGGTCGATCACGTCGGCGAGCGTGGCGAAAGCCGGCGCGATGTCGTCGTCCGGCACGCATGCATATCCGATCAGCAAGCCGGATTCCGCGTCCGGCCGATGCGCGTAATACCCCGACAGCGGCCGCACGACGATGTTCTGCGCGAGCGCGGCGGCGGCGAGCGCGCGATCATCGACGTGGCGCGGCAGTTTCAGCACGAGATGCAGCCCGGCATCGCCCCCGGCGATCGAAAGCGTGTCGCCGTAGCGCGCGGCGATGGTCGCGAGCATCGCGTCGCGGCGCTGGCCGTAGAGCGCGCGCATCCGCCGGATATGCGACGTGAAATGCCCCTGCTCGATGAATTCCGCGAGCACGGCCTGCTGCAGCAACTGCCCTTCGCGATACAGCTCGGCGCTCGCCATCGCGAAGCTCTCCGCGAGCGCTTCCGGCACGACCACATAACCGATGCGCAGCCCCGGAAACAGCGTCTTGCCGAAACTGCCGACGTAAATCACCTGCCCCGCCGTGTCCATGCCCTGCAGCGACGCGAGCGGCCGGCTGCCGTAGCGGAATTCGCTGTCGTAATCGTCCTCGATGATCCAGCAGCGGTGCTGGCGCGCATATTCGAGCAGCATGCGGCGGCGCGCGAGGCTCATCACCATGCCGAGCGGATACTGATGCGACGGCGTGACGAGCATCAGCTTCGGCGGCGACGCGAGATCGGCGGATGTCGGCGCGATGCCTTCCGCGTCGACGGGAATCGCCTTCAGATCGAGCCCCGAAACCTGCAGAACGCTGCGCACGCCCCAGTAGCACGGATCCTCCGTCCAGATCGTGTCGCCCGGATCGGCGAGCAGGCGCGCGGCGAGATCGATGGATTGATGGATGCCCGTCGTCACGACGATCTGCTCCGGCGTGCAACGCACCGAGCGCGACGTGCGCAGATAGTGCGCGAGCGCGTGGCGCAGTCCCGCGTGGCCGCCGCCCGGCGCGTAGGTGAGCAGATCGGGCAGCGGCTTGCGCCAGTATTTCGCGTGCAGCCGGTTCCACACGCGCGACGGAAACCGCGATACGTCCGGCACGCCCGGCATGAACGCGCCGCCCTGACGCTTCGACACGCCCGCGCCCGAAATCAGCCGCGCGCCGCGCGTGGAGAGCGTCGATTGTGCATCGGATGGCGCGATCGCCGCGGGCGGCGCGTCGTCGAACACGATGTCGTCGGGCGTGCTGTCCGCGACGAAGGTGCCGCGCCCCGTCGCCGACGACACGTAGCCCTCGAGCGCGAGTTGCTCGTAGACCTGCGTCACCGTGTTGCGCCCGACGCCGAGCTCGGCGGCAAGCAAGCGCGACGACGGCACTTTCGCGCCCGCCGCGAGCTCGCGCGTGAGGATGGCCTGCTGTAGCAGCCGATGCAATTGCCGGTAGATCGGCTGGCCGTTCGTGCGATCGATGCGCTGCGCCAGCCAGTCGGACAGCACGCTTGCGCGCGTCGACATCGAATTGGCTCCTATAGATTTATTGAAATGGCTCTGAACTTGAGGGCCAAATCTTACTATAGTCGTCTCTATATTCAGTCGGCCGATGCGGCCACCAACGATCCAGGAGATTTCCGTGAGCACCAACCTCAAGAACGCCGATCTGCACGCCCGCAAGAACGCTGCGACGCCGCGCGGTGTCGGCGTGATGTGCGATTTCTACGCGGCGCGCGCCGAGAACGCGGAACTGTGGGATGTCGAGGGCCGCCGCTTCATCGACTTCGCGGCGGGCATCGCGGTGTGCAATACGGGGCATCGCCATCCGAAGATCGTCGAGGCGATTCGCGCGCAGCTCGACTGCTTCACGCACACGGCGTATCAGATCGTGCCGTACGAGTCGTATGTGTCGCTCGCCGAGAAGATCAGCGCCCGCGCGCCGGGCTCGCACGCGAAGAAGACGGCGTTTTTCACGACGGGCGCGGAGGCTGTCGAGAACGCGGTGAAGATCGCGCGCGCCGCGACGGGCAGGCCGGGCGTGATCGCGTTCACGGGCGGCTTTCACGGCCGCACGCTCTTGGGCATGGCGCTCACGGGCAAAGTCGCGCCGTACAAGATCGGCTTCGGGCCGTTCCCGTCGGACGTGTTCCATGCGCCGTTCCCGAATTCGCTGCATGGCGTGTCCGTCGAGGATTCGCTGCGCGCGATCGAGCATCTTTTCAAGGCGGATATCGAAGCGACGCGTGTTGCCGCGATCATCTTCGAGCCGGTGCAGGGCGAAGGCGGTTTCGTTCCGGCGCCGACGGAATTCGTGCGCGGCCTGCGCAAGATTTGCGATGACCACGGCATTCTGCTGATCGCCGATGAAGTGCAGACGGGCTTTGCGCGCACCGGCAAGCTGTTCGCGATGGAGCATCACGGCGTCGTGCCGGATCTGATGACGATCGCGAAGTCGCTGGCGGGCGGGATGCCGCTGTCGGGCGTCGTCGGGCGCGCGGAGATCATGGATGCGGCGGCGCCGGGCGGGCTCGGCGGCACGTATGCGGGCAATCCGCTGGCGGTGGCGGCGGCGCATGCGGTGCTCGACATCATCGACGATGAAGAGCTCTGCGAGCGCGCGGTTGTGCTCGGCGACAAGCTGAAGGCGAAACTCGAAGCGCTGAAGGGCGATGTGCCGCAGATCGCCGATGTGCGCGGGCCGGGGGGGATGATCGCGGTCGAGTTCTGCAAGCCCGGTTCGCATGATGCGGATGCTGCTTTTGCAAAGCTCGTGCAGACGCGGGCGCTGGAGCGCGGGTTGCTGCTGTTGGTTTGTGGCGTTTATTCGAACGTGGTTCGGTTCCTGTTTCCGCTCACCATTCAGGATGCGGTTTTTGATGAGGCGCTCGGTATTCTTGAAGATGTGTTGACGGAGACTGTTGGCGTTGCGGTTTGATTTGGTTTTTGGTTTTTGGTTTTTGGTTTTTTGTTTTGCGTTGGTCGCCGGATCCCGTATTCGCGTCGGTCTATTAGCGTTGCCCCTGTGCGGGGCAGTGCTAATAGACCACTAAGAAAACGGGATCCGGCGAAACACCGGGGCCGACACGAGAACGGGATCCAGCGACAACCCCGAGCCGACCCGAAAGGACTAGCAAATGAGCCTGAAAGAACACCTGAAAGACCCGACGCTCTTGCGTCACGCAGCGTACATCGACGGCGAATGGCAACAAGCCGACAACGGCGAAACGTTTGAAGTGGTGAACCCGGCAACGGGAGAATCCCTCGGCAAAGTCCCCAACATGGGCGCAACCGAAACGCGCCGCGCGATCGATGCCGCCAACACCGCCTGGCCCGCCTGGCGCAAAAAAACCGCCAAGGAACGCGCAGCCATCCTGCGCCGCTGGTTCGACCTGATGATGGCAAACGCCGACGATCTCGCCCTCATCCTCACGACCGAGCAAGGCAAGCCGCTCGCCGAAGCCAAGGGCGAAATCACCTACGCGGCGTCGTTCATCGAATGGTTCGCGGAGGAAGGCAAGCGCGTCGCCGGCGATACGCTCGCCACGCCCGCCGCCGACAAGCGCATCGTCGTGACCAAGGAACCGATCGGCGTCTGCGCCGCAATCACGCCGTGGAACTTCCCCGCCGCGATGATCACGCGCAAGGTCGGACCGGCGCTCGCAGCCGGCTGCCCGATCGTCGTGAAGCCCGCCGAAGCAACGCCCTTCTCCGCATTCGCGCTCGCGGTGCTCGCAGAACGCGCGGGCCTGCCGAAAGGCGTGCTCAGCATCCTGACCGGCGATCCGAAAGCGATCGGCGGCGAAATGACGGACAATCCGATCGTGCGCAAGCTGTCGTTCACCGGCTCGACGGCGGTCGGCCGTCTGCTGATGGCGCAAAGCGCGCCGACCGTCAAAAAGGTGACGCTGGAACTCGGCGGCAACGCACCGTTCATCGTATTCGACGACGCCGATCTCGACGCCGCCGTGGAAGGCGCGATTGCATCGAAATATCGGAATAGCGGACAAACCTGCGTGTGCACGAACCGCTTCTACGTCCACGAGCGCGTCTACGATGCCTTCGCGCAAAAGCTCGCGGCAGCCGCGAGCAAGCTCAAGGTCGGAAGCGGCACGGAAAGCGGCGTCGCGCTCGGGCCGCTCATCAACGAAGCGGCCGTGCAAAAGGTCGAATCGCATATCGCGGACGCGCTCGCGAAAGGCGCCGCGCTCGCTTCGGGCGGCAAGCGGCACACGCTCGGTCACGGGTTCTTCGAGCCGACCGTACTGACCGGCGTCACGCCGGACATGAAAGTGGCGAAGGAAGAAACTTTCGGCCCGCTCGCGCCGATCTTCAAATTCTCGTCCGACGACGAAGTCGTGCAGCTCGCCAACGACACCGAGTTCGGCCTCGCCGCGTACTTCTATAGCCGCGACATCGGCCGCATCTGGCGCGTCGCCGAAGCGCTGGAATACGGCATGGTGGGCATCAACACCGGCCTCATCTCGAACGAAGTCGCGCCGTTCGGCGGCGTGAAGCAGTCGGGCCTCGGGCGCGAAGGCTCGCATTACGGCATCGACGATTACGTCGTCATCAAGTATCTCTGCATGGCGGTGTGATCGCGTTTCGTTGACGCGAAAAGAAAAAGCCTCGGCGCTTTCGTGCCGAGGCTTTTTGCCGTTTAGAACGTCCTGCCGATCATTGTGCCGACGTCACTTGCACCGCCGTCGCCGACACGTACACCGCGTGGATCGTGTCGCCCTTCTTCAGCTTCTCGGCAGCCATGCCCGGCGTGAGGTCGAGCGTCTCGGTGCGCCATGCGCCGCGCAGCGTGATCTTGCGCTTCTTCACGTCGACGCTTTCGACCGTCGCGATCGTCTCGATGCGGCGCGTCGCATCGAAACCCGTCACGCCGTCGGCACCCACGGTCGGCTGATAGGTCGTCGTATCGATGCGCGTACGGTCGCCCTTGGCCGCGCCCGTCACTTTCTCGGCGCTGACGAGCAACGCGGCCTTGTAGGTGACGTCGATCTGGTCGCCGACTTTCAATTGCTCGAAGCCTTTGACTTCCTTGCCCACCTGGACGGTCGAATCACCGTTCGCGCCGCGCACCATCAGCGCGCGATTCGCGCGATCGATGCCGACGATCTGCGCCCGGATATGAACCGGCTGCTCCTGGCTCACGACTTGTTCCGCGGTCGCCGCCAGCGTTCTGTCTTGCGCGAGCGCCGTGCCCGTCGAAGCGACGATTGCGGACAGGGAAAGGATTGCAGCGGCACACAGTTTCAGATTCATTGAATGGACTCCTCGAATAAAAACGCGATGCGGAAATTCCGCCGTGCGACTGTCGCAACGACAGTCGAGGCGGCGTATTTATAACGTCCGCGCCGCGTGCGCCGAGCCATTCGAACGATATATTACGATTCGCCATCTTCTCCGCGACGCGCGTCGACAAAGGCGCGCCCGGCGTCTAACCGGTAGAATCGGCCCCATATCCGCCACGGGCGCGCGCCGCCCGTCTCCTTGCCGCTTCCCCGATCTCTCCAGGAGCGCTATGCGACGCTCGGCATTCTTTCTCCGCTTCATCGGCATCGGCGTTCTGTTTCATATCTATGTGGGCGTCCGGCTCATCCCGGATGCGCCCGTCGGCCTGCCGCTCAAGGTGCTGGCGGCGCTGTTGCTTGCGGCATCGGTCATCACGATTCCGCTCGGCATGGCGGCCCGGCAGATCGAACCGCAGTCGCTTGCGGATCGCCTCGCCTGGTTCGGGCTGACGGCGCTCGGTTTTTTCTCGTCGCTGCTCTTGCTGACCTTCGCGCGCGACGTGATGCTCCTCTTCGTGCATCTCGCCGACTGGCTGCGCGGCGCGCCCGTCGGTTCGCCGATGCTCGTCGGCTATAGCGCGCTCGCCGTGCCGCTCCTCGCCGTGCTCTTCTCCGCGATCGGTTTCTACAACGCGCGGCGGCGCGCGCCGGTCGTGAGCGTGGATGTGCCCATCGACAATCTCCCGGCCGCGCTCCAGGGTTTCACGATTGCGCAGATCAGCGACATCCACGTCGGCCCGACGATCAAGCGGCACTATGTGGAACGCATCGTCGCCGCCGTGAACGGGCTCGAACCTGATCTCATCGCCGTGACAGGCGATGTCGTCGACGGCAGCGTGCCGAATCTCGCCGATCACACACGCCCGCTCGCGGGCCTCAGCGCGCGGCATGGCGCGTTTCTCGTCACCGGGAATCACGAATATTACTCAGGCGCGGACAAGTGGATCGCCGAATTTCGGCGCCTCGGCCTGACCGTGCTGCTCAATCAGCATGTCGTGCTGAATCATGACGGCGCTCAGGCCGTGGTCGCGGGCGTCACGGATTTCAGCGCGGGCAGTTTCGATCCGGCGCATCGCAGCGATCCCGCGAAGGCGATCAGCGGCGCACCCGACGACGCCATCGTGCGCGTGCTGCTCGCGCACCAGCCGCGCAGCGCCACGGCCGCCGCCGAAGCGGGCTTCACGCTACAGCTCTCGGGGCACACGCATGGCGGTCAATTCCTGCCGTGGAATTTCTTCGTGCGGCTGCAACAGCCGTTCGTCGCCGGACTCGTTAAGTTCAACGGACTGTGGGTCTATACGAGCCGTGGAACCGGCTATTGGGGACCGCCCAAGCGGCTGGGCGCGCCTTCAGAGATCACGCTGGTTCGACTGGTTGCGGCTACGGCCGCATAAAAAAAGGGACGCGCGCCGTAGGGTGCGGCGCGCGTCCAGCGCTCGGGGACAAGCGCTACTCCCGATCACGGTGATGAACGGGCAACTCGATTGACGGGCGGGGCCCCGCCAGCGAGTAAGTGAAAAATAGGCGAACAGAAAAACCGAGGACATAAGAAATCTCCTAAACAATGAAACGCAGTTCGATTGTCACGGAGTCCGAATCTCCACTCACGCTTTCGCCGACATCGCCGCGGGCGTCGTCGCATAGACGCTTCTGTGCGGGGCGGTGCCCTCGCGCGGCCAGTCGGAGCGGGCGTCGAAGAACCATTCCGCGCGCTCGCGTCCTTTGCGCATCAACGCATGGATCAGCGCCGGATTGCGATCGAGCTTGGATGCATAGTCGAGCGGCCCGGGATAATCCTTCGCGTCGAGATGCATCTCCACGACGCGAACCTTGATCGGCTTGTAGCGCTTTTCGAGCGACGCATCGGCTGCAAGCAGTTCGTTCACGCGCGTCGTGAAGTAAAGCTCCTGCCCGAGCGCGAGATTGCCGGACAACTCGTTGCGACGGTCGATGATCTCGTTCATCGATTCAGGCAACTCGCGCCGATACTGCGGATTGATCTGCACGACCCAGATTTCGTCGGGCCGCGAATCGAGCGCGAAGTCGGTGAATTCGCGCACCGGCGGATTGCTGCTGAAGAGGCCGTCCCAGCACATGCGCCCATCGGCCGCGACCGCGCGATACAGCGGCGGCACCGCAGCCGAGGCGACCAGTTGGTCCTGATCGAGCCTGTCGCCGGGAAAGATCACGCGGTCGCCCGAACGCACGTCCGTTGCGCCGACGAGAAGCGTCGGCTTCGCGCGCAATTGCGGATCGGCGGGAAGCGACGCGAAAGGCAGATGCTTGGCGAGCAGTTCGCGCAGGCGTTCTTCGGCTATCGGCGGATACAGATACGGACTGATCTCCGCATTGACGGGCAAGCGTGCGTACCACGTACCGACCGCGTTGACGACGATATCCGGCCCGTCGCGCGCTTCCAGATCCTTCCAGAACGCGGCGAGACGCCGCCTGGCGTCCGGCGGGCCGCCGAGCAGCAGTCCGCACCACGCGAGCGCGCTGCACATCGCGCCGCCCGACGTGCCGGACAGCGCCACCAGTTCGAAGCGGTTGACGAACTCGCCGCTCAGCAGCCGGTCGAGCACGCCCGCGGCGAATGCCGCATGGCTGCCGCCGCCCTGACACGCGATCGCTACTTTGGGAATGGCCGCCATCGCCGCACCTCTCGCGTCCGTCGATATCGGACGTACGCTACAGGATAGGCGACGCGCGCCGCTATGCCAGCGCGGCGAGCACTTGCTGCGTCGAACGAATGCGCCCGATGCGCGGAAAGATGTAGCGGCAGGTCGATTCGTGCGTGTCGGCGTTGAGATCGCTCATCGCGTCCTCGACAAACACTTGCTGATAACCGCGCTCGTGCGCGCCGCGCGCCGTCGAATCGACGCCGATCGCCGTCGCGATGCCGCCCAGCACGATCGTGCCGATGCCGCGCCGGCGCAGATGCGAGTCGAGGTCGGTATTGTAGAACGCGCCCCACTGCCGCTTCGTGACGACGATATCGGTTGCTTGCACGTCCAGTTCCGCGCACAGGTCGCTCCAGCCCGCCGGCTCGGGCGCTTCCTGCGCCTGACCTGCGTCGGTGATCGGCCGCAAGCCGCCGGGGGCGTTCGGAAACGCGACCTTGACGAACACGACCGGCGCGCCGAGCGCGCGAAAGCGGTCGGCGAGCGCGCGCGCATTGGCGAGCACGCTCGCGGCGGAGTGAGGTTGCACGGGCAAGGCGGCGATGCCCGCCTGCAAATCGATCAGCACGAGCGCGGTCTTCGCGGCATCGAGCTTGAGTTCAGGTGCGTTCATGGCGAGTCGGCTAGAAATGGATGGATGACTGCGCGATGTCAGGCTTCGTCGTGCAGGAATTCAAGCGCCGCGCCGTTCATGCAATAGCGCAGGCCGGTAGGTTTCGGACCGTCGTCGAAAACGTGGCCGAGATGCCCGCCACAGCGCCGGCAATGGACCTCGTTGCGCATGTGGCCGGTTGCGTCCGCGTGCGTCGCGACTGCGCCATCGACCGGCTTCCAGAAGCTCGGCCAGCCGGTGCCGCTATCGAATTTCGTCGCCGACGAAAACAGCGCGGATCCGCATCCCGCGCACGCGTATGTGCCGTCGCGGCGTTCCTTGAGCAGCGGGCTCGAGAACGGCGGCTCGGTGCCGCCGCGCCTCAGCACGCGGAATTGTTCCGACGACAGACGGCGCCGCCAGTCCGCGCTGGTGTGATCGATTTCGTACGATCTGGCGGGCGCCGAGGGAAACCCGCCCGTGAAGGCGGCCGCCATCGCACCGAGAAAATTGCGCTTCGTGCGCCTCATGATCTTCATACGATGAACGCCCTCATGCCTTGGTTGACAGCCGGCGCCGCGCTACGTCTTGAACCGGTATCCCGTCTTGAAGATCCACGCGACGATCGCGATAAACACCGCAAGAAACACCAGCGTCATGCCGAAACTCACGCCGACGTGGACATCGGCGAGTCCGTAAAAGCTCCACCGAAAGCCGCTGATCAGATAGACGACCGGATTGAACAACGCGACCGCCTTCCAGAACGGCGGCAGGATATTGATCGAATAGAAGCTGCCGCCGAGGAACGTGAGCGGCGTGACGATCAGCAGCGGAATGATCTGCAGCTTCTCGAAGCCGTCGGCCCAGATGCCGATGATGAACCCGAGCAGGCTGAACGTTACCGACGTGAGTAGCAGAAAGACGATCATCCACACCGGATGATCGATTCTGAGCGGCACGAATAACCGCGCGGTCAGAAGAATGATGAGCCCGAGAATGACGGACTTCGTCGCCGCCGCGCCGACATAGCTCACGACGAGCTCGAAGTACGACACCGGCGCGGACAGCAATTCGTAGATGGTGCCCGTGAACTTCGGGAAATAGATGCCGAACGACGCATTGGCGATGCTTTGCGTCAGCAGCGACAGCATCACGAGGCCGGGCACGATGAACGCGCCGTAGCTGATGCCGTCGACTTCCGGAATGCGCGAGCCGATGGCCGCGCCGAAGACGACGAAATAAAGCGATGTGGAAATGACCGGCGACACGATGCTTTGCATCAGCGTGCGCCCGGCGCGCGCCATCTCGAAACGGTAGATCGCGCGAACGGCGTATAGATTCATTTGGCTTCCCTGACGAGGCTCACGAAAATATCTTCAAGCGAGCTTTGCGTCGTTTGCAGATCCTTGAAACGCACGCCGGCTTCGTCGACGTGACGAAGCAGCGCAATAATGCGGCCCGGCTCGTCCTGCGCGTCATATGTGTACGTGAGTTCGCCGCCGTCCGCCGAACGCGCGAGGCCGTAGGGCTGAAGCTGCGTCGGAATTTCGGCGAGCGGATGTTCGAGTTGCAGCGTGAGCTTCTTCTGCCCGAGCTTGCGCATCAGCTCGCGCTTTTCCTCGACGAGCACGATTTCGCCGCGATTGATGACGCCGATGCGATCCGCCATCTCCTCCGCTTCCTCGATGTAGTGCGTCGTCAGGATGATGGTCACGCCGTTGCCCTGCAGCTCTCGCACAAGGTTCCACATGTCGCGGCGCAATTCGACGTCGACGCCCGCGGTCGGCTCGTCGAGAAACAGAATCTCCGGTTCGTGCGCGAGCGCCTTCGCTATCAGCACGCGCCGCTTCATGCCGCCCGAAAGCGTCATGATCTTGTTGTCCTTTTTCGCCCAGAGCGACAGCGATTTCAGCACCTTCTCGACGTAAGCCGGATTCTTCGGCCGCCCGAAAAGCCCGCGGCTGAACGACACGGTCGCCCAGACGGTTTCGAAGGCGTCGGTGGTGAGCTCCTGCGGCACGAGACCGATCATCGCGCGCGCGGCGCGATAGTCGGTGACGATATCGTGACCGGCGACGGTCACTTTGCCCTCGCTCGGATTGACGATGCCGCAGACGGTGCTGATGAGCGTCGTTTTGCCCGCCCCGTTCGGGCCGAGCAGCGCAAAAATCTCGCCGCGACGGATTTCGAGGTTGATGTCCCTGAGCGCGCGAAAGCCCGACCCGTAGGTCTTGGACAGATTGGAAACGGTGATGATGGTCGACATGGCGTGGACGATAGCAGATACCGCGCCTTCCGGCTTGAATGAAAGGGTCGGCCATTCGGCCAATGTTCGACGCGCGCGGCAGTGCATAAAATGGCCGTTCCCGAAAGGAGCCACATCATGCTGTTCGAACAGATCCAGACCTCGTGCCTCAACGACGCCGACCTGCCGTGGGTGCCGTTCACGCCGTACAGCGAGCGCGTGCTCGTCAAGTATTTCAAGCTCGACCCGGTTCGCGGCGAAGTCATCGCGATGATGAAGGCGCCGGCGAAAGGCGAGATGCCCCGTCATCGTCATACGGGAACCGTGATCGTCTATACGGTGCAGGGGCGCTGGAAATATCGCGAGCACGAGTGGATCGCGGAGCCGGGCAGCATCGTGTACGAGACGGCGGGTTCGAGCCACACGCCCGAGGCGCTGCCACCGCATTCGGGGGGCGCGGACATCGTCACGCTCAATATCATTCAGGGCGAACTGCTGTTCGTGAACGACAAGGGCCACGTCCTCGCCGCCGAAAACTGGAAAAGCGGACTCGACCGATACCTTGCGTTTTGCGACGCAAACGGCATCGCGCCAAAAGATCTGACCGCCTTTTCCGCTGGTTAGAATCGATGCCTGGACGCGCCTCGCGCGTTTTCGACCATTTCCGGTTTGCCGGCCGCACGCGCCGGCGCAGATCAAGGAGGAGCAAAAGCATGAAGATTCAAACCGTCGGCATCGTCGGCGCAGGAACCATGGGCAACGGCATCGCGCAGGTCGCCGCCGTCGCGGGCTTCAAGGTCGTGATGATCGACGTCACCGACGCCGCGCTCGCAAAAGGCATCAAAACGCTGACGGGCAGCCTCGAGCGGCTCGTGTCGAAGGACAAGCTGGAGGCATCGGCGCGCGACGCGGCGTTGACGCGCATCGAAACGTCGACCGATTACGGACGTCTCGCCGCAGCGGACATCGTCATCGAAGCCGCGACCGAGAACGCGGAGCTCAAGAACCGCATTCTGAAGCAGATCGAAGACGCCGCGCGCGCCGATGCGATCATCGCGTCGAACACGTCGTCGATTTCGATCACCGCGCTCGCCGCGACGCTCGCCACGCCCGAGCGCTTCATCGGCATGCACTTTTTCAATCCGGTGCCGCTCCTGCAACTCGTCGAAGTGATTCGCGGCGTGCAGACGAGCGATGAAACCGCGTCCGCCGTGCGCGAACTCACCGAGAAGCTCGACAAATCGCCGATCGGCGTGCGCAATTCGCCGGGCTTCGTCGTCAACCGCATTCTTGTGCCGATGATCAACGAAGCGTTCTTCGTGCTGTACGAAGGCGTCGCGAGCGCGGAGGAAATCGACGCCGGCATGAAGCTCGGCGCGAATCATCCGATCGGACCGCTCGCGCTCGCGGACCTGATCGGCCTCGACGTGTGCCTCTCGGTGATGGACGTGTTCCTCAAGGACTTCGGCGATTCCAAGTACCGCGCCTGCCCGCTGTTGCGCGAGCTCGTGTCGGCGGGACGCCTCGGTCGCAAGACGAAGCGCGGCGTGTATCAGTACGATTGAGAAGCGACGAAATCGAGCACCGGTCCGGCGGGCACGATGCCCGTCGGATTGATCGTCCGATGGCTCTCGTAGTAATGCCGCTTGATGTGCTCGAAGTTCACGGTCGCGGCGATGCCCGGCATCGCGTAAACGTCGCGCACGAACTTTGACAGATTCGGATAATCCGCAATGCGCCGCAGATTGCACTTGAAGTGGCCGAAGTACACGGCGTCGAAGCGCACGAGCGTCGTGAAGAGGCGAATGTCGGCTTCGGTGAACCGGTCGCCCGCGATATGGCGGTGCGTGCCGAGGCGTTCTTCGAGAAAATCGAGCGTCTCGAAGAGCGGCATCACCGCTTCCTCGTAGGCGGCTTGCGTCGTCGCGAAACCCGCCTTGTAGACGCCATTGTTGACCGTGTCGTAAATGCGCGCGTTGAGCGTGTCGATCTCTTCGCGCAACTCGCGCGGATAGTAATCGCCCGGCTTCGCGCCGATGCCGTCGAACGCCGAATTCAGCATCCGAATGATTTCCGACGACTCGTTATTGACGATCGTCCCGCGCTGTTTGTCCCACAGAATCGGCACCGTGACGCGACCGGTGTAATGCGGATCGGCGGCGGTGTACACCTGATGCAGATAGCGCGCGCCGTTGATCGAATCGGGCACGACGCCCGGCGCGTCGTCGAAGGTCCAGCCGTTTTGGAGCATCAGCCAGTTGACGACCGATACGTCGATCATCGCTTCCAGCCCCTTGAGCGCGCGCATGATGAGCGTGCGATGCGCCCAAGGGCACGCGAGACTCACATACAGGTGATAACGCCCTGCCTCGGCCTTGAAGCCGGTATCGCCGTCCGCCGTGACCCAGTTGCGAAACGCCGCGTCCTTGCGCACGAAGCGTCCGCCCGTGGATGACGTGTCGTACCACTTGTCCTGCCATTTTCCGTCGACGAGCAGTCCCATTTCGATTCTCCTTGCGTGGGGTGGCGCAATCGGCGCGCCACGGCATTCATATCAATCAGTCTTGTTCGATGAAGCGCACGAGTTGCGCCATCGTCGCGTCCGGCGCTTCTTCCATCAGCCAGTGGCCCGCGCCCGGCACGACCACGCCTTGCACGTTCGTCGCGACGAGCTTCGCCTGATCGATCAGAAACGTGCCCGACGCGCGCTCGCCGGTGAGGACGAGCATCCGCATCGGAAGCGGCGTCTTCGCGAACGCGGCAAAATCGTCCGCGTCTTGCGGGAACGCATGAAAGTATTCGAAACCCGCGCGCATGCGGCCGTTGCGCGCGTATTGCGCCGAATAATAGCGGCGATCGGCTTCGCTCACCGAATGCGCGGGATCGGCGGCGAAGTCGTTCCAGAAGTGCTCGAAGAAAACGCGCTCGCGTCCGCGGACCAGCTTTTCGGGCGTGTCGCCGTAGAAATTGAAGTGCCATTTATCGCGCAACAGCCAGACTTTCTGCCAGTCGCCGACGCCCGGCAGAAACGCGTCCATCAGCACGATGCTTTCGACTTCGTCGGGATATTGCGCGGCGTACGCATACGCGACCATCAGCCCGATGTCATGCCCGACCAGCTTCACCTTGCGATAGCCCAGCGCTTGCACCATCGCGTGAATGTCTTGCGCGAGCGTCTTCTTGTCGTAGCCGGAAGAGGGCATCGCCGAGCCGCCCGCGCCCGGCAGATCCGGCGCGATTACGACGCGCTCACCGCCAAGACGCGTCATCAGCGGTTGCCACATGCGGCTCGTTTCCGTGTAGCCATGCAGGAGGACGACGGGCGTCGCGTCGCCGTGTCCAACTTGCAAATAGTGCAGTTCGACGCCGTTCGCATCGATCGTGCGGGAGTGGATCGCGCTCGCGGCGGCGACCGGTTGCGGCGGGCGCGGCGCGTTCGTGGCATACGCGGACGGTTGCAGCGCAGCGGCGGCGACAAGCACGCCAACCGCGCGGCGGATCGTGTGTAGGAGGGTTTTCATCGTTCAGCTCCATCGAAGGTTCGGTTATCCGATGACGCTCAGGTTGGACCCCCGCCGCGCTTTTGCCGTACGATCCGGACGATGAACTCGTTCGATGGAGTCGAACATGTTGTCAGAGGAAGAACTCTCGCTGCTCGATGCGATTCGTGAAACCGGCAGCTTGTCGCGCGCGGCGGCGCGGCTCGGCAAGGCGCCGTCCACCGTGTCGCACGCGGCGCGGCAACTGGAAACGCGTTTCGACGCGCTGCTCTTCGACCGGCGGCGTTATCGGCTGCAACTGACGCCCGCCGGACATCTTCTCGCCGATGAAGCCTCGCGCCTGATGCTCGACGTGTCGCGGCTCACGCAGCGCGTGAAGCAGGTCGCGAGCGGCTGGGAAGACCGGCTGTGGCTCGTCTGCGATGAAATCCTCGAATTCGAGACGCTGCTGCCGGTCGTGCAGGCGTTCGATGCGCTCGGTTCCGGCGTGGCGCTGCGCATCACGCACGAAGTGCTCTCCGGCACCTGGGAAGCGTTGCGCGACGGCCGCGCGGATCTGATCGTCGGCGCGACCAACGAGCCGCCCGCGATTCCCGGTCTGCGCTGGTTCGAGCTCGGCGTGATGCAGTGGGTGTTCGCCGTGTCGCCGCGTCATCCGCTCGCGAGCGTCAGCGGGCCGCTCAAGCGCGAGCAGATCGCGGCGCATCGTGCGGTTGTCGTCGCGGATTCGTCGCGTTCGGCGGGCCGCGCTTACGGCGTGCTCGGCGGTCAGGCCGCGCTCGCCGTGCCGACGATGCGCGCAAAAATTCTCGCCCAGCGGCAAGGCCTGGGCACGGGCTGGGTGCCGCGGTATCGCGTGCAGGCGTTGTTTGCGCGCGGCGAACTCGTCGAAAAGGAAACCGCCGATCCGCGCGAGCCGAACGTGTTGTATGTGGGCTGGCGCGGCGATCACGAAGGCCGCGCGCTGCAATGGTGGATCGAGCAGTTGCGGCAACCGCGTCTCGCGCAACGTCTCGTCGATGGCATCGACGCGTTCGCGTGACGCGGCCGCGTGTTCGCGAAACGGCCGAGGCCAGCGATTTGCAGCGCGTCGGCGCGCAACGCTCCCCGGCCGATTAACCCTTCGACAGCAACTCGACGACGCGCATCGAATGCGTCTGCTCGGCGATGTCCATCGCTGTCAGGCCGCGATCGTCGCGCAGATCGCGTTTCGCGCCGCGCGCGAGCAACATCGACGCGGTTTCGTCGCGATCGTAGCCTGCCGCCCACATCAGCGCGGTCAGATGATTGCGATACGCCGCGTTCACATCGACACCGGCATCGAGCAGACGCTGCACGATCGCCGTGCGCCCCTGCCCCGCCGCGTATTCGATCGCCGTCTTGCCGACGCGATCCGTCGCGGCGACATCCGCGTGACGCGCGATCAACAGCGCGGCGATTTCGTCGTTGCCGACGAAGGCCGCGGCCATCAGCGGCGTGATGCCCTGCACGTTGGCCTGGCTGACGTTCGCGCCGCGCTCGATCAGCATGCGCGCCATCGGCGCGAGGCCCTTCTTGCACGCGCTGATGAGCGGCGTGTCGCCGATGCGATTGCGCGAATCGATCGCCGCGCCTTCATCGAGCAAGCGCGCGACGGACGCCTGATCGCCTTCGCGCGTCGCGGAAAGCAGGCGTTCGTTGAGCGTGTAGGCGTCCTGTTGCGCGTAAGCGATCGCGCATGTCATCGACAGGAAAATGGTCAGCAAGCGTAGGCGTTTTGTCATGCGTCATTGCAGATTCGCGATGTAGTTCGCCAGATTCTCGATGTCGGCGTCGGTCAGATTCTTCGACACGCTCGTCATGTTGCCCGCGTCGTTGGTGCGCTTCCGGTCGCGGAAGTCCTGCAACTGCTTCACGATGTACGGATACTGCTGTCCCGCCACGCGCGGGATCTCGTTCTGCCCGGAGAAGCCGCCGAGATGGCACATCGTGCACAGAATCTCTTCGGACTTCTTCCTGCCCGCTTCCACTTTCACCGGGTCCGCCTTGAAATCGGCGGCGATGGGCTTTTGCGCGGCGAAGTAATCGGCGAGCAGGTGCATGTCGTCGGGCGTGAGATTCGCGGCCATCGGCGACATCCGCGGATCGCTGCGGCGGCCCGCCTTGAAGTCGCGCAATTGCAGATAAATGTAGCGCGACGTTTGCCCCGCGAGCGACGGATAATCGCCCGTCGTCGAATTGCCGTTGATGCCGTGGCACGATGTGCAGATGGCGGCCTTCGTCGCGGCAGCCGTCTGCGCGTCCGCGGCGCGCGAGAGCGACGGCAGCGACAACAGCAGACACGCGACGAGCCACAGCGCGTAGACGAGCCAGACACGCACGCGTTTCGATCGCTTCGAAGGCGTCATCATCGAGGCAGCGCGAACACGAGCAGGCTGTTGCCGCGCTTGAAGTCGAGCTGCGTGTTGCCGCCCGCCGCGACCGCGATGTACTGCTTGCCGTTCACCATGTACGACACCGCCGGCGCGTTGACCCCCGCGCCGCACTGGAACTCCCAGAGCTTGCGGCCGGTGGCGGCGTCGAAGGCGCGGAACAGGCCGTTGCCTTCGCCGTTGAAGACGAGCCCGCCCGCCGTCGCGAGTACGCCGCCGATCAACGGCTGATCCGTCTTGAAGCCCCACGCGATCTTGCCGGTATCGACGTTCACCGCAACGAGCCTGCCCCATTGCTGCTCGGAAGGAATCACCTTGAACGCGCCGCCGAGCCACAGCTTGCCGCCGGGGTACGCGACTTCCTCGACCTGATACGTCATCGGCTGATGCAGGTTCGCCGCATACGCCATGCGCGTCTTCGGGCTGAAGGCCATCGGCGACCATTCGACGCCGCCGTTCGCGCCCGGCAGCATCCGCGCGCCGGTGGGCGTCGGCAGTGTCCACACGCCTTCCTGCGGAATCATCGCTTCGGAGACGCGAATCAGCTTGCCGTCGCGGCGATCGTGCACATAGACGAAGCCCGTCTTGCCGCCGTGGATGATGCCCGGAATCATCTGCCCGTTCTTGTCCTTCACGTCGATGAGAATCGGCGGGCTCGCCGCGTCGAGATCCCATACGTCGTGCGCGATGTACTGGAAGTGCCACTTGTACTTGCCGCTGTCGAGATCGACGGCGACGAGCGAATCGGTATAGAGATTGTCGCCGGGACGAATCGCGCCGTAGAGGTCCGGCGACGGATTGCCGACCACGAAGTACACCGTGCGCGTCTTGCGATCGATCGCGGGCGCCATCCACACGCCGCCGCCGAGCGTCTTGTTGAAGTCGCCGCCCCTCTCCGCGAGCGTCTTCTTTTCCGCCGCGATGTCGCGCTTCATGTTGCGGCCGACGGCGTCGTTCTCGGCCCAGACGCCTTCGCTGCCGGTATCGGGAATCGTGTAGAACGTCCACAGCAACTGGCCGGAGTTCGCGTCGAACGCCTTCACGAAGCCGCGTATGCCGTACTCGCCGCCGTTCGTGCCGATCAGCACCTTGTCTTCGACGACGACGGGCGCCATCGTCTCCGAATAGCCTTCTTCGGGATCGGCGATCTGCGTCGACCAGAGCACGTTGCCGGTCTTCGCATCGAGCGCGACGAGCTTCGAATCGAGCGTGCCCATGAAGAGCCGGTCGCCCGAGATCGCCACGCCGCGATTGTTCGGACCGCAGCAGAACGTCGTGACCGGACCCATCTTGTGCTTGTAATGCCAGAACTCCTTGCCCGTGACCGCGTCGATCGCGTAGACGTGGTTGTAGGACGTGGTCAGGAACATCACACCGTTCGAGACGATCGGCGCGGTTTCCATCGACTCCATCACGGCGGTCTGGAAGATGAACGCCGGTTTGAGCTTGGCGACGTTCGACGTGTTGATCTGCGTCGCGGGCGCGTAGCGCGTTTCGGCATACGATCCGTTCGAATGCAGCCACGACGCGCTGTCGCCCGCGGCGCCGTCGAGCTGCTGCTGCGAGATGGATCGCAGCGAGCTCGGGACTGGCGAGGCTTGCGTCGTGTTGGCGTTCTGGATTTCGTCGGCGGCTTCGATTCCGGGCGATGTCACGATCCCGAAAGCACCGACGGCAACAATGAGCGCAACGAGCGAGGTACGGGAAAAACCGGCCATGTCAGTCTCCCAAATCGTTCTTGTGTGGGCCTCGTTATGCGCGGCGGAACATTGCGTGCCCTCTTCTGCGCCCGCAAAAAAGAATAGGCAATTTAAAAATGCATTTCCAGATTTCGTTAAAGGCGCGCGTTCGTTTCGGCACGCGCTGCACGAAGGGTATTTCAGGGGAAGACGGGCGCCGATTTTTAGTAGTATGGATTGGCGTGCCGTTATGATTGCGCCCGTCGATGCCGGGAGCGGCTTGCCGGATCGCCGGCTTTCGCTTATCGCTCGTTCATCCTCGTCACGCGCGTGGCCTCTGCGCGGGCGCCGCTTCGATCATCACCTTTATCCGGACGCATCATGCCCATCCTATCCAACGGACAGCCGAATCCGAATCCCCGCCAGCCGGTGGACATCGCGCGCATTCTGCTCGTCATCACGATCCTGACCGCGCTCACGGTCGGCAGTCTCTACGTGCTGCGCCCGTTCCTGCCGGGACTCATCTGGGCGACGACGATCGTCGTCGCGACCTGGCCGCTCATGCTCGCCGTGCAGCGCCGCTGCGGCAATCGCCGCTGGATCGCGACCACCGTCATGCTGCTGATGCTGCTGGTCGTCATCGTGCTGCCGCTCTATTCGGCGATCTCGACGCTCGCGGAGCACGGCGGCGAGATCATGGCCGCCGTCAAGAGTCTGCCGAGCTACGCGCTGCCGCCGCCGCCGGGCTGGATCCATGACGTGCCGCTCGTCGGCGCGCGCGTATCGAAGGAATGGCAGATGCTCTCCGACGCCGGCCCCGGCGGCCTGCTCGCGAAGCTCGAACCCTACGTGACGATCGTCGCGCGCTGGATGCTTTCGCATGCGGCCGTGGTCGGCGTGTTCGTCATGCACATGGTGATCACCGTCATCATCTCCGGCATTCTGTACACCAACGGCGAGGCGGCCGGCCGCTTCGTCACGCGCTTCGCGACGCGCATCGCCGCGCAGCGCGGCGCCGAAGCCGTCAAGCTCGCCGGCCTCGCGATCCGCGCGGTCGCGCTCGGCATCGTCGTGACGGCGGTCACGCAATCGGCGCTCGGCGGCATCGGGCTTGCGGTTGCGGGCGTGCCCGCCGCGGGCATCATCACCGCGGTCATGCTGATGCTGTGCCTCGCGCAGATCGGCCCGCTCCTGCCGCTGCTCGGCGGCGTTGCATGGCTCTTCTGGAACGGATCGACCGTCGTCGCTTCGATGCTGCTCGTGTGGTCGATCATGATCGCGATGCTCGATAACTTCCTGCGCCCCATTCTCATCAAGCGCGGCGTGAATCTCTCGATGCTGCTGATTCTCTCCGGCGTGCTCGGCGGCATGTTCGCATTCGGAATAGTCGGATTGTTCATCGGTCCGGTGATTCTCGCCGTGACGTCGACGATTCTGAACGCGTGGATCAACGAGCAACCGCCGCTGCCGCAAGTCGAAGCGATGAGTAACGAGGAAATCGCGAACACCCCGTCGACGCGGGGTCTCGCGGATACATCGGGAAGACAGGGTTAATTGATAAAGATATTCTCGATTTGTCGCATTTTTTATCGACAATCGGAATGCGCTTAAATCGAGAATTCGGACTCTTACGAAAATGAGATTTTGTGCCGGTTAACACGGTGTTTCACGGTTTTTGGGCGATGCATATCCGTTACAATGCAATCCTTCGTTATTTGCCCGATTGAGGGCGCAGGGGATTGACCATGTCTTTGCGTGACGTGGACGACATCGATTACATCGGAGTGAATATTCTCTTCAAGCGCGTATATGTCGGGCTCTTCGACGATCTGGACTGGCGCGATGAAGAGAAGCATCAGGATTTGCTCACAAAGAAGATCGACCGCTACATCCGTTATATTCGTTCAGGCAAATTGCTGTTGAATTATCCGAAAGTTCGCGGCTATGAGATCGTGGTCGAATACGTGTCGATGCATCCCATGACGCCGTCGGGACTCGAATTCTGGAAATCGCGCGAACGCGTCGTGACCGACGCGGGTTACAAGGTGCATATCCGTGGCGTCGACGTGCGTCATTCGCTCGGCATTTCCGTCGATAAACCGGAGCGCGTCGCAGCCGAACCGGTCGAGCCGCCCGCGCTGGAAGTGCTCGATCCCGACCCGCGCATGCAGCAACTCGCCGACGTCGCCGACGTTTCGTATCTTCCGCCCTCGATGCCCAAATCGGGCCTGCCGCAGGCGCTGCCCCTGCTCAGGCGTCTCGCGATGCGTCAGGCGGCAAGCTACTGAACCAACTCCCGCGATCGAAAAAAGCGGCGTGGCTCGCATGAGCCCCGCCGCTTTTCCTTTGCGCGCGTGATCGCCGCTTCACATCGCGTTACTGCGCGCCGCTCAGCGCCGCTGTCGCGATCGACGGCACCGAAATGCCATTGGTCTTCGCGTACTGCACCGCTTGCGAGAGCGTCTGCATGAGCGACTGCAACTGCCCCGGCGCCGATTGCGCCACATAGCTCGCCGCCTGCACGGTCGACGGATTCGAACCCGCCTCCAGCAGCGACGACATGTTCATCGAATTCGTCACCGAGCCGAGATTCGATTGCAGGCCGGCGTACTGCTTCACGCCCTGCCCGAGCGACGCGAGGCCGTCGCTGAAGGTCTTCTTGCTGGCGGCTGTCGGCGGCGTCGCGGAGCCGTTCGTGAATGCCTGCATCAGCGATTGGGACACGCTCTGCTGCGTGCCGCCGAGTTGCGACAATACGCTCGTGCTCGGAACGGCGTTCCCGCCCGATGCGCCGGAGAGCAACCCCGCCGCCGATTGCGCCTGGCTCGCGACGCTCGACATGCCCATCGCCGAGGCGAGGGTCGACTGCCCCGTCAGCACTTGCTGGTTCGCGCCGACATAGCTTTGCAGAAGCGAATTCAGCGCCGAAGGCTGCGTCGCGCCGTTCGCGCCCGACGTCACGTCGGACTTGCCGCTGCCGAAGCCGAACTGTTGAAGATTGAGTTGTGCGTACGATGCCCCCGGCGCGATTACCGCAAATGCGATCCCAGCCGAAAGAAGCGCCGTTCGATACGTACGGTTCGCCATGTTCGGTTCCTCCTCAGAATTGTCCGATGTTCGATAAGCCCGATTCGACCATCGGTCATCTGGACGGTTCGCTGCAGAAACATTTGCTTGCGAATTCCGTCGAGAGGTCCCGCCTACAGATCGGCGAGCGGATGCATTTCCCTGCGCCACGGCGATGACAGGAAGTGCTGCACGCGCTCGGCGCGCACTTGCGCGAGCGTCGTCGGCGCGAAACGCGGCCGCTCGTCCTTGTCGATGATGAGCGCCCGCACGCCTTCGACGAAATCGCCGTCATCGATCGCGCGGTACACGACGCCGAGTTCCATGCGAAAGCAGTCCGCGAGCGACATCTGACGGCCACGCAAAAGCGCGTGATACGTGACTTCGAGCATCGTCGGCGAATGGCTTTCGAGCAGCGCGAGCGTCGCGCGCGCCCAGTCGGATTCATCCGTTGCGAGCGATGCGACGATGCGTTCCACGCCGCCCGTCGCGCACACGGCGAAATGGCGTTTGATTTGCGCGCGCATATCGTCGAGCGGCGCGTGCCGTTCGATATTCGCGCTCGGCACGAACACGCGCGCCAGTTGCGTCATCGTGTCCTGCGCATCGTCCCAGCGGATAGCTTCGAGACGCTCGACGAAACTGCGCAGCCACGTCGACGGCACGCATTCGTCCGCGAGACCGACACGCCGCGCATCCGCGCCCGACAGACGCGCGCCCGTCAACCCGACGTAAAGCGCGAGGTCGCGCGGCAGCACGCGCAGGAAATGCGTCGCGCCGACATCGGGCAACAGGCCGATGCGCGTCTCCGGCATCGCCATGCGCGTGCGCTCGGTCGCGATGCGCAACGCCGCGCCTTGCGCGAGGCCCATGCCGCCGCCCATCACGATGCCGTCCATGAGCGCGATAACCGGCTTCGCAAAGCGATGCACCGTGAAATCGAGCCGATATTCATCGATGAAAAACTTGAGCCACGGCGTCTCGTGATGCGGATCGTTGCGCGCCGCGTGATAGAGCTTGCGCACGTCGCCGCCCGCGCAAAACGCCTTCTCTCCCGCGCCGCGCAAGACGACCGCGGCGATCGAATCGTCCGCGGCGCATTGCGCGAAACGTTCGGCGAGATGCGCGATCATGCCGTGCGAGAGCGCGTTCAAGGCATGCGGACGGTCGAGCGTGACGATCGCCACGCGGTTCACGACCTCGAAGGCGACTTCGGGCGCGTCGCGTGAAAGTTCAAGCGTGCTCATGAATTCCTTTAGTCGGCCTTGCTGGTCTGGCGCAGCTCCGGGAAATCTTCCTCCCAGAACTCGAACTCGCCGCGCGCGCCGTCCTGCGTGCGCGCGATTTCCTGCCGGCGCAAATCGACGCGGCGAATCTTGCCGGAGATGGTCTTCGGCAATTCCGCGAATTCGAGCCGGCGGATGCGCTTGTACGGCGCGAGCCGTTCGCGCGAGAACGCGAACACGCTTTTCGCGAGTTCGGGTCCGATCGAATAGCCGTGACGCAGCGTGACGAACGCCTTCGGCACCGAAAGACGCAGCGGATCGGGACTCGGCACGACAGCCGCCTCGGCGATCGCTTCGTGCTCGATCAGCACGCTTTCCAGCTCGAACGGGCTCAAGCGGTAATCCGACGACTTGAACACGTCATCCGCGCGGCCGACGTAGACGAAGTAGCCGTCCGCGCCACGCGCGGCGACATCGGATGTGCGATAGAAGCCGCCTCGCATCGCGTTTTCGGTGGCCTTGGGGTTATCGGCGTAACCGGTCATCAGGCCGAGCGGCGGCGGATCGAGCGCGAGCGCGATTTCGCCTTCTTCGGCAGGATTGCCATCCGGATCGAGCAAGGCCACGCGATAACCCGGCAGCGGACGGCCCATCGAGCCCGGCACGAGCCGCTGGCCCGGCGTGTTGGCAATCTGCGCGGTGGTTTCGGTCTGGCCGTAGCCGTCGCGGATCGGCAATCCCCACGCATGCTGCACGCGCTCGATGATCTCCGGATTCAGCGGCTCGCCCGCCCCGACGATCTCGCGCAGCTTCACCTCGTACGACGCGAGTGGCTCCTGCACGAGCATGCGCCACACGGTCGGCGGCGCGCACAGCGTCGTGACTTCGTGCTTCACGAGCACATCGAGCGCGCGGGCGGCGTCGAAACGGCTGAAGTTGTAGATGAACACGCACGCCTGCGCGTTCCACGGCGCGAAGAAGCAGCTCCACGCGTGTTTCGCCCAGCCGGGCGAGCTGATGTTCCAGTGGACGTCGCCGGGTTGCAGGCCGATCCAGTACATCGTCGAGAGATGCCCGACCGGATAACTCTGATGCGTATGCGCGACGAGCTTCGGCTTCGACGTCGTGCCGGACGTGAAGTACAGCAGATACGGATCGTTCGCGGACGTTTCGCCGTCCTTGGCGAATTCCGCCGATGCGTCGTACGCGGCTTCATACGCGAGCCAGCCGTCCTGCGCGCCGCCCACCGCGATGCGCAAGCCCGGTACGTCGATGACATCGAATTTCCTCGTTTCGGCTGCATCGACGATGACGTGCTGCACGCCGCCTAGCGCGATGCGGTCGCGCAAATCCGCGCTCGCAAGCTGCGTCGTCGCGGGCAGGACGATCGCGCCGAGCTTCATCGCGGCGAGCATCGTGTCCCATAGCTCGACGCGATTCGGCAGCATCAGCAGAATGCGCTCGCCGCGTTTCACGTTCAGCCCCCGCAAATGATTCGCGACGCGCGCGGAACGCTCGCTCATCTGCGCAAACGAAAGCCGTGTCTCGTCGCCGCTTTCGCCGACGATCTGCAACGCGGGCGCGTCGTTGCCGCGCGCCATCGGATCGAAATAATCGAGCGCCCAGTTGAAGCGATCGAGCGACGGCCATCTGAAGTCGCGATACGCGGTGTCGTAGTCCGTGCGATGAGCAAACAGGAAGTCTCGTGCTTCGATGAATGCCTGGGCTTCGTTCATTGCGTCTCCAAAGATTTATACGTTGCGCGCGATCACCATCCGCTGCACTTCGCTGGTGCCTTCGTAAATCTGCGTGATGCGTGCATCGCGATAATGACGCTCCACCGGATAATCCTGCAGATAGCCGTATCCGCCGTGAATCTGGATCGCGTCCGAACACACGCGCTCCGCCATTTCCGACGCATACAGCTTCGCCTGCGACGCCTCCGACAGACACGGCACGCCTTCGGTACGCATGCGCGCCGCGTGATGAATCAAGAGGCGCGCGGCGTTGATCTGCGTTTGCATGTCGGCGAGCATGTTGGCCACCGACTGATGTTCCTGAATCGGCTTGCCGAACTGCACGCGCTCCTTCGCATAGGCGCGCGCCGCATCGAATGCCGCGCGCGCGATGCCGAGCGCCTGCGCCGCAATGCCGATGCGCCCGCCTTCCAGATTCGACAGCGCGATCTTCAAGCCCTCGCCGCGCTTGCCGAGCAGATTCGCGGCGGGAATCGCGCAATCGTCGAAGTTGATCGGACACGTATCCGACGCGCGGATGCCGAGCTTGTGCTCCGGCGCGCCGACGTTGAAGCCGGGCGTGTCCGTCGGCACGACGAACGCGGAGAGGCCGCGCTTGCCCTGATCGGGATCGGTCACGGCGAAAACGATCGCCACGCCCGCGCGCTTGCCGTTGGTCACGAACTGCTTGCTGCCCGAAATGACCCACTTGCCGTCTTTCTCGACGGCGCGCACGCGCAGGTTGTTCGCTTCGGAGCCCGCCTGCGGCTCCGTCAGGCAGAACGCGCCGATAACCTCGCCGCTCGCGAGCTTCGGCAGCCATTCGGCCTTCTGCGCGTCGGTGCCGTACGCGAGGATCGGCCCGCAGCCGACCGAGTTGTGCACGCTCATCATCGTCGCGCAGGACGCGCAGCCGGCGGCGATCTCTTCCATCGCGAGTGCGTAGGCGGTGTAGTCGCTGAAGGTGCCGCCGAGTTCGGCGGGCACGATCATCCCGAGCAGGCCGAGTTCGCCCAGTTGCCGCACGACTGCGTCGGGGATCGCGCCGTCCTTGTCCCACTGGCCCGCGTTCGGCGCGAGCGCTTCGGTTGCGAACTGGCGAGCCGCGTCGCGGATCATGCGCTGCTCTTCGGTGAGAAATGCGTCGATCATGTTCTGAATTCGGTGATGGGGGCTTGCGCGGCGAGGCTCGCCGCATCGATCGTTTAAACTTTCTGGCCGCCGCTCGCCCGGTCGATGATGGACGGCTGGGCCGTCTGAGCACGAGTCTAGGCAATCGCCTAACGTTAGCCGATGCCCAAAACGATCACGCTAACTGAGCGCTTTGGCCACCTAGTGACAACCCCAAGTACCAAAAAAAAGATCGAGCGCGACTCGATTTCCGTGAGCCTCGTCGAAGCCGCATTGCGATGCGCCGAATCGCGCGGCGTCGCGCGCGGGCATTTGCTGGCCGCGGCGGGCATCGCGCCGGCGACGCTCGATTCGCCGCGCGCGCGGGTGTCGCCGGTCCAGTACGGCAAGCTGTGGAACGCCACCGCCGACGCGCTCGACGACGAGTTCTTCGGCCAGGACGCCCATCCGATGCGGCGCGGCAGCTTCGTGCTGCTATGCCACGCGGCGCTTTCCTCGCGCGACGGCGCGCAGGCGCTCGGGCGCATCGCGACTTTCATGCGGCTCGTGCTCGACGATCTGAGCTTCGAGCCGGACATCGACGACAAGCGCGTGCGAATCTGGCTCGCCGACAAAGCCGGACCGAAGTCGATGTTCGCCTACGCGACGGGCTTCATCCTCGTGTATGGGCTCTTGTGCTGGCTGGTCGGGCGGCGCATTCCGGTGCTCGCGGCGCACATGCGCTGCCCCGAGCCCGCCGACAGCGACGAATATCGCCTCATGTTCTGCAACGACCTGCGTTTCGACGCGACGCGCTCGTTCGTCGACCTGTCGGCCGAATGCGCGGCGCTGCCGATCGTGCAGACGTCCGCCACGCTCAAGCGCTTCCTGCGCGATGCGCCGGCGAATTTCATCGTGAAGTATCGCAATCCGGATTCGCTCGCGGCGCGCATCCGGACGCGTCTTCGGCAAACCGCGCCGACGGACTGGCCGGAAGCCGAAAGCATCGCGGCCGCGCTGCATATGGCCGAAGCCACGCTGCGGCGGCGTCTGAAGCAGGAAGGGCTGACCTATCAGACGATCAAGGACGCATTGCGGCGCGATCTGGCCATCGCGCGTCTTGCGCATACGCAGGAGACGATTCCGCAAATCGCCGATGCGCTCGGCTTCGCGGAACCGAGCGCGTTCCGGCGCGCATTCAGGAAGTGGACGGGCGTGCGCCCCGCGGATTACCGGCGGGAGAGCTGAAGCGCGCGAACATCGAGGCTGCTATATTGAATCGTCCATGATTTCGCACCTTGGAGCGCACCATGACCAAAGCCAGCCGGGATGAACGTTCGAAGCAGGAACAACCGAAGAAGGAAACCGAAGAGGATTTGCTCGACGAGGCGCTGGAAGAGACCTTCCCCGCAAGCGATCCGATCGCGGTGCATCCGGAGCCGGAATCGCCTGAAGACCGGAAAAACAAGTAGTCGTTCGGTTATTCGCCCGAGTCGGGCTCATCCGGACTCGAGAGCAGCACCACGAGCTTCTCGACGTGCTGATGTAACAGCTTGACGTGCTTGTCGATCTGTTCGAGACGCCCGGTCAGATCGGCCTTCGCCGACTCGCTCATGCGATCGGACGCGATGAGTTCATCGACCTTCGGCTGCATCGATTCGACCTGCAGCAAGCCGAGCTGGCGCTCCAGGCGGCGTAAGTCCTGCGACAGCAGCTCGCGATTCTTCCGAAAAACCAGATCGCGGCGGTTGGCTTCGGCCTGTTGCTGGGCCTGATCGGCGACACGGCGCGTCGCTTCGGTCTGGGAAAGCAGCGGTTCCGGGCCGCGCAACACGGAACGCTTCGGCGCGGGATGGGCCGTGCCGCGGAACACGGCCATCGGCGTTTCCTCGTCGATCGCGCGCAGGACGTCGGGCGGAATCTCGTCCAGCGTGCGGCGCTCGTCCATCCAGTGCGGCGGCAGGCCGGTCACGAGCTCGATGCCGCGTACGAATTCCTCGTTGAAATCGCGCTGACCGCCGACGATCAGCTTCATGAACGTCGGCGAGAAGTTCATCATGCGCGCGAGGCGGCCAGCGCCGCCCGGCGAGCCGACCAGGACATTGAGGTTGGCTCGCCAGACTATGAACAGCGTTTCGTCGAAATCTTCCATGAACAGGCTCCAGGCAGTCCGACGCGCCCGAACGTGCACATCGGATTTGCGCGCGGCGGCGCTGCGCGCATGCGTATCCGGTTCCCGCGCTTTCCGATCAACATCGTGCACCGTGGCCGGTGCGTCGTCTACATACCGCATAAAACACCATACTACCTTCATCGGCAAGCCGGGCGGACAACGGCGTCCGCGCCGATGCGGGCGTGCGACACGACGCGCACGCCGCCGGCCGGCTTACGGTTCGTTGCGCAGATACCCTTCCTTGCTCGGATCCAGCATGCGCCAGGAGACGATGAGCGAAATGGCGCACATCGCCGTGACATACCAGAAGAACGTCGATTCGCTGCCCGCCGATTTCAGCCACAGCGCCACATACTCCGCCGAGCCGCCGAACACCGCGTTGGCGACCGCGTACGACAGGCCGACGCCCAGCGCGCGCACTTCCGGCGGGAACATTTCCGCCTTGATGAGACCGCTGATCGACGTGTAGAAGCTCACGATCGCGAGCGCGATCACGACCAGCACGAACGCCATGACCGGGCTCGTCACCGTGGAGAGCGCGTGCAGCAGCGGCACCGTGCAAATGGTCGCGAGCGCGCCGAAGCAAAGCATCGAGGCGCGGCGGCCAATGCGGTCCGACAGCGCGCCGAACAGCGGCTGCAGCAGCATGTAGACGAAGAGCGCGGCGGTCATCACGTTGCTGGCGGTCTTCGCGTGCATGCCCGCCGTGTTGACCAGATACTTCTGCATGTAGGTCGTGAACGTGTAGAAGATGAGCGAGCCGCCCGCCGTGAAGCCGACGACTGTCATGAACGCGGCCTTGTGCTGCATCAGGCCGGCGAGCGTGCCCGCTTCCTTGCGATCGCGCGTCTCGGCGGTCGACGTTTCGTCGAGCGAACGGCGCAGGTACAGCGAGATCAGCGCCGCGCACGCGCCGATGAAAAACGGAATGCGCCAGCCCCACGCCTTCAGCTCTTCCGTCGACAGGAACAGTTGCAGGATCACGAGCACGAGCAGCGCGGCGAGCTGGCCGCCGATCAGCGTCACGTACTGGAACGACGCGAAGAAGCCGCGCCGGCCGCGCAGCGCGACTTCACTCATGTACGTCGCGCTGGTGCCGTATTCGCCGCCCACCGACAAGCCCTGGAACAGGCGCGCGATCAGCAGCAGGAACGGCGCCCACGCGCCGATCGACGCGTACGTCGGCAGGAAGGTGATGACGAGCGAGCCGCCGCACATCATCAGGACGGAGATCATCATCGCGTTGCGGCGGCCGTGCTTGTCGGCGATGCGGCCGAAGAGCCACCCGCCGATCGGGCGCATCAGGAAGCCCGCCGCGAACACGCCCGCCGTGTTCAGCAACTGAACCGTCGGATTGCCGCCGGGAAAGAACGCCGCCGAAAAGTACAGCGCGAGGAACGAATAGATATAGAAGTCGAACCATTCGACGAGGTTGCCCGACGAGGCGCCGACGATGGCGAAAACGCGGCGCCGGGTGTCCTCTGCGGTGTAAGCGGGAAGGTCGGTCATGTTGTTTCTGATCTCTTGGTCACTGTCTGGATGGCGTATGTCGGGGTTTCATCCCCGATCCGGGCGCTCTTGGCGGCGTTCGGGCGCAAGTTTATACGCGGTTTCGCAACCGGCGCGCGATCGTGGCGCGCGCAACACGGCCGGACGGAGTAGGAAAATTCGCGCAAGGACGCGCCCGCATCGCGTTCACCGATGACCGCCCCAACCGCTCAGGCTTGCCGCAAAAGCATTTGCCGCCCTTGCGACGGCATCGTTCAACGCTTTCGACATAAATCGTCTTTGCCTCGATCGTTCGTACTAGGTAATTACCCTGATTAAAGATTTTGACGATTATTTATCGATAAAGTCTCGGGATCACGATTCACATCGACGAGGACTGCATGAGTCAGCATCAACCGATCATTCTCGACGCCGCGCTCGCGTCGACATTCGCGCAAGTCGCGCTCGGCCACCTGACGCGCGAATATCCCAACAAGCTCGATCACGTCATGGCAAGCGTTGCCGACGTGCAAAGCCCGCGCGCGCTGCATCCGATTTTCTACGGCAGCTTCGACTGGCATTCGTGCGTGCACGGTTACTGGCTGATCGCTCGGCTGATCGACCGCTTTCCGGATCTGCCGGACGCGCCGCGCATTCGCGCCGTGATCGACGAGCATGTCACCGAGGCTAACGTCGCCGCTGAAGTCGCTTATCTGCAGCGTCCCGCCGCGCGCGGCTTCGAGCGGCCTTATGGCTGGGCGTGGCTGCTCGCGCTCGCAGGCCAGCTGCGCTCGATGCGTTCCGATGACGGCGCGCGCTGGGCCCGCACGCTCCAGCCGCTCGCGGACGCATTCGTCGCACGCTTCGACGAATTCCTGCCGAAATCGACGTATCCGCTTCGCGTCGGCACGCACTTCAACATGGCGTTCGCCTTGACGCTTTCGATCGGTTACGCGCGCGTCGCGCAGAACGCCGATTTTGAGCATCTGCTGAAGGAAACCGCCCTGCGCTGGTTCGAGAAGGACGAAGGCTGTCAGGCGTGGGAACCGGCGGGCGACGAGTTCCTGTCGCCGTCGCTGATGGAAGCCGTGCTGATGCGTCATGTGCTGCCGGGCGAGCGCTTCGTCCGCTGGTTCGACCGGTTTCTGCCGCGCATCGCCGAGCGAGAACCCGCGACGCTCTTCGCGCCGGCCACCGTCACCGATCGCAGCGACGGCAAGCTCGCGCATCTCGACGGCCTGAACCTCTCGCGCGCGTGGTGTCAGCGCACGATCGCACGCGCGCTGCCGGCGGGCGATGCGCGTATCGCCGTGCTCGAGACGGCGGCGCACGAACATCTGGCGTCGGGCATTGCGCATGTCGCGGGCGATTACATGGGCGAGCACTGGCTCGCGACGTTCGCGCTGCTGGCGCTGGAAGCCTGAGCGGTTCTAGACGCGCGGCTGGAACGCGATCACGCCCATGCCGATGAGCGCGATCGCCGCGCCCGCGACATCCCACGCCGTCGGCCGGATGCGCTCGACGGCCCATAGCCACGCAATCGCCACGCCGATATACACGCCGCCATACGCCGCGTAGACGCGCCCCGCCGCCGCGGCGTGCAGCGTGAGCAGCCACGCGAACAGCGCGAGCGACAGCGCGCCGGGCACGACGAGCCACGGCGAGCCGCCCTCCTTGAGCCATCGATGAGGGAAATAGCAGCCGGCGATCTCGGCGATGGCGGTGACGACATAGAGCGCGAACGTTTTCATGAGGCGCATTATCGGCGTTCGCGAGACGTTGCGTGGTCCGCGTCCGCTGCGGACAATGACGCCCTTGCTCGAAACTTCAGGCCGCCGACCTTGCAGACCGATTCAACCGATGCCGCCGCGTTGCCCGTGCACTGGCACAAGCGCGTGCTGATGCTGGCCTTTCCCATCGTTCTCGCGAATCTCACGCAGCCGATTCTCGGCGCCGTCGACACGGCTGTCGCCGGGCATCTCGACGGGCCGCAGTATCTCGGCGGCGTCGCGCTCGGCGGGCTCGTCTTCAGCTTCGTGTTCTGGGGCTTCGGCTTTCTGCGCATGGGTACGACGGGACTCGTGGCGCAGGCGTTCGGCGCGCGTGACGACGACGCCTTGCGCAAGAGCGTGCTGCGCGCGTTGCTGCTCGGACTCGCGATCGGCGCGGCGGTGCTGGTGCTGCAAGTGCCGATCATTCGTTACGCGCTCGTCGCGCTGGGCGGCAGCGCCGCCGTGCAGGACACCGCGAGCGCGTACTGTCACGCGCGCATCTGGGCCGCGCCGTTCGCGCTCGGCAATTACGTCGTGTTGGGTTATCTGCTCGGCTGCCAGCGCGTGAGGCTCGCGCTCGTCACGCAGATCTTCATCAATCTGGTGAACATCATCGCGGTGCTGCTTTTCGTGTATCGCTTCGATTGGGGCATCGCGGGCATCGGCGCGGCAACGGCGTTCGCGGATTTCTGCGGCTTTGCGCTCGGACTCGCGATTCTTTGGCATCTGCGTCCGCGCGGTCTCGCGCCGCTCGTCCCGCGCTCGCTCTTCGACGCGCACGCGTTGAGGCGGGTCGTCGCGATCAACCGCGACATCTTCATCCGCACGATCTGCCTGCTGGGTTCGTATGGCTGGTTCGCGCATCTCGGCGCGCGTCAGGGGGATGCGATCCTCGCCGCGAACGCCGTCCTGCTGAACTTCCAGACCTTCATGTCCTTCGGTCTCGACGGCTTCGCGCACGCGGCCGAAGCGCTCGTCGGCGCGGCGGCGGGCGCGCGCGACCGGTACGCGTTCCGTCAGGCCGTGAAGGTGACGATGTTCTGGTCGGCAATCGGCGCGGCGGGCTTTTCCATCGTCTTCTGGTTTAGCGGCGAATGGATCATCGGCAAGCTCACGGATCAGGCGGTCGTGAAGGCGGCGGCGGTGCGCTATCTGCCGTGGGCGTCGGTTCTGCCGCTCGCGTCGGTCGCGGGCTTTCAGCTCGACGGCGTGTTCATCGGCGCGACGCGCACGCGCGAGTTGATGAAGGCGATGGCGGTCTCGCTTGCTGCCTTTCTGCTTGCTGCGTGGGCGCTCGCGGGATCGCTCGGGAATCACGGGCTGTGGCTGGCGCTCACTGTTTTCATGGTGGCGAGAGGTATTACGTTGGCGATTCAGGTGCCGGCGATCGAGCGGGCTTCGTGTGCGACTTTGGGAAGGTGAGGTATGGTGCGTCGGGTTTCTGCGCGGATGGCAAGTCTGCCCTCGCTTCGTCCAACGATTTTCTTGGAGGTCGGCACAGTCAGCATCGACAAGAGAAGACCTGCAATAACGTGCGCCAGATAATGGCCGCCCTGCGTCGGCGTGGCACCATCATGGTCACGTTGAGCGAAATCGCAATGCAGAACAGCCAACGAAACTTTGCGAGCGAATCGAAGCTATTGCCCCGCCAGCCCCTCCAGCAGCGCCTTATGAAACGCGGCCGGATCCTGCATCTGCGGCGCGTGCCCAAGCTCCGGAAACTCGACCAGCTTCGCGCCTTCGATACGCTCCTTCGCCAGCTTCGCGAGATCCGGATATCGCCCGAGCATCGGCCGAATCTCCGGCGGCGCGAAGTCCTTGCCGATCGCGGTCGTATCCTTGTCGCCGATAAGCAATAGCGTCGGCGTCTTCAACTGATCGAATTCGTAGACGACAGGCTGCGTGTAAATCATGTCGTACAGCAACGCCGAGTTCCACGCGACGATGTCCTTGCCCGGTCCGCGATACATGCCCGCCAGCATCTGCACCCACGGTTCGTAGTCGTCGCGCCACTGGCCCGAGTAGTACGTGCTCGTCTCATAGCGGCGGATGCCGTCGGCGCTCGTCTTGAGCTCGCGCGCATACCAGTCGTCGATGGAAATCGACGGCACGCCCTTCGCCTTCCAGTCTTCGAGCCCGATCGGATTCACGAGCACGAGCTGCTCCGTCTCGCGCGGATACATGAGCGCGTAGCGCACCGCGAGCATGCCGCCCGTCGAATGCGCGATGAGCGTCGCCTTCGACACGCCGAGCGCGGTCAGCAGCGCATGCGTGTTGCGGGCAAGTTGCTGGAAACTGTATTGATAGCGCGCGGGCTTCGTCGATTTGCAAAAGCCGATCTGATCCGGCGCGATCACGCGATAGCCCGCATCGCTCAAGGTCTGGATCGTCTGCTTCCACGTCGCCGAACAAAAATTCTTGCCGTGCAGAAGTACCGCGGTGCGTCCATTCGGATGCGCCGGATGCACATCCATATACGCCATGCGCACGACCTGGCGCTGCGACGTAAGCGCGAAGCGCGCGACCGGATACGGATAGTCGAAGCCCTGCAACTCGGGGCCGTATGCGGGGCCGTCATTGCCGGCCGCTTGCGTGGCTTCGTCGGCATGTGCTTGTAAAGCGAAGGACATCGCGAGACACAACATCAAGGATCGAAGGACGGACGGCTTGCTGCGCGCTGGTTTCATTTTTTGATCTGAAGATGACGTCGGCCGACGCATTCTAGCGCGGCTGAATTTCGCACGCGCCCGTATGCTGTATTCAGCGCTTATACTTTGCGACCCCGATCGTCGTCAGGATGATTCCAAGCATGCAACGCCGCATCAAGGCATTCGCCGCCGCGCTCCTCGCATTCGCGTGCATCAGCGCATCCGCGAGCGACTGTCCGCAGTTCAGCCCGAACGGCCGCGCGCCGGTCGTCGTCAATTCGAAGATGCGCGCGTCGACGCAGGAAGTCTGCTATTCCGACTTCGCGCTGCTGCACTCCGGCATCACGAAAGGGCCGCTGTGGTCGGCGGAACATCTGACCGCGAGCAGTGTCGACCAGGCGAAGAACAACACGCGCACGAATCGCTTCTTCGTCGACAAACGTCTGCCGCCCGACGAGGCCGCGCAACTGTCCGACTACAAGAGGAGCGGTTACGACCGCGGCCACATGAGTCCCGCGGGCGATCGCGCAAGCAAGAAAGGCATGGCCGAATCGTTCTCGCTCGCGAACATCGTCCCGCAGGATCCGTCGAACAACCGGCGCATCTGGTCGCGCATCGAGCAAGCGGTGCGCAGGCTCACGGAGGAATCGGGCGAAGCGTATGTCGTCACCGGGCCGCTCTTCTCGGGACGTCAGTTGCAGACGATCGGCGAATCGCGCGTGTTCGTGCCCACGCAACTGTATAAAGTAGTCTATTTGCCGCAGCGTCAGATCGCGTTCGCGGTCGTGATCGAAAATACGCCGACGAACACGTACACGATGAAAACCGTGCACGAACTGGAAGCGATGAGCGGACTCGCGTTTCCCGGCATCCCGGACGGACTGAAGGACAAGCGAATTGGAGGATTGCGCGGTGTTTAAGCCATTTGCAAACGATACGGATGTGATGAACATCGCGGGCGACGCGATCAACATCGAGAACGGCGTGAAGCGCCTCACGATCAGCGGCAATTTGACGATCGCCCGCGACAAGGCCGGACTCGCGAACGCGCTGGCGCTTCAGAAGGCGATCGGTGCGATCGTCGAAGCGTTGCAAAGCGATGCGTCGCTGCCCGCGAAGCTGCCCGACGAGCCGGATGCGCCGTCAGGCACCGCCGATAATCCGTTCATCTGAAGCGGCCGTCGCCGAAGACAGCCGCGCGGAGAATCGAAGTGATCGAATGCCATGTCGGCCCGAGCCCGCTCGGGCACATTTTGTATCGCGCCGAAGACGAATGTCTGACGGGTCTCTTCTTCATCGGACAGAAGTATTTTCCCGATAGTCTGCACGCGCCGACGCTGTCGGAGACAGCGCCGAGATCCCGCGTGATTGCCGATGCGCGCGAGCAGGTCGGCGAATACTTCGCGGGTACGCGTCGGAAGTTTTCGATTGCGGTGCAGTTTCGCGGAACACCCTTTCAGCGACAAGTCTGGGACGCGCTTTGCCAGATCCCTTTCGGCGACGCGTGGACGTACAGCGATCTCGCGCGCCGGCTCGGCTTGCCCGCGGGCGCATCGCGGGCCGTCGGCGGCGCGAACGGACGCAATCCGGTCGCGATCATCGTGCCGTGTCATCGCGTGATCGGCGTCGACGGGGAATTGACCGGCTATGCGGGCGGCGTCGAACGCAAACGCCATTTGCTCACGCTGGAGGGCGGCCCGGGGCGCGAACAACTCGCGCTCTTCTGAAGCAGCGCACAGTCGGCGACAAAACAAAAACCCCCGCGAACCATCGGTTCGCGGGGGTTTTTTCGACATCGTCCGATGATGAATTACGGCGTAAGCATCACTTCCACACGACGATTTTCCGCACGCCCGACGCTCGTTGCGTTCGACGCAATCGGATTGGCCTTGCCGAAACCCTTCATCGCGAAGTTCTCGGCGCTCAGGCCATGTCCCTTCAGGTAGTCGAGCACGGCCTGCGCGCGACGCTGGGACAGACCGAGGTTGTAGGCATCCGGGCCCATCGAATCCGTGTAGCCCTCGACCGTGACGGACGCGAAATTCGCACCCTTCGAGTCGGCGACGAGCTTATCCAGAATGCTCCTGGCCTTCGGCGTCAACGCGGCGCTGTCGAAGGCGAAGTTCGTCTTTTCGTCGAGCGAAATCTTGCGCGGCACGACAGCCGGGGCCTTCGCTGGCGCCGGTTCCGGCGTTGCAACGACCGGCTGGGGCGGCGTCACGCAGTTGAAGATTACGTTGCGCGGATCGCTCGGCGTCTTCGTTCCGGCGAGCGTCTGAAGCACGTTCACCTTTTGATCGCCGCACATCTTTTGAGCCGCGGTCATGCAGGCGCTGCCGTTTTCGAACAGACCGTAACATTCGGCGCGAAAAGCCTTCTGGCCATCCGACGTTTGAATTTCGCTGATATTGAAGGCCGGTCCCGACGTGGACGAACAGCCCGCAAGTACGGCAGCGGCGATAAGACTAACAGCAAGGGTTTTCGTGAGCATCTTGGTGGTCATGCAAGTCAATTTCAAAGTGCGAGCCGCTGAGCGCGCACCTCGATTCCGGGCCGGGGAACAACCCAAAGGTGACGTGAAAAATGATGGATCGATTTCGGGTGCGCCAAACGTTCGATAAGCAATCCGAAAGCTGCGCGATTGTAGCGTGACAATTCGTGCGATTTAAGCGGACAACTCCCAAATACAAGGCCGGCGGCGCCCGTATCGAAACCCCTATTTGGGCGGGACCGGAACGTCGCCGTCGGATTGCTTCCGAAGCTCCTGCACGCGGATCTGCAGCGCGCGAAGTTGCGCCTGCGCCGCTGCCTGCTCCGTGCGAAGTTCGCGGATCGCATTCTGCTGCTCCACTTGATAACTCGTCACCTGATTTTGCTGCGCGCGTGCAATATCGAGATTGTGCTTGCAGCCGGTTCGCGCGCGCCTGCTGGGCGGCGATCTGCCGGTCCGCATATGCCTTCTCCGCTTCGAGCTTGATGCGCTTATTTCCGCATCGGCGAGCGTGTTCGACGTCTTGGCGAAATCCGCATAGACCGTTTCGGCCCGCGCGTCATTTTGCGTTTTGAACACGCGCCAGATATTGCTTTGCTGAAACAGCGCGGCGTAATAGATCATCTCGTCGGGATAATACGAGAGACTCGCGCCATAACTGCCATTCAACGTCCTGCGTAACGCCGTGATTTTCCCGGCGGCAAGCAGATTCTCGAGTTCCGCGACATCGCCATTGCTCGCAATAGCCGCTTCGGGCCTCATCGGCGATGAATCAGCGGCCCGCGCCAACGGACCGGACAAACCGGCGGCAATCAGCACGATTTCCGCAATTACCCAGCGCTTCATTGCGATTTTCCGTAATGGCAACGCGCGTCGCCCGGAAAGAATTATGGCGCGGCAAGGCAATCGATTCCAGACGACTCAATACTTCATTCGAACGCCGTTAATCCGTGCGTCTTTAAATGGTCGATGTGCGCTTGAAACTTACTTGCGACAAACGCGGCTCGCTCAGGTTGCGGATCGTTTCGACCGGCATGAAGATGCGCGAATCGGACGGCTCCACGGACATGCGCGAAAAAATATGGCGGTCGCCGTGGAAAACGAAAGGCGCGGCCGAGAGAATGCGCGCGTCGGGCAGGCTTTCGGTGGCGTGCGGCGCGGCGGCCGAAGCTGTCGCGGCAAAAAGAACAAAAAAGCTGGCGGCGAGCGCAAGAGCGCCCGGAATCGAGTGCGAACGGTGCATGGCGAGATGAAGGCAATGAAGGCGCGCGAGCGCCGGAGTGAAGCGGCGGGAGAAAACACGGCGCCCCTGTAAGACGTTCGTCATTTCATCACCCGCTGCTCCGAGTGCCCATGAGACAGTTCTCAAAGAATTCCTGTTGGCGGGCAATCGCTCCCATCCGCAAAACGCTCGGGCGCAGAAAATGCGTGCATGATGCATTCGCCCGCGCGCGGCCCCGGCGGGCTCGCTTCAAAAGGCCGCAGCGACGACGCAAAGGCGCGTGGCCGCCCAAACCGCGCACGCAAAGGCGCGACGGCGGGCATGAGCGGTATGGCTTCCAGCACGGCTTGCCAATAGTCAGCCATAATTCGCCTTCTCAAAAAAGCCGGTACGCCGAGTAAAAAAGAAAATCCCATGAACCAAGACAACAAGCACTCCACCGCTCAACCCCGGCAACACGCGGCCAACGACGGCAACGTGACGACGGGCGTCGCGGGCCTGGATGACATCCTGGGCGGCGGGTTCGTCGAGGGCGGCCTGTATCTGATCGAAGGCATGGCGGGCGCGGGCAAGACGATTCTTTCATCGCAGATCGGCTTTCATCGCGTCGCGCAGGGCGACATGGTCCTGTACATCACGCTGATCGCCGAATCGCACACCAAGCTTTTGTCTCATCTTCGCGGACTGTCGTTCTACAACGCCGACGCCATCTCCGACCGGATGCTCTTCGTCTCCGGTTATCACGAACTGATGCGCGACGGCCTGTCCGGCTTTCTCGCGCTGATTGCGGCGACGATCAAGACGAGCCGGCCGCGTTTCATGGTCATCGACGGCTTTCGCAGCGCGCGCGAATTCAGCTCGACGGAACTCGAACTCTCGCAGTTCATCCACGAGCTTTCGGCGTTCGTGAGCGCCGCGCGCTGCACGACGCTGATCCTCGCGCCGCTTTCGGGCAACGAGCCGCATCCGGAGCACACGCTCGTCGACGGGCTCATCGAACTGAACCGCTACAACACCGGCATGCGGCGTGCCCGCGAAATCGAAGTCCACAAGCTGCGCGCCCGCGATCATCTGCTCGGCAAGCACTTCTTCAAGATCACGGAGAACGGTCTCGTGACCTTTCCGCGCATCGAGGCGTCGCCCGCGAACGATGACGGCGCGCCGGACTTCAAGAACAAGTTGAGCTTCGGCTTTCCCGATTTCGACCAGATGCTCGGCGGCGGCATCGTGCGCGGCTCGACGACGACGCTCGTCGGGCCATCGGGCATCGGCAAGACGCTGCTGTCGCTGAAGTTCCTGCAGGCGGGCGTCGAACGCGGCGAGCGCTGCGTCTACTTCGGCCTCTACGAATCGCCCGAGCGGCTTCTCGCCAAAGCGTTGTCGGTCGGCATCGATCTCGCGCCGGCCGTGCAGGACGGACGTCTCGCGATCCGCTGGCATCCGGCTGTCGAACTCGCAATCGACGAGCTCGCCGTCGAACTGATGACCGCGGTGCGGAACACGAATGCGTCGCGGCTCGTGGTCGACGGCATCGACGGCTTTTTTCAGTCCGCGAACCGCACGGAGCGTTTCGGCCTCTTCCTCAACGCGCTCACGCACCGTCTGCGCGACGCGGGCGTGACGACCCTGCTCACCGAGGAAATGCCGCTCTACGGCGATTCGGTGCAGCCCACGACGTTGCGCGCGTCCGCGATGACCGAGAACATCGTGCTCATGCGTTATGTCGAGGCGAATTCCTCGCTGTATCGCATGGTGTCGATCGTCAAGCAGCGCGAAGGCCCGCACGATTCGGCGATCCGCCGTCTCACGATCGACTCGCGCGGCCTGCATATCAGCGAAGGCTTCATTGGCTCGACGGGTATCTTGTCCGGACACCCGTCGATCGCCGCGCCCGCGCTGTCTGTGTCGGACCCCGGCGCGCGCGCATGAAGAAGATCCTCGTCGTCGACGATGAATTCGACATTCTGACCACGTGGCGCCTCGTGCTCGAAATGGAGGGCTACGAAGTTTCGACCGCGTCCAACGGACGGACCGCGCTCGACGCGGCGCGCTCGAATCCGCCCGCCCTCGTCATCACCGACTGGATGATGCCGCACATGGACGGCGTCGAACTGATCCGTCAACTGGCCGCGAGCGACGCCCTCGCACGCGTGCCGGTGATCCTCATGAGCGCGGCGGCGCATGCGCCGGCGCTCGAGCATCCGCATGCGCAGTTTCGCCGCAAGCCGCTTTCTATCGACGATTTGATCGACGCCGTGAAGGGACTGATCGGTTCGGCCTGAATTGGCCCGGGCACGCTGCGTGCTGCTGATGAGCGTTCCGGCGAATCCGGATTTACGAGAAACCGCTCAACCGAAGGGAGGCACCATGGTGCAGGATCAAGTGGAAGGCGCGGCACAGAAGGTCGTCGGCAAAGTGCAGGACGCAGTCGGCGCACTGACGGGCGATGAAGGCACGCAAGCCGAAGGCAAGGTGCGGCAGGCTTACGGCAACTTGCAGCAAAGTTATGGTCAGACCGTCGACAACGTGCGTCTCGCGGTCGCGAGCCAGCCGATTCAGGGCGTGCTGATCGCGGCGGCCGTCGGCTTCGTGCTCGGCGCGTTGTGGAATCGCGATCGCTGATGTGTCTCGGGCATCGCGATGCAAAGCCGGCGCGAAGGTTGCGCCGGCTTTGTCGTTTCATGGCGTCTCGCGCACGATGCCGACGAGCGTCGCCGACCGCGTGCAGCCGACGGCGATCGCGACTGCCGCCACGACGAGCGCGCCATGCGAACCGCCGATCGCTGCCGCGAGCGCAAGTCCGCCAGCCGCCGCCGCGCTCATCGCGTATGCGACCGGCGCGGCCGCGTTGCCGCCCATCGCGAGCGACAAGTGCGCGCCGATGAGCGCGAGCATCGCGATAACGGAAATCACGTCCGACTGAACGCCGAGCACATAGGCGAACGCCGCGCATGCGCCTGCGCAGGCGAGATGCATCGATTGAAGGTTCGCGCTTGCTCCGTTCGTGTGCCGGCGAACGACGACGCAAGCCAATGCCGCCAGCGCGCCGCCCGCCAGCACCGCATACGCGCTGTCCGGGCCCGGCAGCGCCCACGCGACGAACGCCATCGTCGCGAAGAGCGATTGCGCCGATACACCCGGCGTCGCACGCGCGGATCGATACCCGATGAATCCCGCGACCAGCGCAAGCACGAGCGCGGTTCCGCCCGATGCGCCGCTCGCGAAGCACGCGGCGGCAAGGAGCGCGCCCGTTTCCCGCCTTCCGCGCGACGCACGCATCGACGAACCCGCCGACAGCGCCGCGAGCACGCAGAGCGCGCCCGCGAGTCCATCCGCGATCATGCTTCGAGCACGTTCGACAGCGTGCCGATTCCGGCGATCGACACATCCACGCGCGCGCCGTCCTTGATCGAGCCGACGCCGATAGAGGTGCCGCACGCGATCACGTCGCCGGGAACGAGCGTCATGTCTTGCGACAGCATGCTCACTTGCTCGGCGGGCGAGAAAATCATGTCGTCGAGCGGATAGTTCTGGCGCTCGACGCCTTCGAGTGTCGTGACGACGCTCGCCGTGCGCCAGTCGAAGCCGTTGCCCGTCGTGACGATCGCCGGCCCGAGGCAGGTGAACGTGTCGAAGCCCTTCGAGCGGCACCATTGCGCGAAGTTGGGATCTTCCTGCAGCAGCTCGATCGCGGTGACGTCGTTCACGCACGTATAGCCGAAGATCGCGCTTTCGGCTTCCTCCACGGACGCCCCGCTCACCGTCTTGCCGATCACGATGCCGAGTTCGCCCTCGTACGCGATCTTGCCGTGATAGCTCTTCGGCCGGCGGATCGACTCGCCCGGCCCGATCACCGACATCGGCGGCTTGATGAGAAAGAGCGGATGCTGCGGCGGCGCCTTGTCGAGCTTCTGCGACAGCGCGTAATAGTTGTTCCACAGCGCGATGACCTTGCTCGGCTGACAGGGCGCGAGCAGCGTCAGGTCGTCGACGGCGAACGACATGTCGGTCGGGCGCGGATTGTCGAACATCGCGCCGTCGTGCTGCACGACGCGGCCAGAATGCTGATCGAGCGTACCGAAACCGATGCTGCCGCCGGCATCGCGAAAACGAATCCAGTGTGTCAAGTGTGTCTCCCTTATAAAGGGCGCGGACATACGTGGTCCGCGCCCCTGTCCCCTCCTCCAAACCTCAGATCAAACCTGCGCCGCGCGCCCACTTGTACTTCGCGCCGAGCACGGCAACGGGCAGTTCCGTCGAATAAGCGTAGGCCGGCACGCCATGCTCGTACAGGTATTCCGCGGCTTCTTCCACTTGCACGTCGCCCGCGAGCGACGCCACGATCGGCTTCTCGATGCCGAGCGCCTTCATCTCCTCCTTCACTTCGATGACGAGTTTCGCGAAGACCATCGGCGGCGTGATGATCGTGTGCCAGTAGCCGAGGATGATCGAATGGATGCGATCGTCCTCGAGCCCGAGGCGGATCGTGTTCTTGTACGTCGACGGCGGCTCGCCCCCGGTGATGTCGACGGGATTTCCGGCCGCGCCGAACGGCGGGATGAACTTGCGGAACGCGGCATCGAGATCGTCGGGCATCGCCATCAGCGAGAGGCCGTTGTCGACGCATGCGTCCGACAAGAGCACGCCCGAGCCGCCCGCGCCCGTGATGATGACCGTGTTCTCCCCTTTGGGCGTCGGCAGCTTCGGAATGCCGCGCGCGAACTCGAGCAGATCGCGCAGCGACCGCGCGCGGATCACGCCGCATTGCTCGAAGACGTCTTCGTAGATCTTGTCGTTGCCCGCGAGCGCGCCCGTATGCGAGCTGGCCGCGCGCGCGCCGAGGCCCGTGCGCCCCGCTTTCAGCACGACGACCGGCTTCTTCTTCGACACGCGCTTTGCGGCTTCGGCGAACGCACGGCCGTCCTTCAGATCCTCGCAATGCTGCGCGATGATTTCGGTGTTGTCGTCCTGCTCGAAGAACGTGAGCAGATCGTCTTCGTCGATATCGCTCTTGTTGCCGAGACCGACGATCGCGGAAACGCCCATCTTCGCCGAACGCGAGAACCCGATGATGGCCATGCCGATGCCGCCCGACTGCGACGACAGCGCCGCCTTGCCTTTCACGTCGTACGGCGTGCAGAACGTCGCGCAAAGATTCTTCGGCGTGTAGTAGAAGCCGTAGATGTTCGGGCCCATCATGCGGATGTCGTATTGCCGCGCGATTTTGACGATCTCTTCCTGACCTTCGTGATTGCCCGTTTCCGCGAAGCCCGACGGAATCAGCACCGCGCCCGGAATCTTCTTCTCGCCGACTTCGACGAGCGCCTGAGCCACGAACTTCGCGGGAATCGCGAACACGGCGACATCGATCACGCCGGGCACGTCCTTCACGCTCTTGTACGCCTTGCGGCCCATGATCTCGTCGGCTTTCGGGTGAATCGGATAGATCGTGCCCTGATAGCCGCCGTTGATGAGGTTCTTCATCACCGAATTGCCGATCTTGCCGTCCTCGTTCGACGCGCCGATCACCGCGACCGCATCCGGCTTCATGATGCGGTTCATCTGCGCGACGATCTGCTCTTGCGTCGGCCGATAGCGCGGTTCGGCGGGCGCGAAATCCATCACGATGCGCACGTCCGCCGCGACCGCGCCGTTCGGGCTCGCGAACACCGGATTCAGGTCCATCTCGGAGATTTGCGGGAAATCGTCGACGAGACGCGACACGCGCTCGATCAGGGTAATCAGCGCCTCGCGATGTACCGGTTCGGCGCCGCGCACGCCGCGCAGCACTTCTGCGGCCTGAATGCCGTCGAGCATCGATGCGGCTTCTTCGCGCGTGACGGGCGCGAGCCGGAACGTCACGTCCTTCAGCACTTCGACGAGCACGCCGCCGAGACCGAACGCGATCAGCTTGCCGAACGACGGGTCCGTCACCGCGCCGATGATGACTTCCTGCCCCGCGCCGACCATCTGCTGAACCTGCACGCCGACAAGCGTCGCCTTCGGGTCGTACTTCTTCGCGTTCGAGATGATCGTGTCGAAACCGGCACGCACATCGGCTTCATTCTTCAGGTTGACGAGCACGCCGCCCGCTTCGGTCTTGTGCAGGATTTCCGGCGAAACGATCTTCAGCACCACCGGAAAGCCGATGAACGACGCGAGCTTCGCGGCATCGTCCGCCGATTTCGCGACGCCTTCCTGCGGCACCGCGATGCCGTATGCATCGCAGACGAGTTTGCCTTCCGGCGCGGTCAGCGACGTGCGGCCTTCCGCCTTCACTCGGGCGAACACTTCCGCGACGCGGCGTTTCGCGTCGGGCGCGTGGAGCGGAACGACCGCCGCCGCGTGCGTGGATGAATTGGCTGCTTCGCCGCGGTCCTGGGCAACCGTGCTGTTCATTTGGTGCGTCTCCGTTATAGGGGCGTGCAGGGGCCTGCGCCGCCCTCTTTCGAAGGCGGACGTCAGTGCAAGGCAATGTGCTCAGATCGCGCCGAGGCTCTTCAGCGTGGCGATCTGATCCGGCGTGTAGCCGAGTTCGGCCATGACTTCGTCGGTGTGTTCGCCGAGCAGCGGCGAGCGCACGACTTCGGTCGGACTGTCGGACAATTTGATCGGATTGCCGACCGTCAGATACTTCCCGCGCACCGGATGATCGACTTCGACGACCGTTCCCGTCTTGCGCAGCGACGGCTCTTCGGCGATTTCCTTCATCGACAGGATCGGGCCGCACGGTATGTCGTGCTTGTTGAGGATTTCCATCGCCTGGAACTTGGTCTTCGACATCGTCCAGCGCTCGATTTCCTCGAAAATCTGCTTCAGATGCGGCAGGCGCGCGTTCGGCGTCTTGTAATCCGGATGATCGATCCATTCCTCCTTGCCGATCACCTTGCAGATTTCGCCCCAGACCGGCGCCTGCGTGATGAAGTAGATGTACGCGTTCGGATCGGTCTCCCAGCCCTTGCACTTGAGAATCCAGCCCGGCTGGCCGCCGCCCGATGCGTTGCCCGCGCGCGGCACGGCTTCGCCGAACGTGCCGTTCGGATATTGCGGGTACTCCTTCATCACGCCAGTGCGTTCGAGGCGCTGCTGGTCGCGCAATTTCACGCGGCAGAGATTGAGCACGCCATCCTGCATCGCGGCGAGCACTTTCTGACCACGTCCGCTCGTGTTGCGCTGATACAGCGCCGTGACGATGCCGAGCGCCAGATGCAGGCCCGTGCCCGAATCGCCGATCTGCGCGCCGGTGACGGTCGGCGGACCGTCTTCGAAACCGGTCGTCGACGCCGCGCCGCCCGCGCACTGCGCGACGTTCTCATACACCTTGCAATCTTCGTACGGTCCCGGGCCGAAGCCCTTCACCGACGCGACGATCATCCGCGGATTCAGTTCCTGGATGCGCTCCCACGTAAAGCCCATGCGATCGAGCGCGCCCGGGGCGAAGTTCTCGACGAGCACGTCGCACTTCTTCACGAGCGTCTCGAGCACCTTCTTGCCTTCCGGATTCTTCGTGTCGATGGTGATCGAGCGCTTGTTGTGGTTGAGCATCGTGAAGTAGAGGCTGTCGGCGTCGGGAATATCGCGCAACTGCTCCCGCGTGATGTCGCCCGAACCCGCGCGCTCGACCTTGATGACGTCGGCGCCGAACCACGCGAGCAACTGCGTGCAGGTCGGTCCCGACTGAACGTGCGTGAAGTCCAGGATTCGCACGCCGTCCAGCGCCTTGCCAGATGTGTTCACCGTCATGGCTTTGTCTCCCACTCTCTTTCGACGTTTATAGATTCACGATTATTTGTACATCGTCCCGCGCCGTCGTGCCCGGAGCGCGTAGACCGTCGGACCGCAAAGCGACCCGCCTCCTGTGATATACAATATTCCACACACAGTATTAGTCAACCGTCCGCCGATCGATGAAAACCCTGTGATGCAGCGCACGATCCCTTGAACGCCGCTGTGAGCAACACTCGACCGATTTTTAATTCTGCAGTGCATCAATCACCGTCGTCCGCCTCGGCCCGTTAAGCACTCGTTTAACGCTGCAAAAGCCCGCAAACGAAAGTTTTTGCGCGTGGTGAAATCTGATATACAGTATTTCAGCGCGCCGACGACGCTGTTGCCCGGCTCGCTCATTCCCATCAGAGGACATCAGGAGACGAGATGAACATCCACGAATATCAGGCGAAGGCGCTGCTGCGAAAGTACGGCGTCGCGGTTCCGGAGGGCCGCGTCGCCTTTTCCGCGACGGAGGCCGCCGATGCGGCGCGCGCGCTGCCCGGACCCGTCTGGGTCGTGAAGTCGCAGATTCACGCGGGCGGCCGCGGCGCCGGGCGCTTCGCCAACGATCCGGACGGAAAAGGCGGCGTGCGCGTGGTGAAGTCGGTCGACGAAGTGCGCGAGAACGCGCAGAAGATGCTCGCGTCCGTGCTCGTGACCAAGCAGACGGGGCCGGCGGGCAAGGAAGTGAAGCGGCTCTACGTCGAAGAAGGCTGCGATATCGCGCGCGAGCTGTATCTCGGCATGCTGGTCGATCGCGCCAACTCGCGCATCACGATCATGGCGTCGACGGAAGGCGGCATGGAGATCGAGGAAGTCGCGCATCGCACGCCGGAAAAAATTCTCAAGGTCGCGATCGATCCGGCGACCGGGCTTCAGCCCTTTCACACGCGCCAGATCGCGTTCGGACTCGGGCTCACCGGCAATCAGATCAAGGCTGCGTCGAAGTTCATCACGGCGCTGTATCAGGCGTTCGTCGATCTGGATGCGTCGATCGTGGAAGTGAATCCGCTCGTCGTGACCGGCTCCGGCGACGTGATGGCGCTCGACGCGAAGCTCAATTTCGACGACAACGCGCTGTATCGCCATCCCGACATCGAGAAACTGCGCGACGAGGACGAGGAAGATCCCGCCGAAATCGAAGCGGCGAAGCACGGTCTGAACTACGTCAAGCTCGACGGCAATATCGGCTGCATGGTGAACGGCGCGGGCCTCGCGATGGCCACGATGGACATCATCAAGCTCTACGGCGGCGAGCCGGCGAACTTTCTCGACGTCGGCGGCGGCGCGACCCAGGAGCGCGTCGCGACCGCGTTCAAGCTGATCCTGCGCGACCCGAAGGTGCAGGGCATTCTCGTCAACATCTTCGGCGGCATCATGCGCTGCGACGTGATCGCGCAAGGCGTCGTCGCGGCCGCGCGCGAGATCGATCTGAGCGTGCCGCTCGTCGTGCGCCTCGCAGGCACGAATGTCGATGCGGGCCGCGAGATTCTGCGCACGTCCGGTCTCACCATCATCCCCGCCGAAAATCTCGCCGATGCCGCCGACAAGATCGTCAGCGCCGTCGCTCAAGGAGTGGCCCAATGAGCGTTCTCATCAATAAAGATACGAAGGTCATCTGCCAGGGCTTCACCGGCGCGCAAGGCACGTTTCATTCCGAACAGGCGATCGCGTACGGCACGCGCATGGTCGGCGGCGTGACGCCGGGCAAAGGCGGCACGACGCATTTGGACTTGCCCGTGTTCGACACCGTCGCCGATGCCGTCGCGAAAACGGGCGCCGACGCCTCCGTCATCTATGTGCCGCCGCCCTTCGCCGCCGATGCGATTCTCGAAGCCATCGACGCGCAGGTGCCGTTCATCGTCTGCATCACGGAAGGCATTCCGGTGCTCGACATGCTGCGCGTGAAGCGCGCGTTGAGCGGTTCGTCGAGCCGGCTCGTCGGGCCGAACTGTCCGGGCGTCATCACGCCGGGGCAGTGCAAGATCGGCATCATGCCGGGGCATATTCACCGGCCGGGGAAGATCGGCGTCGTATCGCGTTCGGGCACGCTGACCTATGAGGCCGTCGCGCAGACGACCGCGGCCGGCCTCGGGCAGACGACGTGCATCGGTATCGGCGGCGATCCGGTGAACGGGACGAACTTCATCGATTGCCTGTCGCTCTTTCTGGAGGACGATGCGACCGAGGGCATCATCATGATCGGCGAGATCGGCGGATCGGCGGAGGAAGAAGCCGCGCAGTTTCTCAAGGACGCGAAGACGACGAAGCCAGTGGTCGGTTTCATCGCCGGAACGACCGCGCCGCCGGGACGCCGCATGGGTCACGCGGGCGCGATCATCTCGGGCGGATCGGGCACGGCCAGCGCGAAGATCGACGCGATGAAATCGGCGGGCATTCACGTCGCCGATTCGCCGGCCGCGCTCGGCGAAACGATGCTGCACGCGATGCGTTAGGCACGCGGGCAACCGGCGCGGGCCGAGCAAGGGCGCGCGCTATTGCTGAGAAAGGGCAGCATCGATAGACTTGCGCCTTTTTTCCGCGCCATGTTCGTCTACCTCGACTCTGCGATGGCGGTGGCCTTGCGCATCGGCCAGGTCACTGCCCTGTCGTTCGCGACATCGCAAGCCGTCGCGCCGTCTCCGAGTCATGCGCCCGGCTTTGTGCCGGTCGAGACGCGCGGCGCGCTGCCGAGCGACGACTATCCGCTTCGCGCATCACCGTTTCGATCAACGACGAAATAAAAAAACCGCACGGCGAACACCATGCGGTTTTTTGCTTTCCAACTCAATCCGTCATCAGTCCAGAAAGTCGCAATTCGCCTCGACGAACGCCGCCAGATCGAGCGAATGCTGCTTCACGAGCCGCTCGACCAGCTCCGTGTCGCGCTTCTCCAGCGCCTCGATGATCCGCATGTGATCGACGATCGAGCGCGACGCCCGATCGCTCTGCGAGATCGTCATCTTACGGATCGCGCGGACGTGCACGAAGATGTTCTTGATCGTGTCGAAGATGATTTCCGACTTCGACAGCCGCACGATCGCCGAATGGAACGCGATATTCGCTTCCGAATACTCGTCGATATGCTCGGCGGGCGTCGAGTCGCGGAAATTGTCGAACATGTGGCGCAGATGGGCGATTTCCTCGTCCGTCGCGCGCTGCGTCGCGAGGCGCGCCGCCATGCTTTCCAGCGCCGCCCACATGTGAATCATCTCGACGATCTCGCGCTTGGTCTTGCGCAAGATATAGACGCCGCGGCGCGGCACCGTGCGCAGAAAACCTTCCTGCTCGAGCAGCGTCATGGCCTCGCGAATCGGCGTGCGGGACACGCCGAGCGCTTCGGTCAGTTCTTTCTCGTCGAGACGGATTTCTTCCCGCGAACGATAGATGTCCGCCTCGGCGATCGCCTGCCGCAGCTTCGCGTACGCCTGATCGCGCAGCGAAACCGTGGCATTGATCGGCTCCAGCGAAAGCGTCAGCCCGGGCGGACGTACATCGGGGCGAACTTCCGGACTATCTACGGATTGAGTATCAGATGGCATTGATGGCTTGATTTCCCAAGTGCGGACGGCGAGCGTCGACACGCTTGCCCGAACCGCCGTTCTGGTCATCCGCCGCGAGACCGGCGAAGCGACCGTGATCCTGTGCGCGCTGCAGCATGCTTTGCGGCACGGCCGACGCAATCATAAACGTAACACCTACACCAACGGCAACCAGCGCGAATCCGACAACAACCAGCAGGGCGATGCTCATTTCAGGCTCCAGTTGAATCACTCAAGAGCCCTCAGTATATGCTGCATCGCAACAGCACGCAAGTATTTTGCATCTTGTATATCAGAAACAACGCTGGTGCCTTCGTCTGCAGTTTAGGCGGCTTTTTGAGATTGCGGGAGCGGCAGCGGCTTCGCCGTGCCCTGATTCACGCCTTCGCGCAGCTTGATCAATGCGAGAACGGCATCGAGCATCGGCGTTTCGACGTGCACGAGGCGGCCGATTTCCTGCACGACCGTCATCAGCGGATCGATTTCCATCGGGCGTCCGGCCTCGCAGTCCATCAGCATCGACGTCTTGTGCGCGCCGACCGCGCCGGCGCCGTTGATGCGCCGCTCGACGTCGACGCGGAAATTCACGCCGATCCTGTCGCCGATCGCCTTCGCCTCCAGCATCATCGCCTTCGAGAGCGCGCGCGTGCCGGGATCGCTCGTGAGCACGTCGAGCGTCGCGCCGGTCAACGCGCTGATCGGGTTGAAGCACAGATTGCCCCAGAGCTTCAGCCAGATTTCATCGCGGATGTTGTCGCGCATCGGCGCTTCCATATCCGCCTTCGCCATCATGTCGTGCAGCGCCTGCAGACGCGGCGAGATTTCGCCGCTCGGCTCGCCGATGGGAAATTTCTTGCCGTAGTGATGTTCGATGACGCCCGGCTCCGCGATTTCCGCCGCCGGCAGCAGCACGCAGCCGATCGCGCGTTCCGGACCGAACACGTCCCACTGGCGGCCGCCAGGATCGACGCTCTGCAGTTTCGTGCCTTCGAGCTCGCCGCCGTGTTTGTAGAAATACCAGTAAGGCAGACCGTTGACGGCCGTGACGATCGCGGTTTCCGGGCCGAGCAGCGGCGGAATCAGATCGACGACGCCCGGAATCGAATGCGCCTTCAGCGCGACGATCACGTAATCCTGCGGGCCGAGTTCGGCGGGATTGTTCGTGCAGCGCACCTTGACGGTGTGCTCCTCGCCATCGATCCGGAGCTTGACGCCGTTCGCCTGCATCGCCGCGAGATGCGGCCCGCGCGCGACGAAACTGACGTCCGCACCCGCTCGCGCCAGTTGCGCGCCCATATAGCCGCCGATCGCTCCGGCGCCGTACACGCAGATCTTCATGGTTCGTCTCCTGAGGGTTGTAGCTTTATATCTCTCTGATATACAAGATACTACATTCCGAGTGCAGACAGGACAAGGCGAATCGTGCGCTCGCAGACGAGCGAAAACCCGCATGCGCGAGATGCGCGGCGGGCTTCCTTCAGCGGCAAGAAGTCGGTCAGACCTCGACGGCCTGACCCGAGATGAAAGTATGCGACGAGGATGCGACGATGTGTGACCAGACGTTCGCCGCGCTCGAGCGCAGCGCGCGGCTCTTGCGCCGTACGAGCATGATCGTGCGCGACGTGTCCGGCACGAGCGGGATGATGCGCGTCTGCGCGCAGTCGATGGCAGCGCGCGCGTGCATCGGCAGGATACCGACGCCGAGGCCGGCTTCCGCCATGCGCGCAACCGCGGCAGCTTGCGTGAATTTCTGGCGCACCGCGCCCGCGACGCCGTGCAGCGCGAGCGCAGCCTCGATGGCGCCCAGGCTGCCGGTGTCATCGTCGAGCAGGAGAAGCGGCGTGCCGCGCAACTGCTGCCAGTCGATGCCCGCCGCCGCGCTCAGTCGATGCGACGCGCTGACGACGGCAGCAAGTCCATCGGCGAAAAGAGGCTCGGCGGCGAGTTCGTCGAGATTGTCGGGCGCGATCGCGACGCCCAGTTCCGCCTCGCCCGAACGCACGAGTTGCAGCACGGCATTTTGCGGCCGATCCATCACGATGATCGTGACTTCCGGCAGACGTTCGCGACACGATGCGAGCATCGCGGGCAAAACGCTCGCCGTGAGAGCGCAACTGCTCGCGAGATTGACGACGCCCGGCTCGCCGCCCTCTTGCGCGCGCGGCCGCAGAGTCGCTTCCAGTTCCTCGACGAGCGGCGCAATGCGGGCGAGCAGCTTGCGTCCGGTTTCGGTGAGCGCGACCTGACGCGTCGTGCGATCGAAGAGCCGCAGCGCGATTTCATCTTCGAGTTCGCGAATGCTGCGGCTCACCGCCGATTGGGTGATGCCGAGATCGTCGCCCGCGCGCGTGAAGCTGCGATGCCGCGCGAGGGTGACGAAAAGCCTCAGTTGATGCAGCGATACGCTCAACGTCGGCGTGCCCTGTTTCATTGAATCGAGCCGGTCCGTAACGACGCGTTGATCGACGATTCGGCCGACGACTCTTCCGTGAGCGTGTTTTCGATCCAGCGCTTTCGCATCGGCGCGAGAACGAATTTCGCGCACAGTCCCGCCGCGATCGACGTCACCGCCGCCGTGATGAACACCGCGTTCCACGACCCGATCGACGCGAGCACCGAAGCGAGCGGCACCAGCATCGACGCCGTGCCTTTCGCGGTGTAGAGCGTGCCCGCGTTGGCGGCGGCGTACTTGCTGCCGAAGGTGTCCGCGCAGGTCGCCGGGAAGATCGAGAAGATTTCGCCCCAGCAGAGGAACGTCATCGCCGCGAACAGCATGAAGAGATACGGATTGTGGCCGAACTCCATCAGCCCGAGCAGCGCGACGCCTTCACCGAGAAAGATGATGAACATCGTGTTTTCGCGGCCGATCTTGTCCGAGATGAAGCCGCACAGCGGACGCGTGAAGCCGTTGCACAGATTGTCGATGGACAGCGTCATCGCGAGCAGCGGCAGCGTTACGCCGAGGAGATTCACCGGCATCTTGGCGAAGCCGTATTCCTTCGCGATCGGCCCGAACTGCGCGGTCGCGATCACGCCGCCCGCCGCGACGAACACGAACATCAGATACAGCACCCAGAAGAGCGGCGAGCGCACCATCTGTCCTGTCGTGTAGTCGATCTTCGTCGACACGATGCGCTTGGCCGGCACGATGCCTTTCGGCGGATTCGGCCGCACGAGCATCAGCGCGAGCACGAAGATGCACGCGCCCTGCAGGATGCCGAAGAACATGAACGCGTGCTCGTAGCCTGAGCTCTGGATCATGTTCGAGATCGGAATCACCGTGACAGCCGCGCCCGCGCCGAAGCCAGCTGCGGTCAGGCCCGCCGCGAGACCGCGCTTGTCCGGGAACCACTTGAGCGCCGTGCCGACGCAGGTGCCATACACGCAACCGGCGCCGATACCTGCGACCACGGCGGCGATGTACAGATGCGTGAGCGTGGTGGCGTGGGCGTCGATCATCCAGCCGATGGCGGCGCAAAGTGCGCCGCCCATCACGACCGGGCGCGGTCCGAATTTATCGACGAGCCAGCCCTCGACGGGCACGAGCCACGTTTCAGTGACGATGAAGATGGTGAAGGCGGTTTGAATCGCCGCTTGACCCCAATGGTGCTTCGCATCCATCGGAACGACGAAAAGAGTCCATGCGTACTGGAGGTTGGCGACCAGCCCCATGCATACGATGCCGACTGCGAGCTGGATCCATCTGTTGTGGTGACGCCCGTGCGATTGCCCGGACACAACCGTGTCTGCGCTTGCCATGTCTGTCTCCGTTATCTGTCTTAGCGCTCGTACGGCGCTTGATGTGCTGCGAGAAGCCGGCGCGGTGCGTCGGCGGCGAGCGGTCGGTCAGGGGAAATGCTCGGTCCAGGCGGCATGGGCGTGAGGCCGCCGGTCACGGGTATTGCGCATGTCGCGCGTTTTGAGGTGGGCGATCGATTCGCACATCCGGCAAACATCCGCTTCAGGCGATCGAAGAATCATTTCAAAGCGATTCCCAATAAAGTCCGGATGGGTTATGCAGCCTTTGCAGGCTTCCATGCTGCGAGTGTGCTCGTGTTGCTTTGCGGCAAACTGGCCGATGCCTGGGGTCTGGCGTGGCCGTTCGTTCTTGGCGCAACCGTCCGCCTTACAACTTTCGCGGCCGTGAAAGCATCGTGGGGGAGAAAAACGATTAAGGAAAGTTAGAAAAAATTATTGTATAAATTAGTGATCGTTAATGGATGAGGGATTGCTGTGCTGCGCAACGCCACCCTGCGTCAACTCAAGATCTTCGAGACCGTCGCCCGTCGACTGAGTTTCTCGCGCGCCGCTGAAGAGCTCTACCTTACGCAGCCGGCTGTTTCGACGCAGGTGAAGCAACTGGAGGAGCATGCCGGGCTACCGCTGTTCGAGCAGCTCGGCAAGAAAATCTATCTGACGCCGGCCGGAAATGAAATGCTTCACTACAGCCGCGCGATTCTGGAGCAATTCCGCGAAGCCGACGATGCGATGGCCCGACTCAAAGGCATCGCGGGCGGCACGCTCAACGTCGCGGTGATCAGCGCCGGCGATTACTTTTTCCCCCGCTTGCTCGCCGCGTTCACGCAGCGCAATACCGATGTCCGGCTCAATCTCGCGGTACACAATCGCGAGGAACTGCTGCATCAGCTGTCCGACAATCTCACCGATCTCGCCGTGATGGTCCGCCCCCCGCGCGATATGGACACGGTGAACGTCTCATTCGCGCCCCATCCGTACGTGATCGTCGCGCCGCCGGATCATCCGCTCGTCGGACGGAGGAACTTGCCGCTCGAAGCGCTCGCCGACGAACCGTTCATCGTGCGCGAGCGTGGGTCCGACACCTGGAATTCGATGGAAGAAGGATTCGGCGGACGGCTGCCGAACCTTAACGTCGCGATGGAAATCACCAGCACGGAGACGATCAAGCAGGCGGTGATCGCCGGCATGGGCCTGAGCTTCTTGTCCGCGCACACGATCAGCATGGAATTGCAGGTCGGAAAGCTGGCGGTGCTCGATATCGAGGGCTTTCCCGTGATGCTCAACTGGTTCGTCGTGCATCGGAACAACAAGCGGCTACCGCCGGTGGCGCTTGCGTTCAAGCAGTTTCTGATCGAAGAAGGCGCAGCGCAGATCGAAGCGATCACGCAAATCGTCGCGAAGACGGGCAAACCGAACGCATAATTCTTTCTGAATAGATAAGCGAAAAAACTTTAACTATCGTATATGGATCGACTTTTCTATCCTGCATTCAAGCCCCACGGCCATACAGGAGACGATCATGATCCATGCAACGCACGACGATGACCGCGAACTTCAGGCGCAAGTCTGCGCGTTCAACACGGCTTTCGAAGAACTCGACCTGATGTTCCGCTGGGATGTGCAGACGTATCGCGCGCTGGCATCGGCGGATAGCGATTACGGGAAGATCGCACAGTACATCGCAACCCATTCCCCGCATTTGCTGACGGCCTACAGCGCCGAGTTTCTTTGCCAGGCGATCGTCGAGCGCAAGAATTCGACAATCGAAGCCTGCCGGCAAAACACGGTCCAATATGAAGACAGCACGCAGCGGGCGCGGCTCTGGCGGGCGCGCAACGAGGAAACGGCGCGCGTCTGACGGGTCTTTCCGATCCAAACGGGCGGTTCGATGAGTCGGACCGCCCGTTTCCCTTTCGCCGCGGTTGGCCGCGGCGTTCATTCCGTCAAGGCGTCAGCGCCACCCAGACCGCCTTCGGCTCGGTGAAATTCTCGATGGCGACGTCGCCATGTTCGCGGCCGAAGCCCGAGTCGCCGCCGCCGCCCCACGGCAGGCGCACGTCCGTGAAACCGTAGGTATTGACCCAGACCGTGCCCGCTTTCAATTCCGCGGCCATGCGATGCACGCGGCCGATATCCGCGCTCCAGACGCCCGCTGCGAGACTGTACGCGGTGCCGTTGGCGATGCGCAGCGCGTCGGCTTCGTCGTCGAAGGGGATCACGCTCGCGACCGGCCCGAAAATCTCTTCCTGCGAGATGCGCATCTCGTGCTCGACGTTGGCGAACACCGTCGGCTCCACGAAATAGCCGCGTTCGCCCGCGCGCTTGCCGCCTGTCACGAGCGAGGCGCCCTCGCCCGTGCCGATGTCCACGTAGTCGAGCACGCTCTTCATCTGCTTGGCGGAAATGAGCGGGCCCATGTTGGTTTCGCGTTTGGACGGATCGCCGAGCTTGATCGTCTGCGCGCGCTGGGCGAGGCGCTCGACGACTTCGTCGTAGACGGCGCGCTGCGCGAGAATGCGCGAGCCCGCCGAGCAGACTTGCCCCGCGTTGAAGAAGATGCCCGATGCGGCCGCGCGCACGGCGCCGTCGATGTTCGCATCCGCGAAGATCACGTTGGCGGACTTGCCGCCTAGTTCGAGCGTGACGCGCTTGAAGTTGCCCGCCGCGCCCTGCAGAATGCCGCGCCCGACGGACGGCGAGCCGGTGAACGTCACCTTGTCGACGCCCGGATGCGCGACGAGGGAATCGCCGACGACCGAGCCCTTGCCGGTCACGATGTTGAGCACGCCCGGCGGCACGCCGGCTTCCAGCGCGAGCCGCCCGACCATCAGCGCCGAAAGCGGCGTGATTTCGGCCGGCTTAACGATCAGCGTGCAGCCGCACGCGAGCGCGGGCGCGATCTTCCACATGCCGATCATCAGCGGGAAATTCCACGGCACGATCGCCGCGACGACGCCGACCGGCTCGCGCACGGTGTAGGTCAGCGCGTCGGGGCGTGCGGGCACGACCTGGCCGTTGATCTTGTCGCACCAGCCGGCATAGTAGGCGAGCGTATCGATGGCGGCGGGCACGTCCTGGCGTTGTACACCGGAGATCGGCTTGCCGGCATCGAGACTTTCGAGCGCCGCGAGTTCTTCCTGATTTTCGCGCAGGAGATCGGCAAGCTTCATCAGGATTCGGCCGCGTTCGGCGGCGCGGATCGCATTCCACGGCTTGAGCGCGGCGCGCGCCGCCTGCACCGCGCGGTCGACATCGGCGGATGTGCCTTGCGCGACGTGGGCGATCGGATTCTCGTTCGAAGGATCGAGGTTCGTCGAGTAGTCGCCTCCGCTCGGCGGGACGAACTCGCCATTGATCAGCAATTCATAGCGCTTCAAATCCGCGGTGCTTTCCATGTCTCGCTCCAGTGCTTTTTCGGATCACTTCATGTTGAGGGAGAAGAACCATCTATGAAAGCAAAACATTTTTATTGTTTATATAGGGCGGAATGTATGAGCGGATATAGCGCAGACCGCGGAATCGACTCTTGTCCCAAATTTCTCTGATTCGTCCGATAGGCCGAGATCCGGCGCGCTCCTACCATCTCAAAACTCGCACTGATTGCAGGGAGATAAGGGTGGTGTCAGTCATCTCGCGCTCGAAAAACGATCTTTACATCGTGATGCGGCGAGGCGCGCTGCGCGCCATCGTTGGTACTGCCTGCTCGGTGGCGGTGCTGGCGCTGGCAGGCGGTCTCGCGCTGGGCCAGTATGACGTTCAGATGCGGCGTGCGCAGGAGCCCGCCGCCGTCCGATACGCCCGAGCCCCTTACAACGCCGATGAGCTCGCGCGTCTGAAGGCGTCGAACGCCGCGCTCGATGCGCGCGTGGAGCGGCTCGCTGCGCAGTTGGACACGCTCAGTGGGTTCGATCAACGCTTGCGCGCAAAACCGCCGCGCGCCACGGCGACCAGCGCAGTGGCCTCGGTGCGCGCGGCCTCCAGCGACGCAGCGGGCGGCCCAGAGCTTCCGCCCCGCCCTTGCCAGGCCGCCGACGCGCGACCGGAGCCGCGAAACCGAAGCAACGAACTCGACTGCCTGGCGACGACGCTTGACGCGCTCGAACAAGACGCGGCGCACCACGAGGCGGCGTGGGAAGCCTTTCCGGGGCGTCGTCCGCTCGCGTTCGGACGAACGAGTTCATCGTTCGGGAACCGTCTGGATCCGTTCAATCGTCACCTGAGTTTCCACCCGGGCGTGGATCTGGTCGCCCCGACAGGTACGCCGATTCTCGCGGCCGCCGGCGGCCGCGTGATCCACGCCGGACCGATGCCGGGCTATGGCAATACGGTCGAGATCGATCACGGCAACGGCTTTATCACGCGATACGCTCACGCTTCGAAGATCGAAGTGCGCGTCGGACAGCAGGTCGAGCCGCGCGAGACTATCGCCGAGGTGGGCTCGACGGGTCGATCCACGGGACCGCATCTACATTTCGAGGTGCGTGTGGGCGGGAAGCCGGTCGACCCGGAAGGATATCTCGCGCTGTTTGCGGGCGACTCGCATGCGTGAGACGAGGTAAGAATTGGTCCGCCGGGTGAACCATTCCGACACGTTCAATTTGAAAGCAACCCGCCGGCGCTCGTCGAGAGCGAACTTGCGCTCGCTTTGGCGCTTGTGAGCGCGTCGGTCGCCGTGTT